>NZ_JQKQ01000011.1:0-225043 GCF_000746135.1 Bacillus sp. UNC322MFChir4.1
GCTTTAAAAGCAGCTTGTACATCTTTGCTCTTAGATGATGTTTCTAATTTCACATAAACTGTTCTACCATAAGCTACATTTGACACCATAACAGGTGGAGCCGTATTACTTACCCCTTTACGAGTTAACTCATCAAACGTAACACTATTATCAAAAAGATCTGATGGATTGTTAGGTAGTTCTGCACTTACTGTATAGAAGATTTGCTTATATGCCGCAACCATCACTTTTTTCTCGCCATCTGCAACTGCTTTAAAATCAATGTTCAGTGAATTGTCAAGATATTTAGCGTTAACATTAAGAGCACTTGCGATTTGAGATTTACTATACACCATAGATTCTGTATACTGCGTTCTTGCAGGTAACGTATGTGTGTTTGAATACTTTTCATTCCAAGTCGATACTAATTCATCTACTGCTCCAGACACATTACCATATGTAGGATTTTGGACAGTAATTGTATTGTCTTTTCTCATACCAGGTAAGTCGATACTAATATTCAAAGGTTTTCTCTTAGCCACTAATAAATCAGGTTGATTATCTGCAAAAGCTTTATTTGCAAGTTGTACTGCTCCTGGATAAGTGCGATTAACCACAGAATCAATAATCGAAATATCCACTGGTGAAGTTGTAAGTGATTTTTTCTCACGTTCAACTACTACAAATTTACCATTTGAATTACTACTTTCTTTCGGAACAAAACTCTCTACCTTATCACCATTTACTGCTAAAACCTCTTGATTATTATACTTTAGATTTCCTATACCAGTATCAATGTCAATAGCTTTTTTTACTTGATCAGCTGAATTACTTTTAGGTGTTTCAGCGAAAGAAATAGATGTATAATTAAAAGTGCATAAACCAATTGATAAACATGCTAGTAATTTTATTCCCTTAGTATTTTTTCTATTTTTCAAAAAAATCAACTTCTTCCTCTTTTGCGTATTTAAGTATGATAGTTATTTATCAATAATTGCTAAATAGTAAACTTACATAAATGCTTTTAAAAGTCCTTGAACTATTGGAAGTGCTCCACCTAGAAATTTTAAAATTGTCATTGCGATTGTCATAGTATTTACTCTCCCTTTGTTGTTGCTAAAATGTGTTTTATCTTTATACCCTTATTATAGTAAGCGCTTTCATTTTTATCAATACATTCTTGTATGCAATGTTGCATATGAGAATGTATCAGGTTCCCTTTGTATTGTTAATAAGAGTAGCATTCAACATATTTATTATTCTCAGATAATAGTTTTCCTGGAAAACGTACGTAGGCAATTTGGGTGGCAAGTCCTAATCTAATAAAACCTCAAGAGAATCCACACTCATTTTTTATATTGGAAGCATAAGTTGGCCGTAAACTAAAAGAAGCATAAGTTGGCCAAAACGGCCATCTTATGCTTCTTGTTACATACAAAATAAAAAAACCACCAAATATGTATTGGTGGAGACGGTGGGAGTCGAACCCACGTCCAAAAGTATCGGCACTTAAGCTTCTACGAGTGTAGTCGATATATTAGCATTTCGCAAATTCTTCAGCCTATCGACAGGCTTCCGAATTGCTAGTCTGGTTGTTCTCTTCCTTTGTCCTCAGACGGTGAACTCCGGCGTAGCCCACTTAGAGTGAGTCCGCTACCCTACCACATGGGCGATGGAGGGACGAACCGCTAAAAGCTGTTATTAAGCAGCTAAAGCGAAGTTGTTTTGTTGTTTGCCAGTTATAGGCTTTGACGTTTTAACGAGGCCGATCCCCTCGACTCGCAACCTAAGCTCGAACTACCCCTGTCGAATCCGTAACGTCCCCATATAAGAAATGGAGCATACGAAGTATATTCGTGATAGCTGCTATTGAGCTGTTTTTCAATGTTCAACTGGCCTTACATTTGTTATTATAGCACACGATCGTCATTTTGCAATTGTAAATTTCTGTATTACATTTTTTGACGATCGCGGAATACACGTGCAATTTCACGTTTTGCTTCTTTTTCTTTTAAATCATGGCGCTTATCATATTGCTTTTTACCTTTCCCTAAACCAAGTGCCATTTTCGCAAATCCATTTTTTAAGTAAATTTTAAGCGGTACAAGCGTATAACCTGTTTCTTTCGTATAACCGATTAGCTTTAAAATTTCTTTTTTATGAAGAAGTAACTTTCTTGTACGAAGCGGATCATGGTTAAAACGATTTCCTTGTTCATATGGACTAATGTGCATATTATGTACCCATACTTCACCATTTTGCACACGTGCAAAGGCATCTTTTAAGTTTACACGACCGGCACGAATCGCCTTAATTTCTGTTCCTTGAAGGACAAGACCTGCTTCAAATGTTTCTTCAATAAAATAATCATGGAATGCTTTTTTATTTTGTGCGATGACTTTCCCTTGACCTTTTGGCATCTCTTTGCTGCCTCCCTTCATTTGTATCATTGTAACAAAATATGAAGAAAGAAGCCATATACGGCTTCTTTCTTACTTACGTTTTTTCTTTTTCTTCTTAAAGTTCGGTGCATTTTCAAAGAATGGCTTTTTCTTTTTGTTTCCATTTCCATTTTGTTTTCCGTTGCGACTCGAATCTTTTCCTTGTCCGCCGCGATTGTTATCACGATCACTGCGTTTTCTTCTATTTCCTTTTGGCTGGTCAATTACAACTGGGCGATCTTTTCGTTGTCGTTTTACACTGCCTTTCATGCCGACAATTTCAAAGTCAATCGCGCGTTCATCTTTGTTTACGTTAATTACGCGAATCGTAATTTCATCACCAATGCGGAAGACGTTCCCTGTTCGTTCGCCAATCATCGCAAAATGATGTTCGTCATAACGATAGTAGTCATCTGTTAAATAGCTAACGTGAACAAGACCTTCAATTGTATTTGGAAGTTCGACGAATAAACCGAAGTTTGTTACAGAACTAATGATTCCGTCGTATTCTTCACCAACTTTATCAAGCATGTATTCTGCTTTTTTCAATTCATCTGTTTCACGCTCTGCTTCAACAGCGCGGCGCTCCATATTTGAAGAATGCTCCGCAATATCCGGTAAATCCTCACGCCATCTTGCTTGTGTTTCATGATCCACTTTTCCGTTAATTATATATGTGCGAATTAATCTATGCACAATTAAATCAGGATAACGGCGAATTGGTGATGTGAAATGTGTATAGAACTCTGTCGATAAACCGAAGTGGCCTAAACTATCCGCATCGTAACGTGCTTGCTTCATAGAACGAAGCATAACTGTTGAAATCACAACCTCTTCTGGTTGACCATGTACCATTTCAAGAATTTGTTGCAGCGCACGCGGATGTACTTCATTTCCGCGTCCTTTTACCGCATACCCAAAGCTCGTAATAAACTCAAAGAAACGCTCTAGTTTATCTTCTTTCGGGTCTTCGTGAACGCGGTACATAAACGGTAAGTTCATCCAGTGGAAATGCTCTGCAACCGTTTCGTTTGCGACTAGCATAAATTCTTCAATAAGCTTTTCCGCAACAGAACGTTCACGTAATACAACGTCTGTCGGTTTGCCCTCTTCGTCCACTAATACTTTTGCTTCCTTGAAGTCAAAGTCAATTGCTCCGCGGCGCATACGCTTTTCACGTAAAATAGCAGCTAGTTTCCCCATCTCTTGGAACATTGGGATTAACGGCTCATAGCGCTCCATTAGTTCTTCATCTTCATCGTCCAAAATGCGCTTCACATCAGAATACGTCATACGCTCCGCTGTTTTAATCACACTTTGGAAAATTTCATGCTTTACTACTTCCCCTTGCTCATTAATTTCCATTTCACAAGATAAAGTTAAACGGTCTACCTTTGGATTTAATGAACAAATTCCGTTAGATAAACGATGTGGAATCATTGGGATTACACGGTCTACAAGATAAATACTCGTTCCGCGCTCCGCGGCTTCGCGATCAATTGCTGAACCTTCTGTCACGTAATGACTTACATCAGCAATATGTACACCAAGCTTGTAATTGTCGTTCTCAAGCTTCGTTACTGTAACCGCATCATCTAAGTCTTTCGCATCCGCGCCATCGATTGTAACGATTGTTTGATCTCGTAAATCACGACGCCCTTGTAAATCGTTTTCATCAATCGTTTCTGGTACACTGTTCGCATGCTCCATTACGTCTAGCGGAAACGCAAGCGGTAAGTTATGCTTATGAATAACAGATAAAATATCAACGCCTGGGTCGTTTTTATGACCAAGAATTTGAATAACTTCTCCTTCTGCACTTAAACGGTCTTGCGGATAGCTTGTAATTTTCACAACAACTTTATGCCCTTCTACCGCACCCATAGAAGCATTTTTTGGAACGAAAATATCACTCGTCCAGCGCTTATTGTCAGGAAGCACAAAGCCAAAGTTTTTCGATTCTGTATATGTACCAACTAATTCTTTCGTTCCGCGCTCTATAATACGAACAATTGTCCCTTCCTTGCGCGAACCACTTGACTCTGAACTAATACGCGCCAATACTGTATCACCATGCAGCGCGCCTTTTAATTCTGTTGGCGGTATAAAAATATCATCTGTCCCTTTTTCCTCTGGTACGACAAACGCAAAGCCACGAGCATGTCCGATGAGTTTACCGCGCACTAAATTCATTTTCTCTGGAAGACCGTAACGATTACTTCTCGTCCGCACAACAAGTCCTTTTTCCTCCATAATAACAAGTGCTTTCACAAACTCTTTAAAATCCGCCGCATCTTCAATACCAAACGCTTCTTCCAACTCTTGCACAGTAAGCGGCTTATATGCTTCCTCTTTCATAAACGATAACAACTTATCGATATTCTCCTGAATCATTTCCTCCAAGTACAAAAACCTCCTTCAAAATCCTCGTATTTAATATTGTATCCGAAAAGATAACCATATATAAATGATGTTGCCTTATATCAATCCATTTTAACGTTTCAACACATAAGTTGCTCAAAACAGAACCTGCTCTCGTCCTTCTTGTTTTTATACCGGTTTTTCAACATACAAATCACTGCTATGAAAACAAAACAAGACCCGCTCTCGTCTTCTCCCTGTATTTCAAACCTCGCGCGTGGCAGAACAAGGGCACTGACCGCTCCTACACATGGCCAGTCCCTCTCGCCAATCCTAAAAAAGAGGTTTTTATATTTTTACATATGTAAAAAATACGCAACTAGATCTTACCAATCTAGTTGCTCTAAGAAGTTATATACATCCTCATGCAGCTCATCACGCTGCTTATCAAGCGTAATTACATGTGTAGAATCCTCATACCACTTAATTTCCTTCAAGTTTGATTCTACTCCATGATAAATAATATTTGCGCTATCTGTATTAATCATTTCGTCATGGCGTGCTTGCACAACAAACGTTGGTGCATAAATCATATCGATGTTATTGCGCACATCGCGAATTAAATCTTGCAGTGCTCTTAATGTGTTCATCGGTGTTTGCTTAAATGCAAACATCTCTTCTTCGATCTTCTCTGGCGATTTACGCTCACGCTTTTTATATTCGCGTGCGTACGCTAGTATACCTTGGTACATCGTTTCTTCGCTTTTAATGTACATCGGAGCACACATCGGTACCACTCCGATAATTGGCATTGTATAAGCAAGTTTTAACGAAAAAACGCCGCCAAGCGATAAACCAACTGCTGCAATCTTTTCGTATCCTTTATCTTTTAAATGCTGATATGCTCCCATTACATCTTTCCACCAGTCTTCTGGACCTGTGTGTACAAGCTGCTCTGGTGGTACACCATGACCTTTATAAATTGGCGCATGGCATGTGTAGCCTTTTGTCTCTAAATAACGTCCGAGCATACGAACATCTGCAGAATTTCCTGTAAAACCATGTAATAGTAAAACTGCACGTTCTCCCGCTTCAAATGTAAATGGTTTTGGGGATGCTAGCTTCATTTCCCAATCTCCTTCTCTTCCTATAATGTAATCTTCATATATATGTCCACTTTAATTTTCCGACATCTTTGTCTAACTCTGCCTCCTAGGCCCTGACCGCCTCCATGCATGGCCAGATGCTCTCGTCCGTCCCTAAAAAAGGCTTTTATGTCGTTTTTTAAATTTGTATTTATATATTGTCTATTCATAGTGTAACATAGTTTCTTTTCCATAATCTAATTAGAAATTCTCAGGGCAAATAAAAAAAGATTCAACCCGAAAAGGCGAATCTTTTATACTTAGACTTGTAAATACGTAACTGCAAATGTTAACGCGAAGAATAATACAGCAAGAACAATTGTAATGCGGTTTAATACAGCTTCTACTCCGCGTGCTTTTTGCTTGCCAAATAATTGCTCCGCACCGCCAGAAATTGCACCAGATAAACCAGCGCTCTTACTGGATTGCATTAATACAAGTACAATTAATAACAACGATACAATAATAAGCAGGACCGATAAAAACGTATGCACTTTACACGCCTCCTCAAGTTTCAATTACTTTAAATGTAACATAAAATAATTGGAAAAGCGAGAGCGTCTCATACGCCCAATACTTCACCAAATTAAATAAAAAACGATGCAAATAATGGACCTAGTAAACATGTTAAGATTGCTGCTAATGTCATCGTTACTGATCCGATTACGCCTTCGTTCTCATTATTTTTCATCGCACGCATAACACCCATAATATGCGATGCACAACCAAGTCCAATTCCTATCCCAACAGAATTTGTCACTCTGCTCCATTTTAATAAAAGAGGACCGGTAATTGCTCCAGATATTCCGGCAACTACTACGAAAGCAGCCGTTAACGATGGTACACCGCCAACTTCCTCTGACACACTCATAGCTACTGGCATCGTTACTGACTTCGGTAAGGAAGATAAAATTAAGCTTTTATCCGTTCCAATAACGGTTGCAATCATCACATCACTTGCAATGGCAACGATTGTTCCAATCAATACACCGCCAACAATTGGGATAATATACTTTCTTAAAACACTGCGTTGTTTATAAAGAGGGATCGCAAACGCTACTACCCCAGGACCAAGCAATTTCGAAATCCAGCCCCCGCCGCTTTGCATGTATTGTTGATATGGTATACCAAATACAACTAACAATATAATCATTAAAGCTGTTGCGACAAGCATGGGAATCGTAAACGGCGTTGGAAACCACTCATAAATCTTCTTCGATAATTGATATAATAGCACTGTCAATATAATCCAACCAATTCCAATTACTATACTCATTGTATCTCTTTTTCCTTTCTATTCGCAAAGTATTGTCCTGTATGCCCTGCTACAACGATAATAATAAACGTACTCAGAACAACAGTAATTAACAACGAAATACCTTTACTCACAAAAAAAGAACCATAATTCATTAAACCAATGATTGAGGGAACTAATAAAAATGGCATAAGATCCACCAATGTTTCTGCTCCAAAGTCAAACCACTTTACTGGAAGGACGTTTAAGCTCAGCAATATAAATAACAAAAGCATCCCTATTAAACTTCCTGGAATCGGAAGATGAAATGTGCCTCCTATCCACGTTCCAATCATATAAAATACGTAAAGCGCTGCTACTTGGACAATAATTTTCGTGAATTTCATCTATCTATCATCCTTTATTATGCGATTGTTGACATTTCCCTAACTAATCATAGTACAAATTGTAAAGACCTTCAATTTATTTTGTTGACAAATTTGGCACAATGTGGTAGGCGCTTACATTCTGATTTTTCTGTATTTATAACAGAATTAGCAATGGTTCCTCATATTAAAAAAACCTCCTATAAACGTGGATGTCCACATTTATAGGAGGTAAAAGCAATACTATTCTACCTTACAGAAATTACTTCTTTAAGTTGTAGAAAGATTTTAAACCACCGTAAACAGCGATTTCGCCTAGTTCGTCTTCGATGCGTAATAATTGGTTGTATTTCGCAATACGGTCAGTACGGCTCATAGAACCAGTTTTGATTTGGCCAGCGTTAGTTGCAACTGCGATGTCAGCGATTGTAGCATCTTCAGTTTCACCAGAACGGTGAGATACAACTGCTGTGTAACCAGCACGTTTAGCCATTTCGATTGCTTCGAAAGTTTCAGTTAAAGTACCGATTTGGTTAACTTTAATTAGGATAGAGTTAGAGATACCTTTTTCGATACCTTCAGCAAGTTTTTGTGTGTTCGTTACGAATAAGTCGTCACCAACTAATTGAACTTTTTTGCCAAGACGGTCAGTTAATAACTTGTGGCCATCCCAGTCGTTTTCGTCTAAACCATCTTCAATAGAGATGATTGGGAAGTTATTGCAAAGATCTTCGTAGAAATCAACCATTTCTGCAGAAGTCATGCTGCGTCCTTCACCTGTAAGATCATATTTACCAGTTTCTTTGTTGTAGAATTCAGAAGAAGCAACGTCCATTCCTAAGAATACGTTTTCGCCAGCTTTGTAACCAGCTTTTTCGATTGCTTCGATGATTACTTCTAATGCTTCACGGTTAGAACCAAGGTTTGGAGCGAATCCACCTTCGTCACCTACTGCTGTGTTAAGACCTTTGTCATGTAATACAGCTTTTAATGCATGGAATACTTCAGCACCCATACGGATTGCTTCTTTGAATGTTGGAGCACCAACTGGTAAGATCATGAACTCTTGGAAGTCTACGTTGTTGTCAGCGTGAGAACCACCGTTGATGATGTTCATCATTGGAGTTGGTAATTGTTTTGCATTGAATCCACCAAGGTAACGGTATAATGGAAGACCTACATAGTCAGCTGCTGCATGAGCTACTGCCATAGATACACCAAGGATAGCGTTAGCGCCTAATTTACCTTTGTTTGGAGTGCCGTCTAATTCGATCATAGCACGGTCGATTCCAGCTTGGTCAGTTACGTCGAAACCAACGATTTCTGGAGCGATAATTTCATTTACATTATTTACTGCGTTAAGAACACCTTTACCAAGGTAACGAGATTTGTCACCGTCACGTAATTCTACTGCTTCGTATTCACCAGTAGATGCACCACTTGGTACTAATGCGCGTCCGAATGAACCGCTTTCCGTGTATACTTCTACTTCTACAGTTGGGTTACCACGAGAGTCTAAAACTTCACGAGCATAAACATCTAAAATTGCTGGCATATTATTTCTCTCCTTTATTATATGAGTAATTATTTAATAATTGTTTTACCTGTCATTTCTTTTGGCTGTTCAACGCCAAGAAGTGTAAGCATTGTTGGTGCGATATCTCCCAAAATACCGTCGCCGCGAAGCTCAATACCTTCTTTTGTAACGATGAAAGGAACCGGGTTTGTTGTATGAGCAGTCATCGGTGTGCCTTCTGGAGTTAACTCCTCATCAGCATTACCATGGTCAGCAGTAATAAGTGCTACACCATCTTTTGCAAGAATCGCTTCTACAACTTTTCCTAAACATTCATCAGTTGCTTCTACTGCTTTAATTGTTGGTTCCATCATCCCAGAATGGCCAACCATATCACAGTTTGCAAAGTTAAGAATGATTACATCATGCTTATCATTTTCAATTTCATTTACTAAAGCGTCCGTAACTTCGTAAATGCTCATTTCAGGTTTCAAGTCATACGTTGCAACCTTAGGCGAGTTAATTAAGATACGCTCTTCTCCTGGGAATTCAGCCTCACGACCACCGCTAAAGAAGAATGTAACGTGCGGATACTTTTCAGTTTCCGCAATGCGAAGTTGTTTTAATCCCGCTTGTGAAACAACTTCACCTAACGTATTATCCAAGTTCATTGGCTTGAATGCTACGTAACCTTTTACAGTTTCACTAAAGTGTGTCATACAAACGAATTCTGGAATGCGAGGTACTTTTTCACCACGATCGAACTCACGGAAATCTTCGTTTGTAAATACACGCGCAATTTGAATTGCACGATCTGGACGGAAATTGTAGAAGATGATTGCATCATCATCATTGATAGTTGCAACTGGCGTTTCATCTTCATTTACCATTACAGACGGCAATACGAATTCATCATAGATACCATTTGCATATGAGTCATCCACACACTCATGTGCTGTTTTGTAAGTAGGGCCTTCGCCTTTTACCATGGCACGGTAACATTTTTCAACGCGATCCCAACGCTTGTCACGGTCCATGGAGTAATAACGACCGGAGATTGTCGCGAATTGTCCTACTCCTGTTTCTTTGATTACTTCATTTGCTGCATCGATATACCCTTTTGCTGTTTGCGGACCAACATCGCGGCCATCTAAGAACGCATGAAGATATACTTTCTCCACGCCTTCTTTTGCAGCTAAGCGAAGAAGAGCAAACATATGGTCAATGTGACTATGCACACCGCCATCAGAAAGTAAACCGAATAAATGAAGAGCTGTACCCTTTTCCTTTACGTGTTTCATTGCACTTTGGAACGTTTCGTTCTGATCGAACTCACCTTCACGAATTGCAACGTTAACACGTGTTAAGCTTTGGTATACAGTGCGGCCGGCACCAATATTTAAGTGACCTACCTCAGAGTTACCCATTTGACCTTCTGGAAGACCTACCGCCTCACCGCACGCTGTTAGTGTTGTGTGAGGGAATTTGCTCCAGTAACCGTCGAAATTAGGCTTCTTAGCTTGTGCTACAGCATTCCCGTATGTTTCTTCACGTAAACCGAAACCGTCAAGAATGATTAAAGCTGTTGGCTTTCTCATTTTACCGCCTCCAAAAGACCTAAGAAGGAAGCAGGCTCTAAGCTTGCGCCGCCAACTAAAGCACCATCGATATCAGATTGTGCCATGTATTCTTTAATGTTTTCAGGTTTTACGCTACCGCCGTATTGAATACGAACTGCTTCTGCCGCTGCCGGAGAGACTGCTTCAGCAACAACTTTACGGATGTGCGCACATACTTCGTTTGCATCTTGTGCAGAAGAAGATTTACCTGTACCGATTGCCCAAATTGGCTCATAAGCGATAACAGTTACTTTTACTTGCTCTTCTGTTAAGCCTGCAAGTGCTTTTGTCACTTGACCTGCTACAAGATCAAATGTTTTTCCGCTTTCGCGCTCTTCTAACGTTTCACCACAGCAAACGATTGGTGTTAAACCATGTTCAAATGCTGCAAGAGTCTTTTTGTTTACTGTTTCGTCTGTTTCAGCAAACATTTCACGACGTTCAGAGTGACCAAGTACTACATAGCTTACTTTTAAGTCGCTAAGTGCTACCGGGCTAATTTCGCCAGTGAATGCACCATTCTTTTCGAAGTGCATGTTTTGTGCACCTACTTGTAAATCAGTTCCTTCTGAAGCTGCTACAAGACGCTCTAAGAAAAGAGCTGGAGAACAAACAACTGCATCAACAGCCGCCCTAGCTGGGATTTGACCTTTTACTTCCTCTACGAAGCTAACTGCTTCAGATAGAGTTTTATTCATTTTCCAGTTACCTGCGATAATTGGTTTACGCATGCTTTGCACCGTCCTTTTTCTTGGCTGCTAATTATTTGTCGTTAAGACAAACTACACCAGGAAGTTCTTTACCTTCCATAAATTCTAATGACGCACCGCCGCCAGTAGAAATGTGGCTCATTTTATCAGCCATACCAAATAGTTCAACAGCTGCTGCAGAGTCACCACCGCCGATAACAGAGTATGTACCTTCTGCATCTGCTAATGCTTGTCCTACTGCTTTTGTACCTTCTGCATATGGAGCCATTTCGAATACGCCCATTGGTCCATTCCATACAACAAGCTTAGAGTTTTTAATTACATCTGCATAAATTGCACTTGTTTTTGGTCCGATATCTAAACTTTGCCAAGTAGCAGGAATAGAATCGATATCTACAACTTGTCGGTTTGCAGTTTCAGAAAACTCATCTGCAATAACGCAATCAACTGGCATGTAGAAGTTTACACCTTTTTCTTTTGCAAGTTGGATAAACTCTTTTGCTAGTTCAATTTTGTCATCTTCACATAGAGATTTTCCAATTTCATGACCTAATGCTTTTACAAATGTATAAGCAAGTCCGCCGCCAATGATTAAGTTATCAACTTTATCAAGTAGATGACGTATTACACCGATTTTATCTTTTACTTTCGCACCACCGATGATTGCTGTAAATGGACGTTCCGGATTAGAAAGTGCTTTACCTAATACTTCTAATTCTTTTTCCATTAAGAAACCTGATACTGCTGGTAAGTAATCTGCAATACCTGCAGTAGAAGCATGAGCACGGTGAGCTGCACCGAATGCATCATTTACAAAGATATCAGCAAGAGCTGCAAATTCTTTCGCAAGTTCTGCATCGTTCTTTTCTTCACCTGCATAGAAACGCACGTTTTCAAGAACTAATACGTCGCCTTCGTTCATTGCTGCAACCATTTCTTGTACAGCAGGTCCGAATGCTTCGTCCGCTTTTTTCACGTCTTTACCAAGAAGTTCGCCTAAACGTACTGCTACTGGAGTTAGACGCATTTCTTCTACCACTTGTCCTTTTGGACGACCTAAATGACTTGCTAAAATCACTTTCGCACCTTGCTCTACTAAATATTGAATTGTAGGAAGAGCTGCACGAATACGAGTCTCGTCTGTAACTTTGCCTTCTTTCATTGGCACGTTGAAGTCAACGCGGCAAAATACTCGTTTACCCTTTAAATCTACGTCACGAATTGATTTTTTATTCATTGGATTTCCCTCCGACTAGTTAGGATTGACAAAACCCATTCAAAAGCTTATCACATTTGCTTATAAAACGAAAGAAGAGAGAGGGAACAAACCCTCTCCCTCGTTTTGTCATTAATAACTGATAAACTTAAGAATTAAAGACCTTTAGAAGCAATGTAGTCTACTAAGTCAACTACGCGGTTAGAGTAACCAGTTTCGTTGTCGTACCAAGAAAGAACTTTAAGCATGTTGCCTTCCATAGTCATTGTAGATAATGCATCGATTGTAGAAGAGCTTGTGCATCCGTTATAGTCGATAGATACTAATGGCTCTTCGCTGTATCCAAGGATACCTTTTAATTCGCCTTCAGCTGCTGCTTTGAATGCTGCGTTTACTTCTTCAACTGTTACTTCTTTCTCAAGCTCAACAACTAAGTCAACAAGAGATACGTTAGCAGTTGGAACACGAACTGCACCACCATTTAATTTACCTTTAAGTTCTGGTAATACTAATGCTACTGCTTTCGCTGCACCAGTTGTAGTTGGGATCATGCTCATTGCTGCTGCACGTGCACGACGTAAATCTTTATGTGGTAAGTCTAAAATTTGTTGATCGTTAGTGTAAGAGTGAATAGTTGTCATCATACCGCGCTTCATGCCAAATTTTTCGTTTAATACTTTAGCAAATGGAGCTAAGCAGTTTGTAGTACAAGAAGCGTTAGAGATTACGTTATGATTAGCTGCATCATATTGCTCGTGGTTAACGCCCATAACGATTGTGATATCTTCGTCAGAAGCTGGTGCAGAGATGATAACTTTTTTAACTGATCCACCTAAGTGTTTCTCAGCGTCTGCTTTTTTAGTGAAACGGCCAGTAGATTCTACTACTACTTCTACGCCGTAGTCGCTCCATGGTAATTGAGCTGGGTCGCGCTCAGCAATAACTTTGATTTCTTTACCGTTAACAACGATGCTATCGCCGTTTGCAGATACTTCTGCATTTACTGTTCCGTGAACAGAGTCATATTTTAAAAGATGTGCTAATGTTTTTGCATCTGTTAAGTCGTTAATTGCTACTACTTCCACGTTAGGGTTGTTAAGAGCTGCGCGGAATACCACACGTCCGATACGGCCAAATCCATTAATACCAATTTTAGTCATTTGAATTTCCTCCTTGGGGGATGTATATTAAGGGTTATTTACCCTTTACTAACTCTTTTGCTGCACCTTCGTCTGTAATTAGTAACGAAGTGTTCCCTTGTTTAATTACTGCTTGAATCGCTTTCGCTTTTGATGAACCTCCAGCAACTGACACGACATGAGATACATGCTGTAAATCTTCAAGCTGCATGCCAACTGTTTGCACTTTATGAACAACTTCACCTTGTTCATTTAAGTAGTACCCAAAGGCTTCACCGACCGCTTTGTTCTCTTTAATTTTCGTCCAATCTGCTTCTAAAGTACTTCTTCTACGCGCCATTGTTAGGGCATCACCGATTCCGTGAATGACAATATTGGAAGATCGAATCAACTCAAGAATTTCTTTCACAGAAGGTTCTGTCACAATGGATGCGTATGCCTCGCCGCTTACGTGGTCAGGAACGTACAATAAGCGATAATTACTCATCGTATTTTGTGCCATTTTCGCACAAATCGTGTTTGCTTCTAGCTCCACACTCTCTCCTATTCCACCGCGTGCTGGGACAAATAACATATGTAGATCTTTGCAATCAATTTGCATCATATCAGCTACGGCAGCTATCGTGGTTCCTCCAGTCACAGCAACGATATTATTCGCTGTTAGACGATCTTTTATACGAGCAACACAAGCACGGCCCATTTCCAGCTTGACCCAAGGTGATTCATCACTATCACCAGGGACAACGAAAACTTCATCCAAATCTAATGTTTCCTTAAGCTGCTTTTCCAAAACCTTCAAACCAGAAATTTCTTTCATAAAGTCTTCCAAAGCAAGAACAACAGCTGTTCCTTCTTCTGTTAATGTCATTCCAGAAGAGGCGACGTGAATCAAGTTTTCATCTTTCAAAACCTGTACTTCACTTCGTAATACTCGTTCTGTCATACCAAGACTTGCAGATAAGTTTCTTCTACCAATAGGTTGCGTTAACCGGATGTACTGAAGAATTTGCATTCTCTTTTGCATAACAGGTAGCAGATCAGGTAATAATTTTTTTGTATACTGAATCCATGAGCGCATCATATTGCATCTCCTCACCACATTGGTTCATTATCTATATGGTCATTATATGTCCCGTAGTGACATATTGTGTCCCGCATAGAGTAAAAAAATAATCCCTGCTACATTTATTATTGTAACAGGAGATAAAAAGTTATTCAACTCTTATTATACGAATTATACTGTCCATTATGACATCTTTGTGAATAATTCCATATTCTACCTCTATCCCTTCAATTTCAACAACAGGGATCATAAGATGATACTTTTCTAACAGCTGTTCATCCTCATATATATTTATTTCCTTCAAATCAAATACGTATTCATCTTGCAATTCTTGCAGAAGTTTTTTTGCCTTTTGGCAAAGGCCACATTCCGCTTTTGTATATAGAATAACCTCCATGTTCATCACCTATACAATCGTTTTTCGCAGAGAAGAAGCTGGAATATTTAACTGCTCACGATATTTCGCTACTGTTCTGCGCGACACAACAATTTCGTATTCTTCTTCTAACATTTTTGAAATCTTTTGATCTGAAAGTGGTTTTTTCTTATTTTCTTTCTCTACAAACTCTCCGATAAGCTGCTTTACTCTCTTCGTTGAAACCGCCTCGTCTTCTGTAGTTGTTACCGCATTGCTAAAGAACGACTTCATTTCAAATAAACCATACGGCGTTTGCACATATTTATTGCGCGTCGCTCGGCTAATCGTTGACTCATGAACACCTAATATCTCGGCCACTTCTTTTAGTGCAAGTGGCTTTAAATATTGCGGCCCATTCATAAAAAAGTCACGTTGCTTTTCAATAATTACTTCCATTACATTTAAAAGCGTTTGCTTCCTTTGTTTTAAACTACGCATAATCCATTGTACATGCTGATATTTTTCCGAAACATAAGAAGCAACGTCACTTTCACTATTATGAAGAAGCTCACTATATTCTGAATGAATTTCAATTCTCGGCATATTACGTTCATTCATCTGAATCACTAGGCGATTCTCTTCTTTTTTCACCGCCATATCTGGAACAATGTACATCGGCTTCTCCGAAGAAAACGCCAAACCCGGTTTCGGTTGCAGCGATGTAATCACATGAACAGCTTCTTGTAACTCTTCCGTACTACACTTCAATACATTTGCTAATTTGCGCCAATCTTTCTTTACAAAATATGCAAAATATTCATCTACAATCATCTCCGCTAAAGCGCTCCTTTTATGTAAGCGCTTTAATTGAATGGATAAACACTCTTGAATATTTCTCGCTCCTATCCCTGCTGGCTCTAACGATTGAACGAGCTCCATACAGCTATTCACGTCTTCTATACGCACTGATAATAACGACGCTAATTCCTCATTCGTTTCTTGTAAATATCCATTCTCATCCATATTTAAAATAATGAATGAGGCAATTCTTCTTTGCTTTTCATCTATTTTATAATACTGCAATTGGTTTACTAAATGCTGTTGAATCGTTGTTGAATCAACACTATAAATTTCCATTTGATTCTCAGTTTGTTTCCCCGTTGTTTTACTTTTTTTCTTCTCCCTGTCAAAGCCCCCCAGCTCGATAAGGGGATTTTCCAGCGATTGCTCATACAAAAACTCCGTTAATTCCTGCACATTGTACTGGAGCATTGTAATTGCTTGTCTTAACTCTTGCGTCATTGCCAAACGTAAACTTTGTTCTTGTAAAAGACTTGCTTTCAACCTAATCTCCCCCTCACTTCTATTGTACAATAAGTTTATAAAAAGGAGAATCCTGGACTAACACCCATATCCACATATTATTACTCTATATGTATTATTCAAGTTTATATATTACAACTAAAAAAACGAATAATATTTAGGAGGAATGAATGCCAACCTTTTAAAAACACTCAAAACTTTATACCACGTACTAATAGTAACTCCCATTTCTAGAAATAACAATTAAAAAGAGTAGTTTAAATATAACGAAACCTCATTATACTTAGACTACTCTTTTATATTAATAAAACCCTAACTTTACTATAAGTTAGGGTTTTTGACGCGCCCAGAGGGATTCGAACCCCCGGCAGACGTGGTACCGGAAACCACCGCTCTATCCGACTGAGCTATGGGCGCATGATTATAAATTCTACGGCAAACGGATACCTGTTTATCCTATCGCGTAATGTTTATTATACGATATCTTCGTTTTGGAAGCAATTACTTCTTATGTCATAATTACTGAATAACAGCCCACATCACGTAACGATGTGGGCTGCCAATCATGAAACGATATTATTTCTGCAAATGATATGGAACCGTTGTAATTACAATATCTTTATTGCGCATAAACCACATGCGTAATAGAAGCGCACTTTGGTTATGCAACGCATGATGCCACCATTTGTGCGGAATAAACTGCGGAATAATAATATGAATGTGTCCCCCACCCTTTTGTTTCGCTTCTATCGTTTTAATAAGGCGATTCAGCGGTTCAAGTATAGACCGATATTTACTGCGAAGAACTACCAGTCTACAAGGAGTTCCCCATTCTTTCCACTTTGTCTCCATTTTATTTATAGATGCAGCATCGAAACCAACATATACAGCAATCGGATCCACATCTACACTTTTCGCAAAGGATATCGTGTTGTTCACAACACGATGAACGCCTGACACTAAAACGAGTGTGACTATATCGCTTGCTTCTGGACGTATCGTTTGCATATCGATGCGCAGTTCTTTCGCAACATCTTCATAATGCTTGTGAATGGACATTGAGATGAAAATAACAATCGGCAAGACAACTAATACAACCCAGGCGCCGCCCGTAAATTTTGTAACAGCAAAAATAACGGCAACGATTGATGTAATCACAGCACCAACTGTATTAATTGTAAACTTAACTTTCCAGTTTGATCCTTTCACTCGCTTCCAGCGGCGCATCAAACCAATTTGCGCTACTGTAAACGAAAGGAACACACCGATCGCATAAAGCGGAATTAACGCATTCGTATGCGCATGAAACGCTATAATCAAAATACATGCTAGTGATGCTAACGCAATAATTCCATTCGAATATCCTAAGCGGTCTCCGCGATTTGTTAAGCTTCGAGGCAAAAATCCGTCTGCTGCTACAATCGCAGCAAGCTGAGAAAATCCTGTAAATGTAGAGTTTGCTGCTAAAATTAACACAATGAACGTAAACCATATAATGACTTGATATAAAATTCCATGTCCAAAATACATGCCAGCTAACTGTGACAACATCGTGTTATGTGGGTCTGGCGTAATACCTTTCGCATACAGATGAAACGAAAATCCTAACAGTGTCACAGCTGTGATCGAACCTAAAGCAATATACGTTCTAATTGCGTTTTTTTGCTGTGGTTCTCTAAAAATAGGAACTGCATTTGAAATCGTCTCAATTCCTGTAAGGGCTGAACAAGCTGAACTGAACGCTTTCAAAACTAGTAAAGTTGTTAAGCCCTCTGGAACTGTTCCAAAGCTCGGTGTACTTGGTTGAATAAACCCGTGACGAAGTTCATCAAAAAAGCCCGTAAAAATTAAAGTTAACATACAAATCATAAACCCGAATGTCGGCCAAGCAAATACGCGAGCTGATTCTGCTACTCCGCGTAAGTTTACAAGCACTAAAAGAACGACGCATAAAATAGCCAAAATCGTTTCATAAGGAGCGACTACAGGATACGCTGAAGAAACAGCTTCCATCGCCGCAGATACGGATACAGCTACGGTCAACACATAATCAACAAGCAAAGAACTAGAGGCAACAAGAGAAACCCAGCGTGGCTTGAAGTTATCCTTCGCAATAGCATACGCTCCCCCGCCGTTTGGATATGCCAAAATCCCCATAATATACGAGACAATCAATATTGCCAAAAGAACGATAGTAGAAATGGTAATCGGTAAAATTAACCATTTCGCATCAGGGCCAAGTCCTACAAGCTCTGTCATTCCTGATTCAGGTCCATATGCAACAGATGAATACAAATCCGCTGAAAGGATCGGCAGCGCGATTAACCAAAATAACTTGTTATGTTGCGCATGAAGCTCTGACGTTGACATAGGACGACCAATTAAAAAGCGCTTCACACTACTGAAATTACTTGCAGAAAACCAAATTGCAATTAATGCGAAAATAATTAACATCGCTTCCAACCATCTAATTAAAGTATGATGATCCATAACTTTTTCTCCTTTTTATCGTCGTTTGCTAATTTTTATTCTCCATATTTCAATTGATACATGATATTTTGAACTACGAAATATAAAATATGTACTCTCCATCAAAAGCCTACAAATTTACACATAATCGTTATTTTCTAATAACCATAACTATTGATATTTTAATTTCCCTACATACAATTCATTGCTATGCAGAATACAACATGCTTGCTACTCGCTTATATAGAAAACCTGCTAATCCCTTACATTTTCAAATTACATGATAAAAATTTACATTTCGAACAAAACCTAAAATTGGTAATTATATTTCAACGCACATTCACAAATTCTAATCATTGAAATTCAATTCAAACAGAGGAGGAATTACGTTATGACTGTAATTACGAAACTTAAACAAACTGTTTCAGGATTAAAAAGTGCACAAGCGAGCTTAGAAGGGTTCGCTCTTGATACTGATAACCAACAAGCAAAGCAATTATTCCAAAGTGCAGCGCAGCAAACGCAAACGATTATTGATTCTTTATCTCCACGCGTTGAAGAGGTTCAACAAGAAGAACCTCAATATACACAACAGTAAAGGGCATTGATGCCTACTTTACACTGAACCGAAAAAAGGGTGATACCATATCATCCTTTTTTCACCTCAAATTACATAGAGCTATAGAAACGGAATGATACAATGCGAAAATTTAGGATTATTACTTTGTTATTCCTTCTCTCCCTCAATTTCCTAAGCGGCTGTAACAGCCCACTAGATAAAAAAGTAAAAAAAGAAGCAAATGAGAAAGAAGAACACAAAGCAACTAAAGAAGATACGAAATTAAAACAAGTCAGTATGGAGTCTGTTGATCAATCCATAGCAAATCAAGCGAAAGATAAGATTTTTAATATGGAAGAAATAATTGATGTAAAGGCGGTTAATTTAGATAACGAACTGTATGTAGCCGCGAAACCAGAGCACCACGAACGCTTTCAGCTAAAGAAATTAAAAAAGAAAATGAAACAAACATTAGAAAAAAAGTATCCAAATTCAAAAATTTATGTCAGTACAGATAAAAAAATTTTTATGTTGCTAGATAAATTAGAAACGAAGATTAAAAACAAAAAAGCGGATAAGAAAGAGATTAAGAAACAACTAAAAGTAGTGAAAGAAGAAATGCATTCTGATACGTAATAAAGTGAAACTTCCATCAGTGATGCTTTTCTTACTGAGGGAAAGCCCGCCCAATCGGGCTTTTACGGGTAGTTCCCCCGTTCTTCTTCAATTTACTGCCCACGAATAGCGGGATAATACTTTTCACCATAGAAAAGGATGGATTCATATGTCGAGCCAAAACAAAGACTTAACACCAGTGCAACAAGAATATAAAAAGTTTGAACAGCAGCGTGAGCCGAAGCGTCCTGTTCTAAAAAATTGTATAAAAGCATTTTTTGTTGGCGGATTCATTTGTTTAATCGGTCAACTTATCTCCACATTTTATATTACTTATTTCGATTTTACTGAACAATCTGCGGGGAACCCAACTGTAGCAACAATGATCTTTATTTCTATGCTCCTAACAGGTTTTGGTGTATACGATCGATTAGCTCAGTTTGGCGGGGCAGGTACAGCCGTTCCAGTGACCGGATTTGGAAATTCTGTCATATCCGCTTGTATCGAGCACCGTACGGAAGGTTTTGTTCTTGGAGTGGGCGGAAATATGTTTAAACTAGCCGGATCCGTTATTTTATTTGGTGTATTTTCCGCTTTTGTAATTGCACTGATTCGCACAATTTTAATTCAATGGGGAGGATTTTAAATGTTACAAGGTCACCGAACATGGGTATTTGAAAACAAACCCGTGATTATCTCAACTGGTGTCATTGGCGGACCATTTGAAGCAAACGGCAACATCCCTGACGATTTCGATACATTGCATGATAATTTATGGCTAGGACAAGACTCTTATGAAAAGGCACATCGCGTTTTATTCGAAGAGGCTTGCAGCAGAGCAACCGAAAAAGCAAAACTACGGAAGGAAGATGTTCAATTTATCTTGGCGGGAGATTTAATTAATCAAATTACACCTTCAAGCTTTGCTTGCCGGACACTCGGCACTCCCTATCTCGGATTATTCGGCGCTTGTTCTACTTCAATGGAAGGACTTGCGTTAGGGGCAAGCATCGTAAATGCAAAAGGAGCGAAATATTTATTAACAGGAGCATCAAGCCATAATACCGCTATAGAAAAACAGTTTAGATATCCAACTGAATACGGAGGACAAAAACCCCCTACCGCGCAGTGGACAGTAACAGGAGCCGGTGTTGCCTTATTAAGTGATCAAGGAGATGGACCTTGCGTAACATCAGCAACAATCGGAAGAGTGATCGATATGGGATTAACCGATCCGTTTAATATGGGAGGGGCTATGGCTCCCGCTGCTGTCGACACGATAGAAGCACATTTAAGAGAACGACAAATCGACGTATCCTACTACGACTTAATTGTAACGGGCGATCTCGGTCATGTCGGACGAGAAATTGCCTATGACTTACTACGAAAGCAAGGAACATCTATACGAAGCGAACAATTTCAAGATTGCGGATTGCTCATTTATAGAGACGACCAACCTATTTTAGCAGGAGCAAGTGGCCCAGGCTGCTCAGCAACTGTTGTGTATGGACATTTACTAAACCGAATGAAAAAAGGAGAGTTTCGCAAAATACTTGTAGTTGCTACCGGGGCCCTACTTTCCCCATTAACTTTCCAGCAACAAGAAACAATTCCTTGTATCGCCCATGCAGTATCCATTGAAGTTGGAGGTGTATAATACATGATCTTTTTCTGGGCTTTTGTAATCGGCGGCATCATTTGTGTCATTGGACAAATTATGTTCGACGTCTTCAAACTCACCCCCGCTCATACAATGGCGACACTTGTTGTCATTGGCGCTATATTAGACGGATTTAATTTGTATGAACCATTAATTGATTTTGCCGGAGCGGGTGCAACGGTTCCTATTACAAGCTTTGGGAACGCTCTCGTTCACGGCGCAATGGCCGAAGCTGCTGAACATGGAATCATTGGCGTTATAACAGGAATGTTTAAAGTAACAAGCGCTGGTGTATCCGCCGCAATTATCTTCGGATTTATTGGAGCTTTATTATTTAAACCAAAAGGATAAGAGGTGCTCTCATGACCGTTGTTGCAAGCGTCAAAACATGCCTTGCTAGTTTGAAAGGTGCACAAGCAAGTTTAAGCGCCCTTTCTCAAAACTCTGCTGATCAAGAAACAAAGCGCGTTTTTCATGAATGTATGTTAGAGATGGATAGTATTATCGCTGATATACAAGGGCGCGTTTCAACATTAGAGCGAGAAGAACCACAATATAAAGGATTTTAGGAAGACTGGAGAGGATATACATGCCTAACATTCACATACCAGAATGGCCACTTGTCATTATACGTTCTTTATGTGTCTTAATTGTTTTATTCGCCATTACGAAATGGCTTGGCAAAAGACAAATCGCTCAACTTTCCTTTTTTGAATACATAGCAGGTATGACAATCGGTGATATCGCTGCGGAAGTGTCAACAGGACTGGAACAAAACTTCTTCCACGGTATTTCTAGTATGCTGGTTTTTGCCGTCATTCCCTTTTTCGCAGGACTAATTTCCTTAAAAAATAAAACAGTACGAGATTTTGTAGAAGGTAAATCCACTATTTTTATAAAAGACGGCAAAGTACTCGAAGATAATTTAAAAAAGGAAAAATATACAAGCGACGAACTATTAGAACTTCTGCGAAAAAAAGATGTATTCAACATAACCGATGTTGAATTCGCTATATTAGAACCGAGCGGTGAACTAAACGTATTATTGAAGAAGGACAAGCAACCATTAACTGCAAAAGATATCGGATTAAAACTACCAAACGAAAAAGAAACACACACAATCATTATGGATGGAAACATAATAGATGAACCTCTTGCAGCAAGCGGTCATAACCGCGCTTGGGTTCGCACCGAACTCGAAAAAATGGGGGTTGCAATCGACAACGTATTCATTGGACAAGTCGACTCCTACGGCCAACTAACAGTCGACATATACAACGATAAAATCCAAATGCCTTCTCCTCAAGACAAACCATTATTATTCGCTTCCTTAAAGAAGTGTCATGCTGATCTTGAACTCTTTTCTTTAGAAACGAAATCAAGCATTGCCGCGAACATGTATGCAAACAACGCCAAGAAGCTAGAAGAAATTTTAAATAAAGTTACGTATTTACTAAAGGAATAGTACGGAAAAGAACGCTTATATATGTAATAGCGTTCTTTTTTGGTTTTCACTTCGCATGTGGCAAAAACAGGTCCTGACCGCTTCTATGCATGGCCGGATGCACTCGCCTACCTAAAAAAAGAGGGGTTTTCTATAAGTATGTTTAAATTCACCCAATTCGGTTATGATGAGGAAGGTACAGAAGAAGGGAATTCCTTATTTATAGCGAATTAACATGATACAACTACATATTTTTTGAAACTGAAGTGGTTTTGTTTGACCTTTATTGACCATAATTGTATTATAAAATTAACAAATGTGTTAAAGGAGGAAGTTACACATGAATTTAATTCCTACAGTTATTGAACAAACAAATCGCGGGGAACGTGCTTACGATATTTACTCTCGTTTATTAAAAGACCGCATCATCATGCTTGGTAGCGCAATTGATGACAACGTAGCAAACTCAATCGTTTCTCAGCTTTTATTCTTAGAATCACAAGACCCAGAAAAGGATATTCATATATACATCAACAGTCCTGGTGGATCTATTACAGCTGGTATGGCAATTTACGATACAATGCAATTCATTAAACCAAACGTATCTACAATTTGTATCGGTATGGCTGCATCTATGGGTGCTTTCTTACTTGCAGCTGGTGAAAAAGGAAAACGTTTCGCTCTTCCAAACAGTGAAGTTATGATTCACCAACCACTTGGCGGCGCACAAGGACAAGCGACAGAAATCGAAATCGCTGCAAAACGTATCCTATTCTTACGTGATAAACTAAACAAAATTCTTGCTGAGCGTACAGGTCAAGACTTAGAAGTAATCGAGCGCGACACAGAACGCGACAACTTCATGACAGCAGAAAAAGCGCTAGAATACGGCTTAATCGATAAAATCTTTACAAATCGCTAATCGCTTATAGAAAAGAGCTATCATTCCTGATAGCTCTTTTTCATTTATCAGCGACTCGGCACAATTTATCGGCGACTCGACACGATTTAAAGACCCCTCGACCACATTCGACACGCGGCGAGTAGCCCAGCCACAATAAAAAGCTATCGCACATTCGCGATAGCTTTTTATTGTTCTTTTTGTACATAAGCAACAAGTGCTGCTAATGCTTCTGTCTCATCTGATCCTTCTGTCGTAATTGTAACTTCACATCCAGATCCAACAGCTAAGCTCATAATCCCCATAATACTTTTAGCATTGACCGTTTTCCCGTCTTTTTCCATAAAAATATCAGCTTGAAAACGATTTGCCTCTTGTACAAACAACGCCGCCGGACGTGCTTGTAATCCAGTCTTCAACCGTACCTCTACCAGTTTTTGAACCACTGTTCCATTCCCCTTTGCCCTTTATTTTTTTATAACCGCTTCACCGGCGCGTAATTTCTCTGCAATGTCATCAATTTTACGCAAACGATGATTGATCCCCGATTTACTAATGTTTCCCCCAGATACCATTTCTCCTAATTCTTTCAATGTAACATCTTGATAATTGATACGTAGTTCTGCGATTTCACGTAATTTATCTGGTAAAAAGTCAAGTCCAACAGTCTCTTCAATATAACGAATGTTTTCAATCTGTCTTAAAGCTGCACCAATCGTTTTATTTAAGTTTGCTGTTTCACAATTCACAAGACGATTTACAGAATTACGCATATCACGCACAATCCGAATATCTTCAAACTTTAAAAGAGCACTATGAGCACCAATAATATTTAAGAATTCGGTAATCTTTTCCGCTTCCTTTAAATACGTAATGTACCCTTTTCGTCTTTCTAACGTTTTACTATTTAACATAAACTCATTCATAAGTTCACATATCGCATCATTGTGCTCCTGGTATAACGAGAAAACTTCTAAATGATACGACGATGTTTCTGGATTATTTACAGAACCACCCGCTAAAAATGCACCGCGTAAGTACGAACGTTTACAACACTTTTTCTCAATTAATTCTTGTGAAATATCGCGAATAAACGAAAAGTCTTCTCGCACAATGTGTAAATCGGATAAAATTTCACGCGCTCTTTCAACTAAACGAACGATGTACACATTATTTTTCTTTAAGCGCATTTTCTTACGCACAAGTAGTTCAACTGTCACGTTATATCCTTTTTTCAATAATGTATAGATTCTCCGCGCAATCGCTGCATTTTCCGTTTGAATGTCAATGATTACACGGCGGTTTGAAAAGGAGAGTGAACCGTTCATACGAAGCAATGCTGACAACTCTGCCTTCTCACAGCATTCCTTCATCGTAAGCTTTGTTAGCTCCTTCTTTGTTTCTGATGCAAAGGACAACCGTTTCACCTCCTATTAATGATCATTACTACCCTAAATGAATTTGTAGCGTTACCTCAAAGAAGTAACGCTTTATAGCTTACAAGTTATATTAATGAATATAAAATCGAAGCTAGCTTTATCGTATCATGACGCACAACTTTATCATCATACTTTGCCAAACAACCTTTAATCAACTTAATATTATGCGCAGCAAAACGTTCTTCATCGATCTCAACTGGCTCCGACATTTCTTTTGCATAGCGTCCTAATAATTGAGATGGGATTGATTCATCGTTAACGATTGCTGTATCGATAAACGCTTCTCCAAGATGATCATGCAATGCTTTCACATGGTCAAACGCTGTATATCCCATTGTTTCACCAGCTTGAGTCATAACATTACAAACATATGCTTTCTTCGCTTTTGCCTGAAGTACTGCCTCACCGATTTTTTTCACCATTAAATTCGGCAAAATGCTCGTATACAAACTTCCTGGTCCAAATAAAAGTAAATCAGCTCTTTGAATTTCCATTAACGTTTCATGAAGCGGCTCTACTTCCCCCGGTGTTAAAAAGACACGGTTAATTTTTTTCCCGTAATACGGAATTTTCGATTCCCCGCTTACAATTTGACCATCTTCCAATTCCGCATGCAAAACAACACTTTGATTTGCAGCTGGAAGTACACGTCCTCTCACATTTAACACTTTACTCGTTTCCGTAATCGCATGAAAGAAATCACCTGTAATAGCTGTCATTCCAGCTAACAATAAATTTCCAAGCGCATGTCCTGTTAATCCTTCTCCTGATGTAAAGCGATGCTGAAATAACAACTCCACCAAAGGCTCTACATCAGACAACGCAACCAGCACGTTACGAATATCTCCAGGAGGCGGGATTTTTAACTCATCACGGAGCCTTCCAGAACTTCCCCCATCATCAGCGACCGTTACAATCGCTGTAATATCAACAGGATACGTTTTTAAACCGCGAAGCAAAACGGATAGACCCGTTCCACCTCCCATAATAACGATTTTTGGTTTCCCCTCTTTTCCCATCTCTTAATGTCCCTTTCTCTTCTCCACATCACGATGAGATACATGCGTTGTATACTCTTGCTTTAAATATTTCGTTAAATATTCTGCAAGTGTAACGGATCGATGTTGCCCACCTGTACATCCAATCGCAATAACAAGCTGACTTTTCCCTTCGCGTTTATAATGCGGAAGCATAAAGGAAATAAGGTCAGTTAACTTCTCTAAAAACTTGTGCGTTTCATTAAATTTAAGCACATATGACGATACTTCCTCATCAAGACCTGTTAATGGCTTCATATGTGGAATATAGTATGGATTTGGTAAAAAACGAACATCAAATACTAAATCAGCATCAATTGGAATACCATATTTGAATCCAAATGACATCACATTTACACGAAATGCTTGTTCACCCTCAGTTGAGAATAATTGAATAATCTTTTCTCTTAACTCTTTCGGCTTTAATTCTGATGTATCAAGTACAATATTCGCACGCGCCTTCATATCTGTTAATAATGAACGCTCTGCTTCTATTCCTTTTAACGGAAGACCCGTTGGAGCAAGTGGATGTGAACGCCTTGTTTCTTTATAACGAGTCACAAGTGTACTATCTTTTGCATCTAAGAATAAAATATGCGGTATAATCCATGTACGTTCTGTTAAATCATCAAGCGCTCCCCATAAGTGATCAAAGAACTCTCGTCCACGTAAATCAATACCGAGCGCTACTTTATTCATTTTACCTTTCGAGTCTGCCATTAATTCAACAAACTTTGGCAACAACATCGGCGGTAAATTATCCACACAAAAATATCCTAGATCTTCGAAACTTTGTAAGGCAACTGTTTTCCCGGCTCCAGACATTCCTGTAATAATAACCATTTTAATATCATTATGCGCATCCATCATATCACCCCTCATGGTTTAACTCGGATCTAATCGATACGAAAGCAATTCAAAATCTGGTGTATATACAAATGTACCGTAAATAATACCATTTCCTTTAATTAAATAATCAATAATATGATAATCTCCCGGTGCCATTGGCAACTCATCAATCTTATCAAATGTATGCCAGCCTATTATCCCTTCTTCGCTTTGCAGTTTATTTTCTCCTGCAAAGTCTGTCGCTAAGAAAGAAAACATCATCCATTCAGAAACAACCTTGTCTCCTTCTTGGATTACGAAAGTGAAGACACCTTTTAATGCTGGGTTTTTCAAATAAATACCCGTTTCTTCGCGATATTCGCGAACAACCGATTCTCTTACTGTCTCCCCGCGCTCCATTTTTCCCCCTGGAGCAACCCACCAATTTCGACGAGGCTTTTGTAATAGAAGAACTTCATTATCCTTAATTAACACACAGTTCGTCACTCTTTGCAAACTTCTTCACCTCAGCTACTAACGGAGAAATCCCCATTATATACTTCCTTCATTATACTATCAAATACAGTTTGTCACAACGAAGGAACCCCAGTCGTTTCCTCCCTTTGTTTCAAGCCCTGAACGTGGCAAAAATAAGCCCTGAACGCTTCTTTACACGGCTAGTCACTCTCGCCCATCTAAAAGTTTTCTCAACCTACAAGTCACTGCCACGCTAAACAAAACATAACCTCCAACTTGCATCGTCTTTTTGTTTCAAACTCCGCACGTGGCACAAAAAGGCCCTGAACCCATCTTTACACAACCAGTCACTCTCGCCCATCTAAAAGTTTTCTCAACCTACAAGTCACTGCCACGCTAAACAAAACATAGCCTCCACTTGCATCGTCTTTTTGTTTCAAACTCCGCATGTGGCACAAAAAGGCCCTGAACGCTACTATGCACGACCAGTCGCTCTCGCCCCCCCCTTAAAAAAAGTAGGTTTTAACCTTTTACAAACAAAAAAATAAGTGACTAAGGACTACCCCTCAATCACTTATTTCTTACTAAAATATGATACAATCGCAAATCCAAAATTAAATGTAATAATAGAAACTACAGCCGATATATCGAAAAAAGCGCCGATAAATGAAAAAGAAGTTACCTCAGTAAGGTAACTTCTCTTCTTGAATTATTATTTTTCTTCTTTTAATTCTTCTACTAGGCATTCCACGTAATGCTGTGCACTTTGCGCTGCAATACTTCCATCACCTGTTGCTGTTACAATTTGGCGAAGCATTTTTTCACGAATATCACCAGCTGCGAAAATACCAGGAACTTTTGTTTCCATACGTTCATTTGTTTCAATATAGCCATTTTCATTTGTAATACCTAATTCTACAAATGGTTTAGAAAGTGGTAACATACCAACATAAACAAACACACCGTCTGTTTTGAACTCTTGCTCTTCCCCACTGTTTACATCTACAAGCGTTACGCTGCCTACTTTTCCATTTGCTTCATTAATTTCTTTTACAGTGTGATTCCAAATGAAATCAACTTTTTCATTTTGGAAAGCACGGTCCTGTAAAATCTTTTGTGCACGCAATTGATCACGACGATGAACAACTGTTACTTTCGTTGCAAAGCGCGTTAAATACACACCTTCTTCAACAGCTGAGTCGCCGCCACCAACAACAACAAGCTCTTTTCCTTTAAAGAATGCACCGTCACATACTGCGCAGTATGATACGCCGCGTCCGCCAAGTTCTTTCTCGCCTGGCACACCAATTTTCTTATATTCCGCACCGCTTGCTACAATAATTGCACGTGCTTTATATTCTTTCTTTCCAGCGATTATAGTTTTATACTCTTTTCCATCAATAACTTGTTTTACATCACCATATGCATATTCTGCACCGAATTTCTTCGCATGTTCAAACATTTTATTTGATAAATCCGGCCCTAAAATATGGTCATAACCCGGATAGTTTTCTACTTCTTCTGTATTTGCCATTTGTCCGCCTGGAATACCGCGTTCTAGCATTAACGTACTTAAATTTGATCGAGATGTATACACAGCTGCTGTCATTCCTGCTGGACCAGCTCCGATAATAATTACATCATAAATTTTTTCTTCTGCCATAGTCTTCATCTCCTGTTCATAACGACCTTTTCATACCCTCATTATACTGCCGGCAATGTTTTTTTCCCAATGATTTGCTCGCTCTTACCCCGCTATTCGCGGGCAGTAACCTTCCACCTCAAGATTCAGAGGAAAAGCGAAGCAGAGAAGCGGGAGAATAACTGCCCGTAAAAGCCCGATTGGTGAGGGCTAACCAT
This sequence comes from Bacillus sp. UNC322MFChir4.1, assembly GCF_000746135.1. Classification (NCBI taxonomy): domain Bacteria; kingdom Bacillati; phylum Bacillota; class Bacilli; order Caryophanales; family Bacillaceae; genus Bacillus; species Bacillus sp. UNC322MFChir4.1. The sequence goes on from NZ_JQKQ01000011.1 coordinate 29,780, forward strand.
CAGTGAGAAAGGCGTCACTGATGGAAGTTTCACTTTACGCATGCACACTTCTTACCGCTTGCACATACTTTCGTACAGTTGCTACTGATACATTATATATATTCCCTAGTTCTACCTGCGTCAACTTATCGTGACATTCACCTCTTACAATATATTCAACTGCCGCTGACCAACCATATACATTTGTAAACACCGTTCCGCTCGTGTATAAGCGTATAAATGTACAAAACCAAAGGTATAGACACTCTTCAATCAGCTCATCATCTTTTTTTGTATAGTTGTATAAAGCATCAGCAATATGAATACATTGTTCAAACGGCTGAAGCTCTTGTGGGATACTTTTATGACTATTTATTAAAAAGAAATAGTGCGCGAGCTGTGATACGATTGGAACACGCTTAGGAGATTGCATCACATCAAAGAAAAAGCCGATTTTCTCTGGTGTCGTCAGCTCATTCATTAAATATAAAGCCAGCATTTGTTCTTCTAACGTTTCACTTTGCTGAAATGATTGCTGCAGTTCTTGAAATAAAATATTTTGGCCTTCATCTGCTAAATTAATAGCATTCCAAGGCTCTTTTCCTTTTTTATCAGGATGTAATTCCACCACGTGTGCCCACATTTTCTCTGCTGTTTGTTCATCGTTTACCATGTAAGCAGAATATGCAAACCAATAATAAAAACTAACATCACCTTCATAGCCTTGACGTTTTAAAACTTTTAACCATTTATATGCACTTTCAAAACGACCAATTGTCGCAAATGTTGTCCCTAGTTTTACACGATGTTCAAACGACATCGGATACACCGTCTCCAGTTGCTCTGCTAACTTTTCTACTTGCTTATATTCTCCAATAGAATATAGAAAAATAAGCGTATTACATAACGCATGAATATTCCCTGGATTCTTCTCTAAAATGAGCTCAGTCATTTTCAATGCTTGATCAACATTACCAAGCTGAAAATGAGCAATCGCTAAATTATTATGTGCCGACCAAAATTCCGGATATTCCGTTATAACTCCTTCAAGCGTAGCAATTGCCTCTTCTAATTGACCATTCCGAATATAATGATTTGCTTGCTCTTGCATCACAATTAGTCCATCTTCATCTTCTAATTCCGGTGCATCTATTTCTTCTTCTTCGATAATCTCTAAAAGTTCCATCGTCTCTGCAATAAATTCTTTATCCGTCGCAATTTCTAAATAACGCTCTGCATACTTTTTCGCTTGTTGGAATAGACCAAGATACGCATAATTATTTGCCATAAAATAATAGCATTCTTCTATTCGTTCACCCGTACGAACGATTTGCAATAAAATTTGATTCGATTCGTGATACTCTCCCGCTTCTGATAATGCCGTTGCTAATTGACATAAAATAAACGGCTCTTTCTGACTTTGTGCCGCTCTTTTGAAATATTTAATTGCATCATCTAAATGATGATTGCGATAAGCCTTCATTCCTTTATCATAAAAGAAATCGGCTAATTGATTAAAAGCAATTACTTGTCCGTTATCTTTATGAACTTCTTGATTTTTCCCCATAGAGCCTCCATTATTTCATTCTTCTATCTATAAGTATAAACGATTCTTCTAAAAACAAAACAGTATATTATACGCAATTATTTCCTTTTCATTCTCGAAAAGAAAAGGAAATGTTACATTTTTAACATTTCCCTTCTCTCGCTGCCATTTCCTCTTTCGTATAAATAACACGCATCGGATTTCCACCAACGAAAGCACCGCTCGGTACATCACGATGAACAAGTGTACCCGCGGAAACAATCGCTCCGTCTCCAATGACAATACCCGGTAAAATCGTCGAATTTGCTCCAATCATGACTTCGTCTCCAATTCTAATTTCACCAAGGCGATATTCTGTAATTAAATATTCATGAGCTAATAATGTTGTATTATAACCAATTATCGAATTACGCCCAACCGTAATTTTCTCTGGAAACATAATATCAGGCATAGCCATCAAAGCAAAAGAAGTTTGCTCACCAACTTGCATGCGCAAAAATGTGCGATATAACCAATTTTTCATCCGTAAAAACGGAGTATAACGCGCAATTTGAATGATAATGAAGTTTTTCATCACTTTCCAAAATGAAACGGTCTTATATACGTTCCATAATGAATTTGCTCCTGACACAGGGTAGCGTGTTGTCCGTCGCACCATGCTCTCTCCTTGTCAGCCTAAGATCGTTAACAAATCACTCATTTTTTCTAACATATAATCCGGTTTATAAGACTCTAAATATTCGCGTCCTTTAACTGTCCATGCAACCGCTGCTGTCTTCACGCCAGCATTTTGCCCACCAACAATATCGTGATGATTATCCCCTACCATTAACGCTTCTTCCGGCTTTGCTTCTAATAATTGCAGCGCTTTTTGAATCGGTTCTGGATGTGGCTTCACATGCTCTACATCATCAATTGTCACCACAACATCAAAAAACTGTTTTAATTTCGATAGTTTTAATCCCATTTCAACAGTTTTGCGCGCCTTCGTTGTTACAATCCCAACTTTATAACCTTTCTTTCGCAAATCCTGCACCGTCTCATACACTGTTTCATACTCTTCTACTAGCTCATCATGATGTTCATGATTAAAATCACGATAACATTGGATGAGTTCTTCCACTCGGTTTTCGTCAATCTTACTGAATGTATCGTGCAATGATGGACCAATAAACGGCAGTACATCTTCACGCTGATACTGATTTGGATAGTACTTTTCTAAAGTATATAAAAATGAAGAAATAATAAGTTCGTTCGTATTAATCAACGTTCCATCCAAATCAAATAACACTGTATTGATGTTCATCTTTTCCACGTCCTTAGTTGTTTGTATGATAAAGTGAAACTTCCATTCGAAGTCGCTTTTCCTTCGAATGGTTAGCCCGCCCAATCGGGTTCTTACAAGCAGTTCCTCTTCTCGCATTTCCTTTTGCGCTTACTGCTTGTTAGAGCGGGATCAAGTAAAACTTCCATCAGCGCTTTTTTCCGCTGATGGAAAGCCCGCAAATAGCGGGATATGAAAAGAAGCAGCGCCGTATATATGACGCTACTTTTTCTGAATTATCTCTGAAGTTCTATCATTATTTTTCTGCATATCGTTTATCCGCATACCCCATTTTTCGTCTCACAACAACAAAAATGATAGAGACGAGAATTAAGACAATGGAGACAACCTGCGCAATGCGAAGCGGACCAAGCATTAAGCTATCTGTGCGCAATCCTTCTACAAAGAAACGACCGATGGAGTACCAAGTTAAATAGATAAAGAATAGTTCTCCGCGGCGCAAATTTGCTCTCCGCAAAAATAGGAGTAAAATAACCCCAGCAAAATTCCACAGTGATTCATATAAAAATGTTGGATGGTAATATACGCCATCAATATACATTTGATTTATAATAAACTGCGGTAAATGCAAACTTTCAAGAAATTGACGCGTTACCTCACCGCCGTGAGCTTCTTGGTTCATAAAGTTGCCCCAGCGGCCAATCGCTTGTCCAAGCAAAATACTTGGTGCTGCAATATCTGCTAGCTTCCAAAAAGATAGCCCGCGTATTTTTGTAAATACCATTCCGGTAAGAACCGCACCAATTAATCCGCCATGAATCGCTAAACCACCTTGACGAATGTTAATAATTTGGCTTGGATTTTGGGAATAATAGTTCCATTCGAAAATAACATAGTATGCACGTGCACAAATGATTGCAATCGGCACTGCAATTAGGACCAAATCAATAAACGTATCTTTCGGAACACCGAGACGCTCTCCTTCGCGGGTTGCAAGCAATAATCCAAGCAACACAGCCGTACCAATAATGACACCGTACCAATAGATTGGAAACGGCCCAAGCTGAACTGCTACGCGATCAAGCTGCGGTACAGACCCTAACAGCATATTCTCTACTCCCCTTCTATTCCATTAATGGAAGTTTCACTTATATTTAATTTTGATCTCCTTGTTCAATCGCGCTCATAAGACGATCTGAAAATTGTTGCGCTGCATTGACGCCCATACGTTTTAAACGGTAGTTCATCGCTGCTACTTCAATAATGACAGCTAAGTTTCGACCTGGTCGTACTGGAAGAGTAATCTTTGTAATCTCTGTATCAATAATTTTCATTTTTTCTTCATCTAAGCCAAGGCGGTCGTAATTTTTCTTTTGATCCCAAATCTCAAGATTAATCACAAGTGTAATACGTTTATGATTACGCACTGCACCTGCACCAAATAACGTCATTACGTTAATAATGCCAAGTCCACGAATTTCAAGTAAATGCTCAATTAACTCCGGTGAACTCCCGACTAGTGTATCGTCATCTTCTTGGCGAATTTCTACACTATCATCAGCGACAAGACGATGTCCGCGCTTCACAAGCTCAAGTGCTGTTTCGCTTTTCCCGACACCACTTTGTCCTGTAATCATTACACCGACGCCGTAAATATCAACTAATACACCATGAATAGCTGTTGTTGGCGCCAATTTACTTTCTAAATAATTCGTCAAACGACTCGATAAACGTGTTGTTTTTAACGGTGAACATAATATCGGCACACCCGTCTGACGAGATGCTTGCATTAACTCCTCTGGCACATCTTCACCGCGCGTTACGATAATGCACGGTGTTTCTTCTGTACAAAGCGCTTGCATGCGCATTTTCTTCTGTTCTTCTGTTAATGTATCAAAAAACGTAAGCTCCGTTTTCCCAAGAAGCTGCACACGATCAGCTGGATAATATGTGAAAAATCCTGCCATTTCAATTCCAGGTCGTGATAAATCACTCGTATCAATTGGACGGTGAATTCCTTCCTCACCACTTACTAATTCTAAATGAAAATGTTCAATTAAATCTTTCGTTCGAACTTTTGGCATATGTAAACCTCCACGTTGCGGAATGTATCTAGGCAGCGGACTACCATTCTACCCGCTATTGTACCATTTTTTTCTTAAAACAAGAAATACGGTTTCTTTTGAAAAAGAAAAAACATTTCACGCTGTGCGCAAAATGTTTTACGTTTTGTCGGATACTTTCTACCATCCGATTATTTTTTCTCATATAACGGTTCAATAATCACTTTTTCAATTAACATATTTAAAATCGAAATAAAGATCGCTGCCATAATCGCTGCGCCAAATCCAGATAAATTAAATGCATCACCAAGTAACGAATCCGTAATTTTTAGCGTAATCGCATTAATAACGATTAAGAAGAAACCAAATGTTAACACAGTAATTGGCAAGGTAATTAAAATTAATAACGGTTTAACAAATACATTTAAAAGAGACAAAATAACGCTCGCAATTACTGCTGTTTGTATATTCGCTATTTCAAACGCACCTGGTGCAAATATTTTGAGAAGACCTGATACAACGATTAGCACAATACTATTTACAATAAGTGATATAACCCATCTCATGTTCTTTACACTTCCTTTTCACTAGGGACACTGAATATCTAAACTACATATATAAATACAAATTGAAAAAACGACATAAAACTCCTCTTTTTAAGGAAGGACCTTATCCTGCCACATGCCAAGTTTGAAACAAAAAGAACAAGCTAGTACCTGGCATATTATATTCTGCATAGTAGCGATTCGTGTGTTAAAAAATCAAAGTGGATTTATATATACTAACAATAATACGTTAACTACGCCAAAAATACCAAGAACAAATACAATGAAGCCACCTATCAGATTCTTCTTTCGGAAAATCATTTACTCATTGACAAGCAATTGTACACCCTTCACAATATTCCAGATGAAAATAACAAGGTTTACTAATCCGAATAACAACAGTGCAATAAGTACCATTACACCAATTTGTTCTGGTGTGTTCATCACAAATCCAAGTAGAAAAACGAAAAATATACAAAAGAACGGTAGTAAATGGGAAATGAAAGCTTTCTTTGCATGAAATTTCACTTCTTCATGAGGAACAACAAAATACACAATGATCGGAAATAATAACGGAGACACAAAAATACTGAAATAACAACAAGAGGCTAACACTTTTTCAGTAGAATCCACATCCTCATCCCCCTTGGATGTATATAACAGAAAACATGTAACAGAAAGGCACCGCCCCTCTGTTACATGTTCCTTTACTTTGTTAATTCTACTTCTTTCACTTTTTCTTTCATACGCGCTGTATCACGTTCTAAAACACCTTTTAAATACTTACCTGTGTAAGAACGCTCTTCTTTCACAACTTGCTCCGGCGTACCTGTGGCAACAATTTGCCCGCCTTTATCTCCGCCTTCAGGACCAAGGTCAATCAAATAATCTGCCGTTTTAATAACATCTAAGTTATGTTCAATAACGAGTACCGTTTCACCATTTTCAACAAGGCGCTGCAGTACTTTTAATAGACGAGCAATATCATGTGCATGAAGCCCTGTTGTCGGTTCATCTAAAATATACAACGTGCGGCCTGTTGAACGGCGGTGCAGCTCAGATGCTAACTTCACGCGCTGTGCTTCTCCGCCTGATAACGTTGTTGCCGGTTGACCGAGCTTCATATAACCAAGCCCTACATCCACAAGCGTTTGGAGCTTACGTTTAATTTTCGGGATATTCGCAAAGAACTCTACCCCATCTTCAATTGTCATCTCTAGCACTTCAGAAATGTTTTTATCTTTATATTTTACTTCCAATGTTTCACGATTATAACGTTTTCCATGACAAACTTCACATGGAACGTACACATCTGGTAAGAAATGCATTTCAATTTTAATAATTCCATCACCGCGGCACGCTTCGCAGCGACCACCTTTCACGTTAAAACTAAAGCGTCCTTTTTGATAACCGCGCACCTTTGCTTCATTCGTTTGCGCAAACACATCACGAATATCATCAAATACACCTGTATATGTCGCCGGGTTAGATCGCGGTGTACGTCCAATTGGTGATTGATCAATATCAATTACCTTATCTAAATGATCCAGGCCTTTAATTTCCTTATGCATACCAGGCTTACTTTTCGATTTATATAATTTTTGAGCCACTGCTTTATATAGCACTTCATTAATTAATGTACTTTTCCCTGAACCAGATACACCCGTTACCGCAACAAATGTACCAAGCGGGAATGACATCTTCGCATTTTTTAAGTTATTTTCCTTCGCTCCAATAACCTCAATCTTACGGCCATCACCTTTGCGGCGCTCTAGCGGAACTGGAATAAACTTTTTACCAGATAAATATTGTCCTGTTAACGAATTATCATCTTGCATCACTTCTTGCGGTGTCCCAGCTGCAACAACCTGTCCGCCGTGAATTCCTGCACCAGGGCCAATATCTAATAAATAGTCCGCGGCCATCATCGTATCATCATCATGCTCTACAACGATAAGCGTATTTCCTAAATCACGCATATTTTTCAATGTTTGAATTAAGCGCTCGTTATCACGCTGATGTAAACCGATTGAAGGTTCATCAAGAATATATAATACCCCTGTTAAGCTCGAACCAATTTGCGTTGCTAAGCGAATACGCTGCGCTTCTCCGCCTGATAACGTTCCAGCTGCACGGCTGAGCGTTAAATAATCAAGTCCCACGTTAATTAAGAAGCTAAGACGCTCTTTAATTTCACGCAAAACCAGCTTCGCAATACTTTGTTGCTTTTCCGTTAACTCAATATTTGTAAAGAATTCGTGTGCGTCTTGCACAGAAAACTGCGTCACTTCCGCAATCGTTTTCCCACCTACAAAAACAGCTAAAGTTTCCGGTTTCAAACGAGCGCCTTTACATTTTGGACAAGCTTGCTCCGCCATATATTTTTCCATTTGCTCACGAATATAATCAGAGCTCGTTTCTCGGTAACGGCGCTCAACATTAGGAATGACACCTTCAAAAATAATCTCGCCTTCCTTTACTTGACCAAAGTCGTTCACATAACGGAAATACACTTTTTCTTCTCCGCTTCCGTACAACACCTTTTCAAGCAATTGCTTCGGAATATCTTTTACTGGTACATCCATATCAACGCCATAATGATTACAAACAGACTTTAACAATTGCGGATAATATTGCGAGCTCGTCGATTCCCAAGGTGCGATTGCATGATCGTTTAATGATAAATCCCAGTTTGGAATAACCAAATCAAGATCTACTTCTAATTTTGAACCGAGACCATCACAAGACGGACACGCACCGAACGGACTGTTGAAAGAAAACATGCGCGGCTCAAGTTCACCAATAGAAAATCCGCAATACGGACAAGCATGATGCTCGCTAAACAGCAACTCTTCTTCTCCAATCACATCAATTAAAACGCGGCCTTCACCAAGCCTCAAAGCCGCTTCTAATGAATCGGCAAGGCGAGGAGCAATGCCTTCTTTCACCACAATCCGGTCAATGACAACTTCAATGGAATGTTTTTTATTTTTATCTAACGTAATTTCTTCGGATACATCAAGCATTTCTCCATCAACACGAACGCGGACATACCCTTGCTTTTTAATATCTTCTAATAGCTTCACATGCGCACCTTTACGACCTGACACAATCGGCGCGAGAACTTGTAGCTTTGTACGCTCTGGATACTCTAAAATACGATCCACCATTTGTTCAACTGTTTGCGATGTAATTTCAATGCCATGATTTGGACAAATCGGAGTCCCAATACGCGCAAATAATAAGCGTAAATAATCGTAAATCTCTGTCACCGTTCCAACTGTTGAACGCGGGTTACGGCTCGTCGTTTTTTGGTCAATGGAAATGGCCGGTGATAATCCTTCGATTGCATCGACATCTGGTTTATCCATTTGCCCTAAAAATTGTCGTGCATATGCCGATAGTGATTCTACGTACCGGCGCTGCCCTTCTGCATAAATCGTATCAAATGCTAACGACGATTTCCCTGAACCGGATAACCCCGTTACAACAACAAGCTGATTTCTTGGAATGGTGACATCTATATTTTTTAAGTTGTGAGCTCTCGCACCCTTTACAACGATAAAATCTTTACCCATTACCTTCACCCTTCTGCTTTTAATTCTAATAATAGATCGCGAAGCTCAGCTGCCCGCTCAAAATCAAGCGCTTTTGCAGCTTCTTTCATTTCCGCTTCCATTTTTGCAATTACATTTTCTCGTTCTTTTTTCGTCATTTTCTTAGAAGCTAGTGACGGCACTTCATATGTTTCGGTATCCTCCGCAGCCATCGTTGCCCGAATTACATCGCGCACCTCTTTTTGAATCGTTTTCGGTATAATGCCGTGCTTTTCATTATATGCTTCTTGAATTTGACGACGACGCTTCGTTTCTTCCATTGCAATTTCCATCGATTTTGTAATTCGGTCGGCATACATTACAACATGACCGTTTGCGTTACGAGCTGCACGGCCAATCGTCTGAATAAGCGAGCGCTCTGAACGAAGAAATCCTTCTTTATCTGCATCTAATATCGCTACGAGCGATACTTCAGGAATATCAAGCCCTTCACGAAGTAAGTTAATACCGACAAGTACATCGAACTTACCAAGGCGAAGATCACGAATAATTTCAATCCGCTCTAACGTTTTAATTTCAGAATGAAGATAGTTTACTTTAATCCCAACATCTTTCAAATAATCTGTTAAATCCTCTGACATTTTCTTCGTTAATGTCGTAATTAATACACGCTCATTTTTCGCAATTCGATCTTGGATTTCTCCTAGTAAATCATCAATTTGTCCTTCAATTGGCCTTACGTCAATTTTCGGATCTACTAGCCCTGTCGGACGAATAATTTGTTCCACCACTTCTGGTGAATGTTCAATTTCATATGGCCCCGGCGTCGCTGATACATACACAACTTGATTCGTTTTCTCTTCAAACTCTTCAAACTTAAGCGGTCTGTTATCTAGCGCTGATGGCAGACGGAATCCATGATCAACAAGCACTTGTTTCCGCGCTTTATCACCGTTGTACATCGCTCTTACTTGCGGCACTGATACATGCGACTCATCCATTACGATGAGAAAATCTTTAGGGAAATAATCTAACAATGTATATGGCGTTGAACCAGCCGGACGGAGCGTCAAATGACGGGAGTAGTTTTCAATCCCTGAACAAAAGCCCATCTCACGCATCATTTCTAAATCGTAACGTGTCCGCTGCTCGATCCGCTGCGCCTCTAACAATTTACCGTTATCATTTAATTCTTTTAAGCGTTCTTCTAACTCTTTTTCAATATTTTCAATAGCAACTTTCATTTTTTCATCGCGTGTAACGAAGTGAGATGCCGGAAAGATTGCCACATGTTCACGTTCTGCTAATACTTCCCCTGTTAATGCATTTACTTCCCTAATGCGATCAATTTCATCACCGAAAAATTCAATTCGGATACAATGCTCATCAAGAGATGCCGGGAAGATTTCAACTACATCACCGCGCACGCGAAACGTCCCGCGCTGGAAGTCAATATCATTACGGCCATACTGCACATCAACAAGTTCACGAAGCAATTGATTGCGATCTTTCTCCATACCAACGCGTAAAGAGACAACGAGCTCACTATATTCTTCTGGAGAACCTAAACCGTAAATACAAGACACACTCGCCACAATAATCACATCATCTCGTTCAAATAAAGCCGACGTCGCCGAGTGACGCAATTTATCAATTTCATCATTAATTTTTGCGTCTTTTTCAATAAATGTATCGGTTTGTGGTACATATGCTTCCGGTTGATAATAATCATAGTAACTAACAAAATATTCAACTGCATTGTTTGGAAAAAAATCTTTCAGCTCACTGTATAACTGTCCTGCTAACGTTTTATTATGAGCCATTACAAGTGTTGGCTTTTTCACTTCTTTAATAACATTTGAAATCGTAAATGTTTTACCCGTTCCTGTCGCGCCAAGCAACACTTGATGTTTCTTACCGTTTTTAATCCCCGCTACCAGCTTCTCTATCGCTTTTGGCTGATCACCTTGCGGGGAATATTCTGAGACAATTTCAAATTGATGTTCCAAATAAATCCGCCCTCCTCGTAAAAAATCTGTATTTTCATTTTACCACGAACTCCCATGAAAAAACCAAAAAAACGAACAAGTATTCGATAAACAATTCGACAAGAAACTAATTTTTTATATAGGTATAATTTTCTAAAAATTTTGTATTTACAACACCCATTTTTCATATTACAATACGTTTAAAGATTCGACATTATACGACAAATCGGAATTAAAGTTCAGAATATTTTAACAACTAGAGGGTGAGGGAGCTTATATGAATCTATTTCGAAAAAAATCAATTTCCGCACTGCTAGCGCAATCGCAGCAGAAAGGCGCTTCTTTAAAAAAGGAGCTAGGCGCATTTGATTTAACAATGTTAGGAGTCGGCGCCATTATCGGAACAGGAATCTTCGTTCTTACCGGCGTTGCAGCAGCAAAGCATGCCGGACCAGCACTTATTTTATCGTTCATTTTATCCGGCTTAGCCTGTGTATTTGCGGCATTATGTTATTCTGAATTTGCTTCAACTGTACCGGTATCAGGTAGTGCCTACACTTACAGCTATGCAACATTTGGAGAAATTATTGCATGGATTTTAGGGTGGGACTTAATTCTAGAATACGGATTGGCATCTTCAGCCGTTGCATCTGGCTGGTCTGGATACTTCCAAGGATTATTATCTGGATTTGGGTTTAAGTTGCCTCACGCCTTAACAAGCGCTTATAACCCAGCGGCTGGCACATACGTAGACGTACCAGCAATTTGTATTATTTTCATCATGACATTTTTATTAACAAGAGGCGCAAAAAAATCAGCTCGCTTCAATGCCATTATGGTAGCTATCAAAATATTTGTTGTTCTTCTATTCATCGGCGTTGGTGCTTTCTATGTAAAACCTGAGAACTGGACGCCATTCATGCCATTTGGCTTCTCTGGCGTAACAACTGGAGCAGCAACTGTATTCTTTGCTTATATCGGATTTGACGCTGTATCAACAGCTGCTGAAGAAGTTAAAAATCCACAGCGCAATATGCCAATTGGTATTATCGCTTCCTTAGCAATCTGTACAATCTTATATATTGTTGTTTCATTAGTATTAACAGGAATCGTTCCCTACAACCAATTAAATGTAAAGAACCCTGTTGCATATGCTTTGCAATATATTCATCAAGATTGGGTTGCCGGACTTATCTCTTTAGGAGCAATTGCTGGGATTACAACAGTATTACTTGTTATGCTATATGGACAAACTCGTTTATTTTACGCAATGAGCCGTGATGGCTTACTGCCAAAAGCGTTTTCTCGCGTAAACAAAAAAACACAAACGCCAGTCATGAACAGCTGGATTACAGCAGCTATGGTTGCTTTCTTTTCTGGATTTGTTCCACTAGACAAGCTAGCAGAATTAACAAACATCGGTACATTATTTGCATTCATCGTTGTATCAATCGGTGTTATCATCTTACGCAAAAAACAACCAGACCTGCCGCGTGCCTTTAAAGTACCATTCGTACCATTGGTTCCGATATTAGCAGTTCTCTTCTGCGGATATTTAACATTACAACTTCCAGCAACAACATGGATCGGCTTTGTCGTTTGGTTAATTATCGGATTAGTTGTATATTTCAGCTATGGTTATAAAAATAGTACGTTGAGAGATGGTCAAAAAGAAGACGTTGCTTAAAGTGAAACTTCCATTCAGAAATGCTTTTCCTCTGAATGGTTAGTTGAACCAATCGGGCCCTTACAGACGGTTTGTCTCTCTTCCTTGCCTAACTTCTTACCGGCTATTTGGGCAGGATAAAGTGAAACTTCCATTTTTATTTACCGCTTATTAGAGCGGGATAGCAAAGAAGCTGTTGTCCATTAAGGACAGCAGCTTCTTTTTATATTGACATACGTCAAATCCACATAGCTCAATCTTCAACTTAAACGAACAACTAGCTCGTCACGCATTGTCCACACGTGTTTTCTATTTAAGGAATACAATGTATCAAAAATAAAGAAAAGAGGTTTAATCCCAATATGCTTGATCATCATGACAAATTTAATGAAGAATCTCTTAAAGATGAATCAAATACTCCTAACTGTTTTGTTGAAAATCACATAATTGGATCAACAAACTCACCAGTACTAGTTCTCGTACCAGGAGACACTAGCCATCAACCTGTTTTGCAAGATTTTACTAGTAATCACAATAAAACATTACTTCAGTTGACTTCTGCCTCATTACAAGGTGAAGACCCTTTACCTTTAGCGGTGACCATTATAACCAAAAGCCCCCATAACCCTATTACTGCTATAATTACAGAAAGTACAAGAATATTTCATGTGGAAAACTTTAAAAGCTTAAGTGTCTCAAATACAAATTCTGCTCAAGCTGGATTGAATATATTTATCCAAGAAACGTTCTGTATCTGCCGTGAAGAATGAAGAAAAAACGAGATGTTACCTTAGCGCGAAAACATCTCGTTCTTTTTCTTTTTTGGAAAAATAACATAAGAGAGAGTAATAAGCGTATCTACACCGAAAACGAGTCTCCACACTTTACTTACACGATTCGCAGTTTCATTTAAAAATATATCGGCATCCCAGCTTGATATGTTTTCAAGAGGTACTAATCCATACAGAAAGAAAAACACAATGTGCACACCTGCAAATACAATAAAATGAGGTCCCCAATGCAATAATTCCTGCTTCGTATGTGCCCAGCCCGTTAATTCTACCGGTTCCTCTATCACTGGTAATGCTTCTCCCCGCCACTTTGCAATCATTCGTTGTATACGTAAATCTAACTTCCTTAAATCTTTCTTTCCGTAAAAAACAGCATACAATAAGATGATGACGATAATAATTTGAAATTGAGAAAACTCGCCTGTTTCATAATAATCAATGACACCTAACGTTAAAATAAATAATTCATTCAGCAATAATACAATCCCTACAATGAAACTTGCTTTACGCAGCTGAAAAGCATATCGTAACAGAAAGAAACTAATTGCTGCGCTCCAAAACACAATTTCAGCACCAATTAAAAATGCCCAGCGATATTCGGTTAGTAGATTCATTTTTTCTCCTCTCCCTCTATATACAACTCAAAAGCCTCATCCATATACTGCAGAAGCTCTTCTTCAATCGGATACATATTCATTCTTTTCGACTCTTCTTTTGACTTACGCACTTCCCACAATTTATCTAAAAATGATTCATCACCGTTGGCCATCTCCCGGCATTTCTCTAAAATGATTCCAGTAATTCCTTGTACTTCAGCATCACTTGGTGCTTTCTTCCTTTGCATAAACTGACGCATTCGTTTTAGTAAAAGAATCCACTCTTGTACTTCTTCATTTTGTTCACTCATGTTTGGCAAATTTTTAAGCAGGTGTTCTTCTTCCTGTGAAAATACGTGTTGCTGAAATTGCTGCCGCATGCGCGGGGACTGCTGTGAAAGCTGCATGAGCTCAAACATAATCCCCCAATTCAAGTCCCCTTCTAACTCTGTAGAATACAAAACAGCTTGCAGCATTTTCTCCATATGTGAAAACTTCTGCTGCTCTTCTCGCACGAACAACAACTGATTTTGCAAAACCTCTTTGAGATTTACACGCTCTGTTTCTAACATATTCGTAATTTCTTTTAATGCGAAGCCCATTTCTTTTAAAAACAAAATCTGCTGCAACTTCAATACATCACCTTCACTATATAATCGGTGTCCACCTTCCGTCTTTCCGCTTGGCTCTAACAAACCAATCTGATCATAATACCGAAGTGTCCTTACTGTAATACTTGTCTCCTTCGTTAATTGCTGAATAGAAATCATTTCCATCACCCTCTCATTTTTATTATAAAAGGTGACGTAACGTTAGTTTCAAGAGGTTTTATAAAAAAAGAACTGTCTACATCCAAGTTTGTGTAAACAGCTCTTATCGAAATTATTCTCATTCATCATCTTCAAGATTTTTCAGCTTTCGCTTCTCCCATGCACAAATGGCGAAAAAAATCGCACTACCAGTCACCATAATTGGGAACTCCCAGCCTGTTTTCCCCTTTGTTATCATGTCGTAAAATGTCCAAATTAACAGGCATGTTGCGTAAAACATAAAGGTGTATCTAGAGGCTTTTCCTGTTATGTGCCATTCGTATTCATCGACCCGTCTTTTCATGATCCATTTCTCCCTCAAAGTCATTATTCATTCTCTTAGATGCTATTAAATTCATTACATACATTACACATCATAATTTTTCAACATGTAACTCGCTACACTCGATCTCTTCTTTACGCTCGTTTTCCAAATGCCGTTGCAACAATAAAACTCCCAGCCATCAAAGCGCAGCAAATAAGAAACATTTCTTGTATCGGTAACGTTTCTCTACCGACCACTTTGCTTATACCAATGTAAAAAATGAGAATCATAAATGACATGATAAAAGAAATATTTAAGTATCTCTTTATATTGTCTTGTACCCGTTCATCAATCTCAGGAATTTCTTCACGTTCAAACTTTTTCTTTTTGTAATAAGCGTATAAAATCACCAATACCATCGCTAAAACATTACTCAGTAATACCGGTATCTTCGGTATAAAAGAATCCATCATAAATAATAAAATATCTCCTATAAGTAACCCTAAAAAAGTCCCTATGTATAATGATTTATAACTCCCCATCACACCCCCCCTATTCCAACGTAAAAATCTCCTCCACACTCACCTTAAAATACTTCGCAATCTTAAGTGACAACTCCAAGCTCGGATTGTAATGATGGTTTTCAATCGCAACAATAGTTTGGCGCGTCACTTGCATTGCTTTTGCCATCTCAACTTGCGTAATATGATTTTGTTTTCTTAATTCTTTAATTCTGTTTTGTACGCTCATAGAATTCACCTTCAAAAAGTAAAGATATCTTTACTTTTATTATAAATATTTTCCAAAATAAGTAAAGATATCTTTACAAAATTTCCAATAAAAAAAGAACTTGCTCAGCAAGTCCTCTACACAAAATGCAGCACATACAAAAGCGTATACCCAAGAACAGAAAGCAATACCGATCCAATTAATCCTGCAACAAATGCTTTCGTTCCGAGCTTACGGAATGTCTTAAACTCTACATTTAAACCAAGTCCAGCCATGGCCATTGCCATAAGCATATAGGCAACAACCACAATATCGCTTGCGATTTTTTCAGGTACAATTCCTAACGAGTGAAACGCACTCACTGCTAAGAAACCGAAAATAAACCACGGAATCGGAATGTCACGCCAAGATTTTTTTTGCCCCGTTTCTTCTCCGCGCTGAAACCATATGCCAATTAAAAGTGCCACAGGTACTAAAAAGGCAACGCGCGTTAACTTCATAATTACCGCAATATCAACCGACTGACTGCCACCAGGTGCTGCCGCTGCAATAACATGAGCAATTTCATGCAATGTTGCCCCAGAAAAAACACCATATCCATACGGAGACAAGTTAAGCACAGGATACAGCAGTGTATATGCTAATGTGAAAATTGTCCCTAAAATCGCAACGATCGCTGCACTAACTGCAACCTCTTCATCCTTTGCTTTTACTTGTGGACCAATCGCTATAACAGCTGCTGCCCCGCAAATCGCCGTTCCGCATGCAGTTAAAATACCAAGCTTCTTCTCTACTTTACAAAAACGTGTTAACGCATATACAACAGTAAGCGTAAATGTAATGACAATTGCAGCCATGACCAATACCTTTGGGCCAGCCTTCGCAATATCAACTAAATTTAATCGCATACCGAGTAAAATAATCCCGAGACGCAGTAGTTTTTTACTTGCAAAATTCGTTCCAGCAATTGCTTGATGCGGTACGCCAACTGCCGCTCTCCATATCATTCCGATTAGAATAGCAATAACCAATTGGCCCATAATACTTAAAAACGGAAGCTGAGCCAAATATTTTGCAACAATCGCGATCAGTAACGTAATCCCAATGCCCTGTGCGAATCCGAAACCCCTCTCCTTTTTTAACGCTATCATTTGATTCACTTTTCACCACTCCAATAACTATCTTGTAATATGCATGTTCGCTCTACCTTCATTATAAGAGCATTTTAATCATAAGTTTAATATCAATATACTATCTCAATCATCAAGAAAACTTATGATAAAATGAAAAGAAAAGCGGAGGCGGAGCTGGACAAAAAAACGAAAGGAATGATTCTCATCAACACCGACATTTTAAAAATTTTTGTAACAGTCGTAGAACAAAAACATTTTTCAAGAGCTGCTGAAATGTTGAACCTTTCCCAGCCAGGTGTAAGTATGCACATTCGCAATTTAGAAAATGAATTTGGTACAACGCTCATTCAGCGCTCACCAAAACACGTCCAAGTCACAGAAGCGGGAAACATTTTATACATACATGCAAAACAAATGCTGACACTGTACGAAGAAGCAAAACAAGAAATTAATGAACTTCATAATATCGTTACGGGAACACTGCGCATTGGCGCTAGTTTTACAATCGGAGAATACCTTCTTCCGAAAATATTAGCAAACTATGCAAAGGAACATCCACGCGTTGAAGTTCATACCTTTATCTCGAATACAGAAGAGGTATTACAGGGTGTTCGCTCGAATCAGCTAGATATTGGCTTAGTAGAAGGACAAGTCATCTACACAGATGTAGACGTAGAATCATTTATGGAGGATGAAATGAAGCTTGTCGTTCCGCCAAATCATCCTCTGACGATGACAAACCCGATTCAGACAAACATGCTACAAGATCAAGTATGGGTGCTCCGCGAAACCGGTTCAGGAACGAGAGCTTACAGCGACCGTTTTATTCACGACCATCATTTAAAAATGAAGCGTTACTTCACATTTAGCAGCATTCAAAGTGTAAAAGAAGCCGTTGCTGCCGGACTTGGCATTGCCATTCTATCAGACTGGACAGTGCGTAAAGAGTTGCAAGCTGGCGAAGTATGTCACATCCCTGTGCCAAACGAAAAGCTCATGCGCCCTTTCTCCATTGTACGGGGAAAATATTTTATTCCTTCTAAAGCGATTCAAGTCTTTTTAGATCATGTGCAAAACTTTGCGAATCAACATCGTTGACCTTTACACTAGTGTCAGGGTTTAAAATGTGAGATGAAGGAGTGATAGATTTGCGCATCGGAGAATTATCGAAACATACAGGCGTAAGCGAACGGTCACTACGGCATTACGAAGATAAAGGCTTACTGACTTCAAAACGACTTGCAAATGGCTATCGTGATTTTGATGAAACGACCATTGAGCAAGTAAAGCTTATTCAAATGTATTTACAACTTGGGCTAAATTTAGAAGAAACCGCTAGAATGCTGCGCTGTTTAGAAGTAGAGCCACACTTATACGATAACCCGTGCAGCAGTATCATCACACTTTACGAGGATAAGCTTACGGAAGTAAAAAAGCAGATTTCGTTACTTTCTCATATCGAAGCGAATTTACAAAAACACATTACGTTGCTAAAAGAAAGGAATTGATATACGATGTTCGTTTTACACGGCAGTTCACGTCCAAATGGGAATACAGAACAATTAACGCATATGTTGTTAGAAGGCGTCCAAACTGAAGAAGTATATTTACGTAATCATACTATCAAGCCCATTACAGATCAGCGTCACGATGCAGAGGGCTTTCAACCAATTGATGATGATTACGAAGGTATCATTAAGCGGATGCTTGAACATGATACCATTGTCTTTGCAACGCCGCTTTATTGGTACGGTATGAGCGGATATATGAAAAATGTTGTCGATCGCTGGTCGCAAAGCTTACGAGATGCTTCCCTTCACTTTAAAGAGCGGATGCAAGATAAAAAAGTATATGTTGTCATTGTCGGCGGCGACAATCCGAAATTAAAAGCACTTCCACTCATCGCACAGTTTCAATACATTTTTGACTTTGTCGGCGCTTCTTTTGATGGTTATATAATTGGATCTGCCAATGCGCCAGGAGAGATTGTGAATGATAAAGAAGCAATTGAAAAGGCTAAACTGTATAATCAAATTTTCAAGGAAAATTAATAGAATGATTTGACAAATATACACCCAAATGCATACAATAAAGGTGAAATTATGAAAGGAAGGTACATCGGCCAATGAAGTTCTAATTCTCTTTTTATTCATCCATCACAAATAGTGAAACAAAATGATGAAAACTAGAAGAGGATTAGTATGCCCTTTTGTCGATAACTTTCTTTTGACAGGAACATGTAAAAATACATGTACAGTTTTTTGTGCATCTCTTTTTACATATTACGGGTGAAATATGTCCTCTCTAGTGAAACTAGGGAGGTTTTTTTATGACTATTTTAACAGCACGAAACATTGAAAAAAGCTTTGGTGACCGCACTTTATTTACGTTACAAGCGCTTGATATCCATGCGCACGATCGCATTGGAATCGTCGGTGTAAACGGCGCCGGGAAATCAACGCTATTACAAATATTAAGTAAAGAAATCGAACCTGATGAAGGAACGATTACTCATTACGGTTCGATCGCCATCATTCCACAGTTCCATGAGGAGACATTAGAAACAGCCTCTTCTCTTGCAAAAGGACAATGGGGAATTTCTCACATCACAACGAATATGAGCGGTGGCGAACGCGGGCGTTTAAAAATTGCTCACGCCCTTGAACAAGAAGCAGCTATCTTATTTGCTGATGAACCGACAAGTCATATCGATATGCATGGCACAGAACAACTAGAACGGGCATTACAATCTTATAGAGGAGCGATTATTTTAATTTCTCATGACCGCGCCTTATTAGATGCCATTTGCACAAAGATAATCGAAATTGAAGACGGTACCGTTCGGGAGTATAAAGGAAATTACACAAACTATCGGGAGCAAAAGAAGCTGCAAAGACAGCACCAGCAAGCGGAATATGAAAAATATACGAAAGAAAAACAGCGCTTAGAAACGGCAATCGCCAGTAGACAACAGCGGGCTTCTGGTATGACAAAAATCCCAACGCGCTTTTCTTCTTATGAATCTTGTCTATACAAATCCGGAGCAGCTTATAGCCAAGGTAACGTTCAAAAAGCCGCAAAAGCACTAGAAACAAGATTAGAGCAATTAGAAAAGAAAGAAAAACCAAAAGAAATTGCGCATACAAAATTTGATATACAATACCATGCACCCATTCATAGTAAAACGGCCCTGCAATTAAATAAAGTTACGAAAAAAATTGGCAGCCGCACCCTCTTTCACAACATAAATGGAAGTATAACTCCAGGTGCAAAACTTGCGATTCTCGGAAAAAACGGAAGTGGAAAAACAACGCTATTTCATCTGATTCAAGCAAAGGAACGAGGAATTCAGCTTTCAAAAAGCTGTAAAATTGGTTACTTTGAACAAACATTAGCCATTTTACAAAACGACAAAACCATTTTACAAAACGTAACGGAAAAAACACGTTATGACGAATCTTTCGTACGAACAATTCTTGCGCGCCTCTTATTTCGAAGAGAAGATGTTTATAAACGAGTAAACGTATTAAGCGGCGGCGAACGTGTAAAGGTCGCACTAGCGAAAATATTCTTAGGAGACTACAATCTGCTTCTTCTTGATGAACCGACAAACTATTTAGACCTTGCTACGCAAGAAGAACTAGAGCACATGCTGAAAGATTATCCTGGTACTGTGTTGTTCATTAGTCATGACCGCACCTTCATTCATAAAATTGCTGATCATATTTTACACCTAGATGAGAACGAACCGCGGATCTTTCAAGGAAATTACGAGCAGTATACGAAACGAACTGAACAATCTTCTATCAATCCAGCAGAGCAAGAACTACTGCGTCTGCAAACAAAATTAACAGAAGTAATTGGACGCATTTCGATGCCAGGGCGTCACGATGATGTGATTGTTCTGGAAAGTGAATACGAGCAATTACTGCGTGAAATTAAAGAATGCAAAAAAGCTGTCCTCTGATATATCGGCGCTTCGACAATATTAGACACACTAAAGAGGGCTGACCCAAGTCAGCCCCGTTTTTTCGATTAAAATTTATTCCAAGTTAACACATCATCAAGTGGAAGACGAACTTTTTCAAATCCAGCCTGCACTGCTTTCCCTACACAAATTAACATAACAGGTTCAAGATTTTCCGGAACACGGAAAGCTTCTACAAATTTCTGCGGATGGAAGCCACCGATTGGTACAGTATCAAAACCTTTTGCTTTTGCCGCTAACATAAGCTGCATCGCTACTAAACCACCATCAATCATCGCCACGCGAGTAGCTTGTTCATTAGAGAATTTCCCGTAGTTTTCAACAATCGAATTAACATAGAAACTCTTCGTTTCCTCTGTCATTCTTCCTTTTTTCACTACTTCTCCGTAAATTTTCTCC
The DNA here is from genome assembly GCF_000746135.1 of Bacillus sp. UNC322MFChir4.1. NCBI lineage: Bacteria > Bacillati > Bacillota > Bacilli > Caryophanales > Bacillaceae > Bacillus > Bacillus sp. UNC322MFChir4.1. The sequence goes on from NZ_JQKQ01000011.1 coordinate 51,119, forward strand.
GCATTTTTATAGGCCTGTTTATCTCCTAAAACAGCAATGACAATAGATGCATCGACAATTTGTTTTTGATTGTTTGCGATTGGCAATAACTCTTCTTTCGCTGCTTCATCTTGCACAACAAGAAATCTCCATGATTGCAAGTTTGACGATGACGGAGCTAAAGTTGCGAGCTCTAAAATTTCACGAATATCTTTTTCATCCATTTTAAAATGCGGATCATAATGACGTACAGATTGGCGCTCCTTAGCAATAGTAAAGAAATCTGTGTCCTTAATTTCTTTTGGAGCTTCCGTATGAGTATTAAGCTCATGGATTTTATTCAAATACTCTTCTGCTGCAGACTTTTTTGCTGACATGGTTTTTCTCCCCTTTAACTGTTCTAAATTTAAGAACAGTATATCCTCCTAACTGTTCTTTTGTCAAGAACAGTTAATCGTAAAAAATAAAACGAAAACTACAGTTCCGTTTTATCCCGCTACTTTAGGGCAGTAAAGCTCCCACCTCGAGATTATGAAAAAACAAAGAAGATAGGTGGGAGATAACTGCCCGTAAGAGCCCGATTGGGTGGGCTTTCCATCAGTGGGGATAAAGAAAAACCCCCACTGATGGAAGTTTCACTTTATTTATTCTTTAGGAAGTAAATCAGCTAGCTTTTTCTTTGCCAGCCCCTCTACAAGCCATCTTTCCATTTCATCTCTTAATTCATATAACGCTGAACATGTTGAAGGAGAAAAACACTCTTTCCCATCTACATCAAGGAATCCTTTTGAATACGGATCTGCTCTTATCGCATCATACACTTCTACTAATGTAATTTCATTTGCTGCTCTAGCTAAATAATAACCGCCATCTCGTCCTTCTTTCGCTACAATGAGTTCTGCTTTCACTAAATGAGTAAGGATTTTTCTTAAAAAGAGCGGCTTTGTCCCTAACTTTTCAGCCATAATTGCACTAGGACAAATACCCTCATAATCCGCTAGTACCAATAAAGATTGCACAGCAAGTCCGAACCATTTCGTACTTGAAACCTTCTCTTTCATTCGTTCTCACCTCTCTATTAGTCTAAACGATTTCGCTGAAAAGACAACTTAAAGTCCATATAAAAAGAACCCTTCCTCCAGTTGAGAAAGGGTTCACAAAATCATTCTCTTATCGAACTTTAACTGCCGTTCCGCTTACAGCTACCATCAGCATTCCTTCGCGAACGACTTCATAATCAACATCGATACCAACAATTGCGTTTGCGCCTTTTTGCGCTGCAAGACTTTTCATTTCTTCCATCGCAATATCACGTGCTTCTTTTAATTTACTTTCATAAGCACCAGAACGACCGCCGACAATGTCACGAACAGACGCAAATAAATCACGAACGATATTTGCTCCCATAATCGCTTCACCGTTTACAATATCAATATACTCTTCAATTTCTTTTCCTTGAATAACAGAAGTTGTTGTAACGATCATAATCTATTCCTCCTATGTATATAAACTTATAACCTTAGCTTGCGCAATGTTTTCCGTTAATATAATAAGCTGATTCTGTGAAAACCGTAAACACAACCTCTACTTCAGGAAGTCCAAAATCCATCAAATATGTAGTAATGGCCTTAGCAAATCGATCACGAGTTTCCTGTCCACGTTCAAACCATTTTACTTCAATAAGAGGAAACACCTCTATTTCTTCTCCGTTGAATATAGATGTAGAATTCGGTAGTTCCAACGTAAAATTATCCGTACCACACTCACAAATCTCTGCGAGCTCTTCTACTAATGGTTTGCTTATACTCTTCAATTGTTCAGTGGTAACTCCACGAAATACAACATGTGGCATATGAATCCCTCCGTTAGATAGCTTTATGCTTTGTTTGTCCACATCATAGCATAATTTATTTTGCTGTACCAGAATGTATAAGTACATTTCAATAAACGATCATATGTTACTAAATAACGACTTCCATAAAAATCACAAAAAAAACGCATCTAACTTTAGATGCATTTTTATATGCTATTCTTTTAACAACATCATACAACTTCCGTATCCCACTGATGTTCTTGTTCTACAAAAACAATCCCAAGTTCATGATGCTCTCCTTCATAAATTGCATGTTGTACAAGGCGAAGCTCGCCGTTCGTATCAACAACTTCCATTTTACAAAAAGCACCTGTTGATCTTAATTGCAGTGCATTGTAGAACTCGTCTACATTTGTCGGAACGATTCCGTTCACTTTCACAATGATTTCCCCTGGTTTCAATTCCAGTTCCTCTCCGGCTGTACCTGGAATTGTGCCTAGTACAACTAGACCATTATCACGAGAAGAAAAGTACGCAGGGCGTCGGTCATCTTCCAAACGCTCTTGCACAGCAATTGTCAGTCTTCCAAGCATTGCTACTCCCATAGCTACAATCGCTAATGTATGCAACCAATAACTCGCTATTCCTAATAAAAGGACAACTGCAGCTAGTCCAAATACGCGGCGTCCTGTAAATAACAACGCTGATTTTGGCTCAAAGCTTTTAATCGTTCTCGTAAATCCAACTAAGAACGGGATTAAAAATAAAGAAAACTTTTGTGACCCAACAGAGACCACCGGCCACCAAGATATAAATTGCGTTAAAGCATCGCCTGGGATAAGAACGAATAATGGCACTAACCATAATCTATTTGATTCATGGAGTCCAATATTTAAACTGCGTTTTCCTTTTCGCAATTTCGGCGTCGAATAATTCGCCGCATTCTTTGAAATAAGTAAACCTTCTACAACTAACATAAGCCCAAGTAAAATCGCTAATGATACAACGCTACTCTCTTCTCCTTCTTGAAGCTGTAAGAAAGAGAATGGAAGTTTCGAAGATAATATCGCTGCTACAATGGAAACTCCTAACGTATATGCAGGTGATAAGTATCTATACTGAGCAATAATAGCAAACGATATCGTCCAAATCGCCATTATAATCACGCTTGCTTGTGAGAAAACAAGCCCTGCTAAAACTGTAATCAATGATAAAATGAGTCCTAAACCAATTCCTGCAAATCCAGATGTGCGTAGTTCATACCAAAGATCATACACCTTAAAAGAAAAATCTTTCCGTTCTCGTAATACTCGTAAATATCCAACAAAAAAACTACTTATAAAGAAAACATACAAAGCAGGATGCGCTAAACAACGCACGATTGCCTTCATAATTTCTAATAACCAACTCTCCACGAAACGATTCACCACCATTTATAAGATATTTTATTTCTTCCCGTACATATTGCTTTATGTAAGATTTAATCCGTTTCATTTTATCTTATCACAATTAATCAAACGTTTGTTTAACACATTACATAACATTGAAAGTATATATAAATACAAATTGAAACAATGACATAAAAAAAACCTTTTTTAGATGGACAAGAGCGTTTGGCCGCACATAGAATCGAGCATGTTGTATTCTGCATGGCAGCGACTTATTTGTTAAAAAATCAAAATGGATTTATATAAGAAAAGCTGCCGGGGTTTCCCGGCAGCTTTTCTTATTTCGTCATTAATTTCAGTGCTGTTTGAAGCTGTAGATCGTTTTCACCAGAACGAATTTTTTCAACAACCTTATTTTGGATTGTCTCTGCTGTCTTTTTATCAAGCTTACCCGTTGCATCCATACTGTTTGCATTTTGGAATGCTTTCACAGCTGCTTCTGTTTCTTTGCTAAAATAGCCATCTCCACGGCCCGGCTCATATCCAAGACTCTTTAACATCTCTTGTGCATGTTTCACTTGCTCATCGTTATCATTGTAAGACAACGTTTTTTCAACTTGAATTGGCGTTGCATGGTAGTAATCAGGCTGTTTCACCTCAACCGTCGGCTCAATTCCTTTTTTATGAATCCAATTGCCTTCAGGCGTTAACCATTTAAACATTGTCAGCTTAATATTGCTGCCATCTGTAAATGGTACAGCTTGCTGCACAGTACCTTTTCCAAATGTTTTCTCACCAATAAGAGGATAGCCTTCTCCTTCTTTTAACGCTCCTGCTAAAATTTCAGAAGCAGAGGCGCTGCCTTTATCAACTAATACAGAGATCGGATACGTTTTTCTCTCTTTTAATGAAGTGTAGAACTTTTGCTTCTCGCCATTACGCTGTTCTATTTGAAGCATTGGTTTTTTGTCTGTCATAAGCTCTTTTAAAATATCTTCAACACTTTTTAAATAGCCGCCTGGATTTCCGCGCACATCAATGACAAGACCTTGTATATTTTTCTTTTCAAGCTCTTTCAACTGATTTTGAAATTCTTTCGCTGTTTTGTCAGAGAATGATGTAATTTGTATATATCCAATATCCTTTCCATTCTCTTTCTTCACAGAACTAAATACAGTGAAAATTGGAATTTTATCACGCTTAATTTTAAATGTTAACGGATCAGTAACCCCTGCACGCTTCACTTCAAGCGTAACTGTCGTCCCTTTTTTTCCGCGAATTTTCATGACTGCTTCCTCGCGTGTTAAGTCTTTCACACCATTTCCATCAACTGTTAAAATTTGATCGTTCGGTTTCAGACCTGCCTTTTCTGCTGGAGAATCTTTGATTGGTGACACAATAATCAATTTCTCATCCGTTTTATTTACTTCAGCACCAATTCCTTCTAGCTCTGGATCAAGCGATTGCTCAAATTGCTTCGCTGTGGTCTTATCCATGTATGTAGAGTATGGATCTTTCAACGTTGCAAGCATCCCTTGAATAGCTCCTTCCACTAGCTTGTCATCCTTCACATCCTCAACATAACGTGAATCAATTAGTGTATACGCTTCGCGAATTTTATCCAAATCCGCTTGTTTTACATTGGCCTCTTTCCCTGTAATAGATTGCGCGATGTTAGACCCACCAAACCAATACATCCCCGCAAACATTCCGCCAGCACCAATGAAAAACGCTACAACCATGCCTATAATCGCAACTCTACGTTTCAATGCGGAATTCCCCTTTCCGAACACACAATGGTGTATGAAAAGGCATCACACACTGTGCGATGCCTTTAACTATTTCTACTATATGATAAGCTTGTACGAAATATGTTTGCAACTTTTTACACTTTAAATTTTTAGGAAACGACGGATTGACATAACGCTTCCCCACATACCGATTAATGCACCGATTAGCATTAACAAGCCAGATAGCTCGAAAACGAACGGGCTATATGGAAGTAATTCAAAGATTGTTCCTGCAAATTTCTCATTAAACACAGATTGAAGCGAATTATATGAAATCAAAATCATAATAATTGGAATGATTGAACCTAGTACACCTAGGAATAATCCTTCTAACAAGAATGGCCAACGAATAAACCAGTTTGTTGCCCCAACAAGTTTCATAATTTCAATTTCAGTGCTTCGTGCATAGATTGTAATTTTAATTGTATTAGAGATTAAGAACATCGCTGTGAATAATAGACCAGCAATTAAGATAATCCCAATATTACGGCCAGTTTTTACTGTATCAAATAATTTTTCTACTTCACCTTGTCCGTATTGTACTTTATTTACAAATTGCATTTTTGCAATTTTCTTTGCAATAACAGCTGTATCAGTTGGTTCTGTCGCCTTTACAACATATACATCTTTTAACGGGTTATCTTGCTCAAATAGCTCAAATGATTTCCCGCTATCGCCTAAACTCTTAATCAATTTTTTTAGTTCTGCGTCTTTAGAAGAATATTTAACAGAATCGACTTTCGAAATCTTAGAAATATCCTCTTTTAATTTCTTTTGATCTTCTTTCTTAGCTGCTGGATCAATATGCACACGAATTTCTACATCTTGCTCTACTTTCGTCGCAACATGGTTCATATTCATAATCGCTGTTAAAAAGACACCTACAAGTAATAATGTAACTGTTACTGCACTTACAGAGGCAAATGTCATCCATCCGTTACGGGATAAATTTTTGATACCTTCTCGTAAATGGCGACTAAGGGTTTTAGTCTTCATATCCGTATCCTCCCTCAATCTCGTCTCGAACAATTTTTCCACCTTCAATTGCAATTACACGATGACGAATTGTATTTACAATATCCGCATTATGCGTCGCCATAACAATCGTTGTACCGCGATCATTAATGCGCTTAAAAATACCCATAATATCCATCGCTGTATCCTTATCAAGGTTACCAGTTGGTTCATCGGCAATTACAACTTTCGGACGATTCACGATTGCTCTTGCAATTGCAATACGTTGTTGTTCCCCACCAGAAAGCTCACTTGGCAATGCATCAGCACGATCTTCAAGACCTACAAGCTTTAATACTTCCATAACGCGCTCACGAATCACGTCTCGATCTTCTTCGATAACTTCTAAAGCAAACGCAACATTCTCATATACATTTAACTTCGGAAGTAACTTGAAATCTTGGAAAATTACGCCTAGCTGACGACGGAAATATGGTACGTCACGCTCTGGTAAAGATTCAATTACTAAACCATTCACATTAATAGATCCTGTAGTTGGTTTTTCTTCACGATACATCATTTTAATAAATGTAGATTTCCCGGCTCCACTCGGTCCTACTACATAAACGAATTCGCCTTGCTTAATTTTTACTGTGAGTCCATCCACGGCTTTCATGCCATTTGGATACTCCTTATAAACATTCGTCATTGTTATCATTATTTATCACCCAATACTAATGATTTTTTCGACACTTTTTATTCTTCGATGTTTAACTATAATTGCTAAAATCTTCGGTCGTTTTCACATTTTTCATTATTTTATCTTCTAAATTATGTAAAACTTTTTCACCAAAATTCTACAAAAAGGCACTTCGTCCTACATTGTACCATTATTCGGTTTTAAATTTGGATACAAGTTTGTTACAGTTATGTTACACGGTACGAAATATATAACATAACACAAGCAAATAAGACCTTCTGCTGTCGTACAAAGAGGTCTTATTTGTTGGCATTTCATGAAGAGATTCTAAGTTAGTCGGCTCCCGCGGCTAGAATGCTCGGTGGCTTCGCGCCTTCCTCCGAGGCACAATACGCCTCTCTGTCAGGAGCTCCATCCCCCTCCCATTCTGAACGAGCCGCTTCCGCTTTTCTTTTTTACTTCTTCTCAGCTAGCCATTCTGATACTTTTTTCACATCTTCGCCTTGGATTACACCACCTGGCATACTACCGCGACCTTTCGCGATGATTTTTTCAATTTCTTCTTGGCTATACTTTCCGCCCACTTTTTTTAGCTCTGGCCCTGATAATCCTTGTAGGTCATTACCGTGGCAACCTGCACAACTTTTTTGAAATACTTTTTCAGCGCTATCACCACTAGCTGCTTGACCAGGGCTAGAAGGTTTACTTTCTTCTTTTTTTCCACATGCTCCTACCGTAAGGGCTAACGATGCGCCTAATACTATCGTCAATAATTTCTTCTTCATCTATATCGCTCCCCACTATTAATTAATCCCTCAATAGCCATTATAATGATTTCCTTGTAATTTCAAAACTTACCTCCATACCCAATATTATCCTGAACGAGGGTCATCTCTTGCGGGCTCAAGGCTTATAGCAATTGTTTCAATTTCGTGAACAAATGATAGGATGCAATAAAATTAATGTTTTCTATATAATTTCATTACGATTTTTCAACATATAAATCGTCGCTATGCAGGAAAAGGTCCTGACCGCTTCATCCATTTAAATTTTTATGTCGTTCTTTCAATTTGCATTTATATAGTATAAAGAATCCAAAATGCACTCTATTTTTTGTACTATCACATGCATCATTTTATTATTTTCTACTTTTTACAAAAGAATATACAACTTGTATGCTACAACTACACCCACCAAAAAGAGAAGTTGTGATGCAACTTCTCTCCTCTTTCTCACCCTCTAAATAGAAGGTATGCTTCGCATTTTCTCACGCATGTGCCAACGCCTGTTGGCATTTTTTTGTTATTTATGAAATACGGGAACGTAAATATGCATCAATAAACGCATCAATTTCTCCGTCCATAACGGCTTGCACATTCCCAACCTCTGTATTTGTGCGATGATCTTTTACAAGAGAATATGGATGGAATACGTATGAACGAATTTGACTTCCCCAGCCAATTTCTTTTTGCTCACCGCGAATTTCATCAAGCTCTGCTTGTTGTTCTTCTAACTTTTGTTGATACAGTTTCGCCTTCAACATTTTCATTGCATGCTCACGGTTTTTAATTTGTGAACGCTCAGATTGACATGTTACGACAACATTTGTTGGAATATGTGTAATACGTACAGCTGAGTCAGTCGTATTAATATGCTGTCCACCCGCACCACTTGCACGGTACGTATCTATTTTTAAATCCTCTGTACGTATTTCAATTTCAATATCATCGTTAAACTCTGGTACCACCTCACAAGATACGAACGATGTATGACGACGGCCAGATGAATCGAATGGTGAAATACGTACAAGACGATGTACGCCTTTTTCTGCTTTTAAATAACCGTAAGCATTATGTCCTTTAATTAATAACGTAACGCTTTTAATCCCCGCTTCGTCACCAGGAAGATAATCTAACGTTTCTGCTTTAAAGCCGCGTTTTTCTGCCCAGCGTGTATACATACGAAGCAGCATAGAACCCCAATCTTGTGATTCTGTTCCACCTGCACCTGGATGTAACTCTAAAATAGCATTATTCTTGTCGTGTTCTTCATTTAGTAATAATTGAAGTTCGTATTCGTTCATATCTGTAGATAAAATTTTCACTTCAGCTTCAAGCTCCGCATGTAATTCTTCATCGTATTCTTCTTTTACAAGTTCATGTGTTACTTCTAGATTTTCAAACGTTTCATTAAGCGTGTTAAACTTACCAACCATATCTTTTAAAGCATTCGCTTCATTAATAACTGTTTGTGCACTCTTTTGATCATCCCAAAAGCTTGCACCCATCATAATTTCTTCTAGTTCTGCGATTCGCTTTTCTTTTCCAGCGAGGTCAAAGAGACCCCCTAAACGCCGCTAATCTCTTAGCCATTTTCTCTAGTTCTTGCCTAATTTCTACTAATTCCATTTTTGTCACCTCTATGTAATTACTTCTCTCATACGAAAGAATAATAAAACCTTCACTACTTTATCCTAGCAACAAGGCAAACTCTCTCTGCTTTTGCGAGAGAGAGTTCATCTCTTGTTATTATATGAATGTTTATTAAAAATTTCCATTCATGAGAAAAAACACTTTAAACGAGCCGCATACGCTTTTCTTTATTGTCTAGCTCCTGCGGCTAGAATCTCCGGTCGTTTCGCCCCCTCGGACGAGGCAAAAAGCGCCTCTCTGTCGCGGGCTCCAACGTCCTGCGATTCTGAACGAGCCGCATACGCTTTTCTTTATTACTTCCCGATTCCACAGCAGTTTTTGTATTTTTTCCCGCTGCCGCATGAGCATAAGTCGTTACGGCCTGTTTGGTCAGCTTTTACGACTGGTTTTTTCTTTGCAAGTTCGTCGCCATCTTTCGGATGAACTGCTTCTCCTTGTGCCACTTCTTGACGTTCTAAGTTTTGTTCGATTTCCGCCTTCATGATGTAACGAGAAATTTCTTCTTCAATAGAAGCAATCATCGCTTCAAACATCGCAAAGCCTTCCATTTGATATTCGCGAAGTGGATCAATTTGACCGTATGCACGTAAATGAATACCTTCACGTAAGTGATCCATTGCATCGATGTGATCCATCCATTTCGAATCTACAACGCGGAATACAACTACCTTTTCAAATTCACGTATTTGTGCTTCCGGCATTTGTACTTCCTTCTCATCGTAGCGTGCTTTCACTTTCGCAAAGATGCTATCGATCATTTCTTCTGGCGCTAAGCGGCGTAATTCTTCTTCTTTCACATCACCGTCTTGTAGAAGAGTTGCATTTAAGTACTCAACAAGACCAGCAATGTTCCACTCTTCTTCTAATTCCTCTTGCGTATGAAGAGCTACCGTACGCTCTACTGTAGAATGCATCATTCCTTCAATAATGCCGCGCAGATTTTCTGATTCCATTACGTCTTGACGCTGTTTGTAAATCACTTCACGCTGCTGACGAAGTACATCGTCGTATTGAAGAAGCTGCTTACGTGCATCGTAGTTATTACCTTCTACTCGTTTTTGTGCAGATTCAACAGCGCGAGATACCATTTTACTTTCGATCGGTTGTGTATCATCCATACCTAAACGATCCATCATCGCTTTCATATTATCAGCACCGAAACGACGCATCAGTTCATCTTCCATTGATAGGTAGAACTGTGTCACACCCGGATCTCCTTGACGTCCAGAACGACCGCGCAGCTGATTATCGATGCGTCGGCTTTCATGACGCTCTGTACCGATAACTGCTAAACCGCCGACTTCACGTACACCTTCTGCAAGTTTAATATCCGTACCACGACCAGCCATGTTTGTCGCGATCGTCACCGAACCTTGATAACCTGCTTCAGCAACAATTTCTGCCTCGCGTGCATGGTTTTTCGCATTTAAGACATTATGACGTACACCTTTTCTCGTTAACATCTTCGAAATTAACTCAGATGTTTCAATTGCCACTGTACCAACTAGAACAGGTTGTCCTTTTTTATGACGCTCAACAATATCGTTTACAACAGCATTAAATTTTCCTTCCATCGTTTTAAAAATTAAATCCGCACGGTCGTCACGAATAATCGGCTTATTCGTCGGAATCACAACAACCTGCATATTATAGATGTTACGGAATTCTTCTTCTTCTGTTTTCGCTGTACCTGTCATTCCAGAAAGCTTCTCATACATACGGAAATAGTTTTGGAATGTGATTGTCGCAAGTGTCATACTTTCATTTTGAATTTCTACGCCTTCTTTTGCCTCAATCGCTTGATGCAATCCTTCGCTGTAGCGGCGACCTTTCATAAGACGACCTGTAAATTGGTCAACGATTACGATTTCGCCTTCTTGTACAACATAATCTGTATCACGGTGCATAACAACGTGAGCACGAAGCGCTTGATTAATATGGTGAAGAAGCGCTACATGTTTTAAATCAAATAAGTTTTCAATGTGGAACGATTTCTCTGCTTTGTTGATCCCTTCTTCTGTCAACATAACATTTTTCGTTTTCACATCAAATGTGTATTCTTTTTCATTTGTTAACGTACGCACAAATGCATTCGCAAAAATATATAATTCTGCAGATTTTTGCGCTTGTCCAGAAATAATTAACGGTGTACGTGCTTCATCGACTAAAATGGAGTCTACCTCATCGATGATGGCATAGTGCAGTGAACGCTGTACACACTGTTCTTTATAAAGCACCATGTTGTCACGTAAGTAGTCGAATCCAAGCTCATTATTCGTGCTGTACGTAATATCAGCAGCATACGCAACTTGCTTCTCTTCTCGTGACATATGATTTAAATTGATACCAACTGTTAAACCAAGGAACTCATGGAGTTGTCCCATTTCACTCGCATCACGCTGTGCTAAATATTCATTGACAGTAACAACGTGAACACCTTTTCCTGTAAGAGCATTTAAGTATACTGGTAAAGTAGAAGTTAACGTTTTACCTTCCCCTGTCTTCATCTCAGAGATATTCCCTTCATGCAAGGCAATACCACCCATTAACTGAACAGGATATGGACGCATACCTAGTACACGTGTTGCCGCTTCACGCACAACAGCAAAAGCTTCTGGTAACAAATCATCTACTGTTTCACCTTTTGTTAATCGCTCTTTAAACTCTACTGTCTTTCCTTTTAACTGTTCATCTGTCAGTGGTGACATTTGATCTGCTAATGCTTCTATTTTATCCACGGTTTTTTGCATACGTTTTACTTGACGTTCATTTGTATCAAACACCTTTTTTAAAATACCGATCATGAGAATACGCTCCTCTTTTATTAAAATAAAACTTCCATCAGTGTCGTGATTCTTTTCACTGGTTGGTCGTTATAACACTCAATTTCATTTTGTATAAACATCGAATTCTTTCGCCTACTAAAAAAGTATAAACATACTAACAATTGTAACACTTGTTTTATATGTATGACAACAATCTGCCAAACACGGCTGCAGGAAAGTAAGGAAGAGGTCTGTTCATATGTATATAGAATCTAAAAAAACGCAGCCATGACAGCTGCGTTTTCCATTATATTATTTAGTTTCGATTAAACCATATTTTCCATCTTTACGACCATACACAACATTTGTTTCATTTGTTTCTGAATTTGTAAAGACGAAGAAATTATGACCTAACATATCCATTTGTAAAATCGCTTCTTCTACATCCATTGGTTTTAAGTCAAATCGTTTTGTACGAACAAGCTCTAATTCATCTTCAGCAACCTCTTCTTGCGCAGTTGGTTGATCTGGAAGAATCAACATTGCTTTTACAGAGCCTTTCTCACGTAACTTACGATTTACTTTTGTTTTATGTTTACGAATTTGTCTTTCCAGTTTATCTACTACTAAATCAATAGCAGCGTACATATCGCTATTTGTTTCTTCAGCACGAAGTAATAAATCTGGAAACGGGATTGTTACTTCCACCCTTTGCTTGTCAGAGTATACTTTTAAGTTTACCTTAATTTCTGGAAAAGTATCGAAATAGCGTTCTAATTTACTTAACTTTTTCTCTACATATTCCTTTAATGCTGGAGTTACTTCAATATTTTCACCGCGAATGTTGAATTTCATAGATGAACTCCTCCTTTCAAGCCTATGTATAAGGTTTTCGACAAAGGAATCAAAAACCCTTCCTACATTTTAAAAATTTTTGATAAAATTCGATATTTTTTATCGATTTTTGTAGAAAAGAAAATGTATTATCTTTCCTACTTTTATTTTATCCTATTCACATCTTGTTTACTGTATGTACGTGTGAAGAATCCGTTACAAAATTGCAACAACTTTTTGACAACTTCTCCCGCTATTCGCGGGCAGTAAATACTTCCACCTCAAAATTCGGCGAAAACATTGTCCAGCTCCAGCGGCTAGAATCTCCGGTCGTTTCGCCCTGCGATTCTGAGCGAGCTGCTTCCGCTTTTCTTAAGAAGTTAGGTGGGAGATAAACTGCCCGTAAAAGCCCGATTGGTTCAACTAATAATCAGTGGGGATGAAGAACCCCCACTGATTAAAGTTTCACTTTATGATAAAACCTCCGTTAGCTATGCAACGGAGGTTCTCTTATGTGAAACGCTGGTCCTTAAAGCACACCATGTTTCTCAAATAAAATGATTATAACTTTACAACGTTTGCCGCTTGCGGACCACGCGCGCCGTCTACAATCTCAAATTCTACTTTTTCTCCTTCTTCTAACGATTTGTATCCATCGTGCTGAATCGCAGAAAAATGAACGAAAACATCATCTCCACCATCGCGCTCGATAAACCCAAAACCTTTTTCTGAATTAAACCATTTTACTTTTCCTTGCATACTCGTTCCATTCCCTTCAATCTTAAAATAAAGGCATATGCCCCATACTTTGACTATAACGAATTAGAAAACAGAAAGTCAAAGAAGAGTTGTCGTCTTTTTATTGTACCTTTCGACATACTTTTTCCCGCTATTCGCGGGCAGATTTAAGATTGACAAAGAATCAAAGAAGATAAGTAGGGGATGCAAGTTTCACTCTATTTCTCAATATACACCGAACGTACAATGGTACGTGTATATGCTTTTCCTTCTTTATTCTTCCCTTTAATATCGATCGTTACATTATACACACCTGATTTTTCGACATTTGGTAACTTCCCAGTGAATGTGGCTGCATCTTCTTTTTGCAGTTTATTAGATTGCGAAACTAGCTTTCCATCTCGATCTACAACGTGTACATCAAAAGATACGTTTTCTTGCTGCACGGAGCGCTTTTGAGATTTCGTTACCTTAAACTCCGCTTTGTTTTGTTTCACTTTACCTGGCATTTCTAATGTAAACGGTGCAGCTTGTTTATAATTCGCAATCATCAAATACGCATCGTCCTTTTTCTGTGACAGCATTTTCAAACGCCACTCGCCTTCTTCCATTTGATCTACTTGGAATGTTCGAATAGTCGCTCCGTTAAAATAAGCATACTCTTCTCCAATTGTCGCTTTACTATTTTGATTTGTGTACACCTTACCAGATGGAGCGATAAGTTGCACTTGTACATTTTCGTTTGCAGTCAATACAGAAATACTTCCATCTGTTACAGTGTCCACCGCAAAGGTTTGTTCCGCCCAGCTATTTGCTGGGAGAGTTCCTCCAAGCACTGTTTGATTCGCATTACTAGCCAAGCTTTTTTGTGATTCTCCAAGCATACTTTCGCTTACCATAGAAGGAGATGGTGCAGCACTACGCAAATAAGGCTCAATCCGTGAAAATACAGCTGATCCCATTCGAATGCTATCATGATCAAGACTAGAGTCTGTAAATAGATGTTTTCCATAAGGCAGCTTCGTACTCCATTCGTTAACTAACCCATCATTCGCACCATACCAAGAGAGGTAAAACCCACCTACGGACAATGCGGAGAAGGCCGGTCCCCAACTTGTTCCCGCTACTGTATAATACCGGTTTAACTTTGCGTTCGGATTACTATCCGTTACATTACGAAACTGCGCCATTTCCCCCGTCTGTAAAGAATACGTGCCCGCATCTTGTTGCCCCAGTAAAGAAGCAAGCCAGCCTGCCCACCAGCTATACGCTAAGTCCGCTAAATTAGATCCATAATGCGGAGAAGCAAGCGTCACTACATTTCCAACATAACGGCTGGCACCGTAATGAATAAGCGCTGCTTGCGTGTCTGGCCCACCTTTACTGTGCGCGACAATATTCACTTTCTTCCCAAAGCGATTATAAATTTCCTCCAGCATAGACGCGAGCAAACGTCCATTGTCCCACTCACTTGCCGAACCTTTTCCAGCCGCATCATACAGCTGAACAAAAACCGTTTGATACCCTGCATTGTAAGCGTAGCTATACATATCATTCATACCGTGATAAACAGTTTCACCATACCAGTTCTTAGCATTTCCATTCTTACCTTGAACGAATACGATAGGTGGTTTATCCGAACTATTCTCAGGAGTTGCCCCTAAAAACCAACTCCCAGGAGTAAACGATTCTGACGGTGGAAAAATCCCCCCAGATATTTGTACAGAACTAGCAAAAGCAGATGAAATAGAAAAAGAGCAAGAAATCAAAATAAAAGCCGTTACCAATGCAAAGAACCGTTTGAACTTATGAAACATAACAGACCCCCTCATCGAATTTAAAATTGTCCCACACAATTATGTTATGCAGAGGTTTATCCAATCATTTGTATTAAATTGAATAATAGACACAGATTTCTCCTTACAAAGATTTAATAGTGTCACTGCATAATGCGAGTATATAAATACAACTTGAAAAACCAATACAAAAACCACTTTTTTAGGTGGGCGAGAGGGTCTGACCATGCATGGAGCGGTCAGGGCCCTTTTCTGCCACATGCTAAATTTAAAACAAAAGGAGAAAACAAGTAGCGGTCATGTTGTATTTCGCATAACAGAAACTTATATGCCGGAAAATTAAAATGGATATATAGAGATAAAAACTATGATGATATACAATTTCAAAAAAACATATTGCCATATTCTTGAATCTATAATATACTAAACTTACAAAATTCTTAATTTTCAAAAAATATAAAAGGAGGAATTATTATGGCAATCGCAATTGCAGTTTTATCATTTTTAGGTGGATTAATTCCGTTAATCACAACTCTTTTAAAAGCATTCATGTAATCTTCTCGCACTTATAATAAATTATCGTACAAATAATCTGTCTATCAAAATTAAATTGATGTGCAGATTATTTGTGTGAGCTTACATATAACAAAAAGTATTCTAGTATACATATCGAAAAATGGAACTACACCTCGCTGTCTTTCTTTGTATTAAAACTTTGCGCGTGGTAGGAAAAGGTCTTGACCAACTCTATACATAGTCAGTCCCTCTCGCCCATTAAAAAAATTGCTTTTCTGTCAGTTTTTCATAGAGTTTTTATATTTGATAAAAAAGTTTGTTGAATGAATAAATTGTTTAATTTTCCTAATTCACAAAGTTTTCAAAATTAAGTGATCCAAATGTTAATATTTGTTATACAATAAACTTGTCAAATAATCACCTAGGTAAGTTCCCCTGTTTTACTTGTTAAGATAGTTTGTATTACCCTTATTATTATCTCAAAAAGAACTTGTAGTGATTGCTACAAGTTCTTTTTGCTTTTCAAGTAGAAAGCGCGCTTACATCAAACTACAGTAGTAAAAAAGACCGCAAATGAAAAATCAGCGGCATAACGTCAAAGACGACACGTTCTTCGCTCCTTTTTCATAGAAACATTCCGCCGCCTGCCGCACCGTAATACCGGTTGTATACACATCATCAATTAAGACAATATCCTTCCCACGAAAAGACTCATCCGCCGCAAAATAAAAAGGCCGAGAACGCTGCAATCGCTCCGCTCTCGTTTTCTTACTTTGCTTCTCTGCACCGCTTCGCACAAGAGATGTCTTCATTACCGTGGCCGATAAACATGCCGCTAATAATTCGGCTTGATTAAATCCTCGTTCATATTGACGCGGCAAGCTAAGCGGAATCGGAACAATACAATCACAATGCGGAAAATGTTGCCGAAAAGCATTCGCAAAAGCAGAAAAGAATATTTGCACAAGAGCCGCATCACCGCGAAACTTAAACCGAGCTAACACTTCTTTCATCCAATCATTATATACATAGACAGAGCGATTTTTGACATATACATGCCGAAAATGCGGATCTTTCCTCCAGCGTAAACAATCCTGACAATATTCTCCTTCTCTATACTCATCCGCTAAAGATTGAAACATTCTGCCGCAATCCGCACAAATATCTCCTATAATATAAGAAAATTTTTGTTCACAATGCGTGCATACATACCGCTTATCTTGTTCAACAAAAAAGGAAAACCAGCTCGGCAAAATAGAGACAACATCGTCGCACAGAAGACAATTCATTAGTCAATTAACCCTTCTTGCTTCGCTCGTTTATTCATCATTTGAATTTGTTTTTTCGCCGCAACCATCGCCTCTGTCTTGCCGTAGTGAAAATAGATGACATCTCCAGAAGGAGCGTGACGACTGCGCCCTGCCCGCCCGGCAATTTGAACGAGTGCACTTTCTGAAAAGACATGCTCTTCTGCTCCTAACACTGCCACTTGTAAATTCGAAACAGTAACGCCTCGTTCTAAAATCGTCGTCGTTACTAATAACGGAATCTCTCCTTTTCGAAACGAAGCCACTTTCTCTTTCCGGTTTGCCTCTTCCGCATGCACACCCTCTATACGATCATCGATACCTTTTAAAATAGAAACGATTTCTTCTACATAACAAACATGAGGAACAAATAGAAATAGAGGATATTGTTTTTCTAAATACATATGGAGCCACCGCAAAACATTAGAAGGTAACATTTTCTTTTCGATGGATTTTCGCCAATTACCACACCAGCGAAAAAGAGGGACAGGGAGGGGATAACGGTGGTAGCGCGCCGGAATAATCACACCGGTTTGTTTTCCATTCCGAAGCTTTCTCTGCCAATCTTTAGACGGCGTCGCTGTCAAATAAATAAACGAAGCATTTTCTTTACTAGCAAGGCGAACTGCATATTGCAGCGTTTCATCCACTGAATAAGGGAAAGCATCAATTTCATCCACAATCATTACATCAAACGCCCTGTAATAACGAAGAAGTTGATGCGTTGTCGAAATAACAAGCTGCGCATTTTTTGATAAGTCGTCACTTCCCCCGTATAACGCGCAAATTGAAACAGATGGGAACACTTCCTGTAAACGCGGATAAAGTTCAAGTACAACATCCGTCCGCGGCGTAGCGATACAAATACGTTCTCCCCTATGCAGCGCTTCTTGTATCCCATGAAATAACATCTCGGTTTTCCCCGCACCGCATACAGCCCAGACGAAAAATGATTCTTTTCGCTCTACCGCCCTAACAATTCCATCTGCAGCCTTTCGCTGCCCTTCTGATAACTGACCATCCCACCTCAAACAATTCGCAATCACTTCGTTTTGTATCGGACCAGTCCAGCGAACGAGCTTTGTACATTCACTCACTCTTCCCATCATGATACACTTCCGGCAATACATGCACATCGCACCGCAGCGATAGCATCGAAACGAAAAAAACAATCGTTGCTCTTTATTTCCGCAGCGCTTACATATATAACGAGAGTTTTTCTTTACAACGCCTTTCTCATAACGAATATGGCCTTCTCGCTCTAATTGATGCAGTTCTTCTTTCGATACAGGTACTTCCTCTAACAGTAATTGACGACCTTCTAGCATCTCACTCCTGGTTTAAAAAACTTATAAAATTCTCTCAAAACGTTGGCGGACCAAGACAAAAGCCAACTTCCGAAAAGGAATCTCACCCTTTTCCTGTCCGCAAGGTTATCACCTTCTCATTCACCTATTGTGAAAGAATAACGGCAGGTTCTTGTTAGGAACGGTCTTGTTTTGCGTATAATCATTTATCCGGGTCAACTATACGCAAAGGGATATAAGTTTTAAACCAGATTCCCCCCTTTCTGCTTTTACTATAAAAGCTTGGAAAGAGTTTGTAAAAACGCAAAAAAGCCGATAACCTACTTTTAAAATAGTAAGCTATCGACCTTATACACGTAATTTATTTCATTAGAAATCTTAGAATCTACCGTATCCTAAGAAATGTTTTTGGTTGTAAGAACTGCCCAAGTCAGAGTATGAAATCCCTTTATCACCAGCGTGAATCATTTGTCCGTTACCAGCATAAATACCGATATGAGATGGACCTGCTTTATACGTACCTTGGAAGAATACTAAATCACCAGGTTGTGGATCGCTAATGTGCTGAGTAGAATTCCAGTATCCAGCTACATCTTGACGACCTACGCCGTAAATGTAAGAAATGAATCCACTGCAGTCAAATCCACCGTTAGATGGGCTTGCACTACCCCAAACATATGGCATACCAAGGTATTGTTGTGCTTTTCCAAGTACACCAGGAGCTGGAGGAGGAGTAGGACCAGGATTTGGCTTAACTTCTTTTGGCTTAGGTTTCTCTTGTCCACCACCATTATTTGCTGGTTGTTGCGCTGGTTGCGCTGGTTGTACTGCTTTTTCAGCTAAGCTTTGTAAATATAGAGCTTGCTTTTCTAGGTCTTTTAATTGACCCTCTGTGCTTTGCATTCCGTTTACAACCGTTTGCATTTTTGCGTTTAATTCATCGATTGCTGTTTGCTTTTTCGCTTTTTCAACATCAAGTTCTTTTTTCGCAGTTTCGATTTTCGCTTGTGCATCTTTTAATTCTTTTTGTTTTTCTTTAATAAGCTCTACATCTTTTTTCACTTTCGCTTGATCACTTTGTTGCGTTTTCATAATATCTTGGTCAGAATCAAGAATTTGTGAAACAGAAGTTAAACGATCAACTAAATCCGCAATACTTTTAGAGTTTACAACTACTTCTGTTACAACGTTCGTGTTTGGCTTCTCTTGAAGAGCAACTAAGCGCTTTCTTAACAGTTCTTCACGCTGTGCAATTTTCGTTTGTAACTCTGCAATTTCTTTATCTTTTTGTTCAATTGTTTTTTGTGCATCTTCAACTAGCTTGATCGTTTCAGCAAGTTTCGCTTCGTTCTCTTGAACAGACTTATCTAACCCTTGAATTGTCTTCTTTAATTCATCCATTTGTTTTTGGATTTCATCACGTTCTTGTTGTTGTTTATGTAAAGTGTCTTTTTGTTGTTGAATTTGTGTATTTACATCTTCAGCAAATGCGTTTGGTGTTACTACTGAAAACATCATAAATCCTGCAGCTAATGCGCAAGATGCGATTTTTAATTTTTTCATTTTGTTTTACACCGCTTTCTTTTTTTAGTTTCCCGAATTTATCTAATAAATTTATACCATAATTACCAATGCTTTTTTATAATGTTACGTTTTTGTAAAAGAAATGTAATATTATGCTTGTAGTTTTTTGGCATTTCCATTCTAATATTGTATTTTCTTGTAAAGAAATAAGGAAATAAAACGATAAACCTTTTCCCTTTGTCGTACAATTTCAGTTTTTTTACAAAAATATAACACATTCAAACTCCCTTATTATTACATAGAATAATTTACCAGTCCACTACTTTTCTATTATTTTTATATAATTTTATATTGATTTTCTAACATACAACTAACTTCCATTCACAAACAAATACTCTCACTCACCCTAAAAAGGAAGGGCTTTCATTTCATTCTTGATTTCAACGTCCCGACACATAAATCGCTGCTTCGAAAAAGTCAATACAAACGCCACTCGCACGTGACAAAAACAGGCCCTGACCACTCCCATGCACGGCCAAATTCTCTCGACCACCTCTAAAAAGAAAAGGGTTTTCATTCATTCCCCAGCTCAACGTCCCAACATACAAATCACTGCTTCAAAAAAACAAGACAAACGCTACTCGCTTGCTCCTTTTGTTTAAAATATCGCATGTGGCAGAAATAAGCCCTGACCGCTCCCATACACGGCCAGTCCCTCTCGCTCACCCTAAAAAGAAAGGGGGTTTTCCAACTTATACACGCAAATAAAAAAAGCGCAAGAATCTCCACTTGCACTTTTTCCTGAGCTACCAAAATTCACTTTATTAATGAACCCATTTCTCCGCCCATTTTTGCACTTCTTGCATAACACTCTCTAACGCTTTCCCTTTATCTGTTAAGCCATACTCAATGCGTACTGGCACTTCAGGATAAACGGAACGCACAACAATTCCTTCACTCTCTAATTCCTTTAAACGCTCTGATAACATACGGTCGCTCATATTTGGAATAATATCAGCAATTTCCCGAAATCGTTTCGGTTCTTCTAATAATGATTTAATAATTAAACCTGTCCACTTTTTACTAAGAAGTGTAAAAGCAGATTCGAACTTTGGACATAAACACGGATTATGTTCCATATGTTTCACCTCTTTTTTATTATAAAATAGTTTCTTATAAAAAGTAAGTAGAATCACTTATTTTTTATATTTTTACCAAAAAAGCTCTCTACTTAAAAGAGAGCCTCATTTTTATTATTTTGTATACCATCCTAATGCAAGCGAACCTTCGCCTAAATGCGTTCCAATTACCGGTCCAAAATAACTGATTCGAAATTCAACATGCGGGTATAGTTCTTTCAATTCCCGCTCCAATTCTTTTGCTTCTTCTTCTCGATTCGCATGGACAACAACAGCTTCCATTGGGATTCCTTTACTTGCTTGTTCATCAAAGATTTCTACAATACGTTTTAATGCTTTTTTACGCGTACGAATTTTTTCAAATGGAATAATGATTTTATCACGGAAATATAATACCGGCTTTACTTGTAATAAACTCCCAATAAATGCTTGTGCACTATTTAAACGGCCGCCGCGCTGCAAATGATGTAAATCGTCAACAACGAAGTACGCATCCATTGTTTTCTTCATTTCATCAAAACGAGCAAGAATCTCTTCTGGGCTTTTCCCTTCACTCGCCATTTTTGCGCCTTCACGTACATAAAATCCTTGTACTTCACAGCTAATTTCTGAGTCGTATGTATATACGTCGACTCCTTCTACCATTTGACCAGCTGTCGTTGCCGTCTGGTATGTGCCACTAATGCCGCTAGAAAGATGTATACTAATCACCGCATCATACTCTTTTCCTAGCTCTTCAAACAACTTAATAAACTCCCCGATAGCTGGTTGCGACGTCTTCGCCAGTTCTCCTTGCTCCCTAACTTTCTCATAAAAGTCTTCCGCTGTAATTTCCATTTCTTCTTGATAAGATTCATTTCCCAAAATAACGTTTAAAGGAATCATATGTATTTGTAACTCTTCACGTACATGTTTTGGTATATATGCCGTACTATCAGTGACAATAGCTATTTTCATTTTCGTACCTACCTTATAAACAGTTTTATTATTTATTGTACATGAAAATGGAAAAAGGTGCATTAATTGACGAATAAACGAAAGGTAAAGATTATAAATACTATCTCACCAATTTACAACAAAAAAATTCAAATTATAATAGAAAGAGTCAAACTTATACAAAAAAGATTTGAAACTCCAAACTAGCCCTTTTAGAATAAAAAAGTATTGATTATTTATCTTGTAAATCCTTCACCTTCTGAGAGACGAAAAAAGATTGAGATAGAGTCAAAGTTGCAATTTATTAAGATAGGAGCGTATATTATTGTTATTACAATATTTTACATTAAAAGGATACGGCGAACATGAAATCGTTATTCAAAAATCTCGCTTTATTTGCTATGCAAACCGCGCAACAACAGAAGCAGAAGCACAAGAATTTATCCAAAAGATTAAAAAGCAACATTGGAATGCAACTCATAATTGCTCAGCCTACTTAATTGGTGAGCACGACCAAATACAAAAAGCAAATGACGACGGAGAACCGAGCGGCACGGCTGGTGTACCTATTCTAGAAGTATTAAAGAAACGTCACTTAAAAGATACTGTAGTCGTTGTCACACGTTATTTCGGCGGCATTAAACTCGGAGCAGGTGGTTTAATTCGCGCATACGGAAAATGTACAAGTGAAGGGCTCAATCATATCGGCATCGTTGAACGAAAATTGATGCGCGTCATGAAAACAAAAATTGATTATACATTGCTTGGAAAAGTTGAAAATGAATTACGCAACTCTATATATGCTATTAAAGATATACACTACTTAGATCACGTCATATGCGATACATATGTGGAGGAAGATCAAAAACAATCATTCACAGAATGGATGATTGAAATCACAAATGGGAAATGTACAATTAACGAAGATGAGATGTTATATCTAGAACAAGATATAAATCCAAGTTGAAAAACTGACTTAAAAACCTTTTTCTGCCACATGCGATATTTAAACAAAGAGAGAAAGAAAGTAGCGGGGTACTTTTTGCCCAACATGGCCGTGACTTGTATGTTGGAAAGTCAATTTGGATTTATATAGTACAACACTAATTTACACTTAAAGGAGATTATTTATGGAAGATCGTTATCATCATCTCCAAAATCGAAGAACAAAAAAGAAAAGAAGACGTAAAGGTTTCATATTCCTTATTTTCGCCCTCCTTATCGGAGGTGGAGGAGTTTATGCTTATAATTCCTATTCTTCTTTAATGGGAATTTATAGCGGTATGCAGCACGATAAATCGAAACTCCGTACAGAAGATGTAGAAATTACGAAAAAACCATTTAGTCTTTTAATTATGGGAATTGAAGATTATGCAACAGGTGGCGAAAATGGACGAACTGATTCCTTAATGTTTGCAACAATTAATCCAAATTCACAAAAAGTATCTTTAATGAGTATCCCGCGCGATTCACGTGTGACAATTGCAGGGCGTGATAAAAAAGATAAGATAAACGCAGCTCATGCCTATGGCGGAGAAAAAATGACAAGAGAAACAGTCGAAAACTTTCTAAAAGTGCCTGTGGATCACTATATAAAACTGGACTTTAAAGGATTTAAAGGTATCGTCGATGCTGTTGGCGGCGTTACAGTTGATGTTCCATTTGATTTTTGGGAACGATCTGATGTGAACTATTACAAAAAGATTGAGTTTAAAAAAGGACAACAGCATTTAAACGGAGAAGAAGCATTAGCTTATGTTCGAATGAGAAAGCAAGATCCAAATGGTGATTTTGGACGTGCAGCTCGTCAACGTCAAGTACTTGCGGCGGTCGTACATGAATTAAACTCACCTACTACCGTATTTAAAATAAACGATCTTGCAAAAGCAATCGGGAAATATATCAAAACAGACATACCTGTATCTGATGGCCTTGCACTCTATAAAAAATTCTCTGGTTTTGATGCATCTAGCATTCAAACGTTAAAACTAGAAGGCGAAGATAAGAAAATCGATGGAATTTATTATTTCGTTCCAAACGAAATAAACATTCAAGAAGTTCGCCATACCTTTAATCAAAACTTAGAAATACCAGATTCTTCGTCAGGTACGCAAGAACAACCTGAAACAAAAGAACCGGCTAAACCAACGAACGGCCAAAATACAGAGCAAGAAAAACAAGAACCAGCTAAACCGAATCATAATTCCAATACACAAAAGACACCTTCATCCAATCAGCAATCAGATGAAGAATGGCAAATGTCTGGACATTAAAAAAACAGCTGTCTCCTTTTTAGGGACAGCTGTTTTTCATCTTATTTATTAAAGTATTCTACAATCGCTTTCACAATACGACCTGACGCCTGACCATCACCGTATGGATTCGATGCTTTTGCCATTGCACTGTGAGCTTCTTTATCTGATAATAACTCATTTGCTAAGTTGAAAATCGTCTCTTCATCTGTACCAGCAAGCTTTAATGTACCAGCTTCAATACCTTCTGGACGCTCTGTAGTATCACGCAGAACAAGAACCGGCACACCAAGTGATGGCGCTTCTTCTTGCACACCGCCAGAATCCGTTAACATTAAGTATGAGCGAGCTGCAAAGTTATGGAAGTCAATAACATCAAGCGGTTCAATTAAATGAATACGATCATGCTCCCCTAAAATTTCTCCTGCAATTTCACGAACAACAGGATTCATATGTACCGGATATACTACTTGCACGTCTTCATGAGTTTCAACAAGACGTTTAATAGCACGGAACATATTACGCATCGGCTCACCTAAATTTTCACGGCGATGAGCTGTCATGAGAACGAGGCGGCTATCTCCAACTTTCTCTAACACCGGATGCGTATACGATTCTTTCACTGTCGTTTTTAACGCATCAATTGCTGTATTTCCTGTAATGAAAATGTTTACCTCTTTTTTGTTCTCCTGTTGTAAGTTCGTTGCAGACTTCGCTGTTGGTGCAAAATGAAGATCTGCCATTACACCCGTTAATTGACGGTTCATTTCTTCTGGATATGGAGAATATTTATCCCATGTACGAAGGCCAGCTTCCACATGACCAATTGGAATTTGATTATAAAAAGCAGCGAGACTTGCAATAAATGTCGTCGTTGTATCACCATGTACAAGAACGATATCTGGTTTCGCTTCTTTCATGATTTTATCTAAACCTTCTAAACCACGAGTTGTAATATCAATTAACGTTTGACGGTCTTTCATAATATTTAAATCATAATTTGGCTTAATACCAAAAATGTCTAACACCTGATCCAGCATTTGACGATGTTGTGCTGTTACAGTCACAATAGGCTCAATTTGCTGTGAATGTTTTTGCAATTCCAACACGAGAGGGGCCATTTTGATAGCTTCCGGACGCGTTCCAAAAATCGTCATTACTTTAATGCGTTCTGTCATATTCAATTCCTCTCTTCTTTCAGTTTCTCGATTCGTCATATACGACAACACTTGTTATTATATATGAGAATCCATAATGTCAAAAGGAAATATTTTCTAAAAGATATATAAAAACAAGTCAGCTACAAGGAAGCAGCTGACTTGTTTTTACTTACTATATCCGTCCGGATGGGATGTATGCCATTCCCAAGCTGTTTGAATCATTTCTTCAAGCGAATATTTTGCCTTCCAACCTAATTCATTATAAATCTTTTCTGATGAAGCGATAAGCCTTGCAGGATCTCCAGCGCGGCGCTCCGCGCTAATCACATTTGCTTTCTTCTCCGTTACACGTTCACACGTCTCAATCACTTCTTTAACAGAAAATCCTTTTCCGTTCCCTAAGTTGTATACTTCATTTGATTTTTGCTCATTTTGTAAACTTTGCAGCGCTAAAATGTGCGCCTCCGCTAAGTCTGTCACATGAATATAATCGCGAATACAAGTACCGTCATGTGTATCATAATCTGTACCAAAAACAGCAATCGATTCACGTTTTCCTAATAAATGCTGAAGTACAAGCGGAATTAAATGTGTCTCTGGCGTATGATCTTCACCAATTGTTCCTGATACATGGGCTCCCGCTGCATTAAAGTAGCGAAGTACAACATATTTCAGGCCATAAGCGGCATGAAAATCTTGTAAAATATGCTCAACCATTAATTTAGTGCGTCCGTATGTATTAATTGGATTTGTTGCCGTCTTTTCTGTAATCATATCTGTTTCTGGAATTCCGTACGTTGCCGCTGTTGAAGAGAAAATAAATGATGTTACGCCATGCTCCATCATTTTCTCTAGCAACGTCATCGTTGCCGATACGTTGTTTTTATAATATTTCAACGGATTGGAAACAGATTCACCAACAAGACTATTTGCCGCAAAATGCATAACAGCATCAATAGAGTAGTTACCAAATACACGATCCAAATCTGCTGCGTTACTTAAATCTCCTACTTCTAAGATCGCTCTCTCATCAACACTTTCACGATGACCAGTTGATAAGTTATCTAATACGACCACTTCAAATTTTTGGTCTAACAATTGTTTTACTGTATGACTTCCAATATACCCTGCTCCGCCAACGACTAAAATCATGGTTTCTCCCCCTATAAAAAATATATTATCTATAGCTCCATAATTATTATAAAGCAATTCCTAGCTGCAAAATCAACTTTCTCCTAATAGCTTATAACAAGAAAAAAGCATTCACCTGTATTCCGCTATTCTCTCAACGTATATATTTACACAACGCAGTTCTACCATAACCATTATATACCACCCCACATCATCCTCGCATAAGAAACATACATATTTTTCTGTAAAACATCCATATTAAGATTAATTTTCATCTTATAATTCGCTTTTAAAATGTCATATATTTCAGATATTACAATTTAAAGTCATGCGAAAAAAAGATTGAATTCCATTCTTTTTGTGATACCATATGTTATGAGCCAAAAACTTATATTGAATTTTAAAGTAAAAAAGAGATTTCAATACGTTAAAATATAAAAGGTGGGGTATTAATGGACTCACGAATTATTTATGCAGTTCTGGCATCGTTCATTACCGTACTGATCGCTACCCCTTTCGTAATTAAGTTAGCCTTTAAGATCGGGGCAACAGACAAGCCAAATGCTCGTAAAGTACACCAGAACATTATGCCGCGTCTTGGCGGACTGGCAATCTTTATCGGAGTTGCTATAGGGTGCTTTGTTAGTGGCTTGTATGAACAGCGTATCGTATCGATTAGTATAGGTGCTGTCATCATCATTATCATTGGAATTTTAGATGATATGTATGAATTATCTGCAAAAGTAAAATTCGGTGGACAACTTTTAGTCGCTTTGTTAATCGTGAAAAACTTACAAATACCAGTGCTTTACATTCCAATCTTAGGAGACACTGAACTTGGATGGCTATCTTATCCAATTACAGTCTTTTGGATTGTCGGTATTACGAATGCTATTAATTTAATTGACGGACTTGACGGATTATCAGCTGGCATTTCTTCCATTGTTCTTGCAACATTAGCTTACATGGCTGCTACTAGCGTGACTGGTGCCGGTAGTGCAATTATTTTACCGCTTGCACTTATCGTATTAGCAAGTACAATTGGATTTTTATTCTATAACTTCCATCCAGCGAAAATCTTTATGGGAGATACGGGGGCACTGTTTTTAGGATATTGCATTGCGGTGCTGTCACTACTCGGACTATACAAAAGCGTAACATTATTTAGCTTTATCGTTCCAATCATTATTTTAGGGGTACCAATCTTTGATACAACATTTGCGATTATTCGCCGTGTTGTAAATAAGAAACCTATTTCAGCACCAGATAAATCGCATTTGCATCACCGCTTACTGGCAATAGGGTTCTCTCATCGAACAACGGTGCTAATTATTTATGCATTTGGTATTTTCTTTAGTGTAAATGCCATTATTTTCTCAAAAGCAACATTATGGCTCTCAATTGTTCTTCTATTCCTGCTTATTTTAATTACTGAAATTGTGGCAGAAATTATCGGTCTTGTACACGATCGCTATAAACCAATTATTTCAATCTATAAAAAAGTAAAAAGACGTGAAGAATAAAAATAGCATAACCAATACAACGTAAAAATATACAAACAGGAAAATTTCTTTAAAGAAATTTCCTGTTTTTTTGTTTTCCAAAATATAGTTCGTTTGAGAAGGTCCACCTTGGAGCAAGATAACAGTACAATCTTCAAATTAGGGTGATTATCATGATTAAGCGAACATTTTTACTTCTTTGTTTGTTTTCGACTATCATCTTTTGTTTTCTATCACCTATGCAGGGTGCCGTTGTACCTTCACATGAGAATCGCCCTATCTCTCATTCTGAAACACAACCGCTCCATCAATATACCGCTGCTTCGCAAACAAAAGTAGCTTATTTAACATTCGATGATGGACCAAACAAATACACATCACAAATTTTAAACATTTTAAAGCAAAAAAACGGAAAAGCAACCTTCTTTGTTATCGGTGGACGCGTCTCTCGTTATCCTCAAACAACAAAACGAGTCATTCAAGAAGGTCATTATTTAGGATTACATAGTATGTCTCACAATGCAAAATCCCTTTATAATGGTGATCCCTCTATTTTAGTTTCTGAAATGGAACAGGCCCGGAAAATTGTTCGGATGATTACTGGAATTGACACACATCTTGTTCGCGTTCCTTATGGCAGTATGCCCTATTTAAAGAAAAATTATCGCGACGCTCTCGTTGCCTCTCACTATAAAATGTGGGATTGGACAATCGATACATACGATTGGAAAAGCGCACATAATCCATTTGCCGTATTGGAACGAGTAATGAATCAAAGTGATAATTCAATCGAAGTTATTTTAATGCATGATTCAAACGTTACCGTACAAATCTTACCAAAAATCATTGACTATCTTCATTCACAAGGATATACACTTCTCCCTTACAACCCTTCCTCTCATTTAGAAGTGAATTTTTGGAAGGACGCAAGATTATAAGGAGCTAACTAAAAAGTCCACTTTTTAGTTAGCTCCTTTCACTTTGAATCGACTACTTATATGTCGAATATTGCCGAAGGGTCTTTATATTGTGTCGAAGCGCCGATATATTGCAAAGAACGGCCGAGCCATGTGAAAACAAAGAAAAAAGAGAAAGAACAAAGGAATCCTCAATGAAGAGATTTCTTTTGTTCTTTCTCAATGACAAGTAATTTTGTAGAGCTATTATCCGTTAGATCAAAGATAGTTAGGAGGCTATCTTCTTACAAATTCACTGTACCATAAAAAACCACTTCTCAATTATGCAATTTTACATATTCATAACATTCTCGCCATTTCCTTATTTACATAGATTCGATATGATAAAAACAACATTCCCTTTTTGGAGGGGCGAAAGCGTCTGGGCATACATAAAATTTATAAAAAACTTTATTCAAGAAAAAGGTGACTTCTATCACTGCCAATAACCCGCCACTTACCCGCTGATGCGGTTTGAAGTGGAGGCTTGCAAAGGCCTTTGTTGACTACCCTCAGTCTTTCGCGAACTACGTTGGTTTGGTCATGACACCTGTGGATACTCCTCAAGTCCGCAGCCCTGTCGTCTATGGTTAAAAGCTCTGATGGGTAGGAGCGGTGCTGTAGACCTAACAAGCCTTTCCAACATTGGGTATGAGGCACACACTCCAAAAAAGGAGGTATACGTTTTGTTCGTATACGTAAGAAACAAACACGATGAACCTGTCATGCCATGTTCGCCAAGAAAAGCAAGGCGCTTATTACAGGAACGAAAAGCAAAGGTAATCAAACGAACACCATTTACCATTCAATTACTCTATGGGAGCAGTGGATACAAACAATCTGTTTCCTTAGGAATTGACGCAGGAACAAAACACATTGGTGTTTCTGCGCCAACAGAACAAAAGGTTCTATTCGAAGCAAATGTACAGCTTCGTACCGATATCCAAGAATTACTGACGACTCGTTCCCAGTTTCGAAAAGCGAGAAGAAACCGTACAACACGCTACCGAAAG
This sequence comes from Bacillus sp. UNC322MFChir4.1, assembly GCF_000746135.1. NCBI lineage: Bacteria > Bacillati > Bacillota > Bacilli > Caryophanales > Bacillaceae > Bacillus > Bacillus sp. UNC322MFChir4.1. The sequence goes on from NZ_JQKQ01000011.1 coordinate 81,051, forward strand.
GCAAGGTTTTTAAACCGTAAGAAACCAAAAGGTTGGTTAGCCCCTTCGGTACAACATAAAGTCAATTCTCATCTCAAAATCGTAAGCCTTGTACATGACATCCTTCCTGTTACCAAACTAACAGTGGAAGTTGCTCAATTTGACACACAACTGCTGAAAAACCCCGATATTCAAGGAGAGCAATATCAACAAGGCGAACAAATGGGGTTTTGGAACACTAGAGAATACTAGAGAATATGTCTTGTTTCGCGATCGTCACACGTGTCAGCGCTGTAAAGGAAAGAAGAAAGACAAAATCCTTAATGTGCATCACATTGAAAGTCGGAAAACAGGCGGAGATCGTCCTGATAATTTGATTACACTGTGCGAAACGTGTCATAATGAAATTCATCGAAAAGGATTAGAACATACCATTAAGCGGAAAAGCAAATCATTGCGAGATGCCTCTCAGATGACCGTGATGCGATGGTTTATCTATAACGGAATCAAAGAAATCTATCCCCATGCCCAGTTGACATACGGATATCTCACGAAGCATACACGCATCACACATCGTCGATGCGCGATGCGTGAGTGGTTATCCAGTAGCGAAACCTATTGATGCAGTGTATCTCATGAAATTCGTTCGCAAGAACAACCGTCAGTTGTATAAAGCAACGATTGGGAAAGGCGGGAAGCGCAAATCGAATAAGGCAGAACGATACGTAAAAGGGTTTCAGCTATTTGACAAAGTGGTCTACGAAGGGCAAGAGTGCTTTATTTTCGGAAGACGAAAAACAGGGTATTTTGACTTAAGACTGTTAGACGGAAGCAAAATTCATGCGTCCGCAAGTGTAAAAAAATTGAAACGAGTCGAATATACCGATACTTTACTCATCGAAAGGAGAGAAAGCGATTCGTCCCCGACTTACGCTTTCGCTTAGAAGTCGGGGTCTCCTCGCCGAAATATGATGAACTCTAAACAAAGTATTACAAAGCATTTGCAAATATTAGCAGAAATCTTTCTCGTCTCCACGAAACTTGGGCTTACTTCCTTTGGAGGACCTGTTGCACATCTTGGCTATTTTCATAACGAATACGTCCAAAAGCGAAAATGGATAGATGAAAGAAGCTACGCTGATTTGGTAGTTCTTTGCCAATTTCTTCCTGGTCCTGCTAGCAGTCAAGTTGGAATCGGAATTGGGTTATCACGAGGCGGTATACTTGGAGCGATTGTTTCTTGGCTTGGATTTACGCTCCCTTCTGTTCTTGCGCTCGTCCTGTTTGCTTCATTACTACAGCAGATCGATATTGCACACGCAGGATGGATTCACGGCCTAAAGCTAGTAGCCGTAGCGATTGTCGCTCATGCATTATGGGGAATGGCACAAAAGCTAACCCCAGACCGGAACCGCGTAACGATTGCAGTCATCGCCGCGGCTACCGTTCTATTATTCCAAACAGCTTGGATACAAATCATTGTGATTCTATGTGCAGGCATCGTTGGCTGGCTCTTATACAGAGAGCACACAATCACAGCTAAAACAGAAATATCGATTTCTATCTCTCGTAAAGTCGCAGCGCTATGCCTATCTTTATTTTTTCTCTTATTCATACTATTACCGATATTACGCCCTTTCTCGCACTGGATTGCTATGTTTGATAGTTTCTATCGCTCTGGTTCTCTCGTCTTTGGCGGTGGTCATGTCGTTCTTCCGCTCTTAGAAAATGAATTTGTGTCAAACGGCTATATAACGAAAGAACAATTTCTCGCTGGCTATGGAATGACGCAAGCTGTGCCCGGACCATTATTTACATTTGCCGCTTATATCGGGGCTATTATGAACGGCGCCGCCGGGGCAACGATTGCGACAATCGCCATTTTCCTTCCTGCCTTCTTACTTGTTGTCGGCGTATTGCCATTTTGGGATGCGCTGCGCCGCAAACCGTACATACAAGGAGCTATGTTTGGAATAAATGCAGCGGTTGTCGGCATTTTACTCGCCGCTTTCTATCATCCCATTTGGACAAGCACGGTTATGCAGCCAGCTGATTTCGTTGTCGCATTACTCTTATTTACGATGCTTTCCTTTTGGAAAATGCCGCCGTGGATCATTGTGATAATTGGTGCAATCAGCGGGATGATTTTGTCGGTACTATAAAAGCTAACCTTACATCCTCCTCACACTTTGGAGGATTTCACTATTATTTTTTAAATATTCAATTTATTATTCCTGCAAATTATGTTACGATTTATAGAACAAACAAATTTAGAAACAGGAGTTGCATTGCGCATGCCTAAAAATCGGCTCTGGTTCTCTCGCACGATAATTGTTGTGATGTTTGTAATCATTTCATCCGGACTATCTACATTTTCTTTGTTTACACAACAGGAATTTAGAAAATTTATAGGTTGGGGGCATTACTATAACTATGAAGCGGATTGGAATGGGAAGCCACCAGGTATTCCAAGTGATGAAGCATATGAAATTAAAGACGACAATGAGAAACTAGAAGGTCAACCGATTCAAATGTCATGGAAAGTTAAGATTTTAGGTACCATCAATGAAAGCATTAAAAATAACAAAAAATCATGGCTAACTACCTTAATTATCACCGCAACTATCATTCTTGCTTTCCTATATTTCAAAAAGAAAAAACCAACCGAATCCTACCCTACCTTACGTCCTAAACAACAAGTCAACACAGAAACTACTCCGATAGCAGATGAACATAGCAATGACATCCATTCGATTCACAATGAAATCCGACAAGCACTTATAAAATGGGAAAAAACCCTACCTAAACATAATAGAAGAAAACCATATGAGACCGTGCAGCAGTGGCTATCAAGGCTGAATAAACCAGCAAATATTATACCGATCTATGAAAAAGTTCGTTATGGAGAAAGGGAATATTCAGCTAGCGACTTAGAACTGGTCAAACTTTGGACGAAATAATAATAGGAGCGCACTCAACGGGCACATAAGTACCTTTTGAATGCGCTCCTTTCACATGTCCACCAAATATATCAGCGCTTTTCGCAATATATCGGCGCAAATGATACATTTATCAGCGCTTTTTCAAATATATCGGCGCTTCGACACGATTTAAAGACCCTTCGACGACGTTCGACACACGAATCGTCCATTCGCTGGAGCTGAATCAAAAGTAGACTTTTTGGTCAGCTCTATTTCTAAAACTTCACAAGCTCCACCCCGCTCGGAAGCTTGCTCTCTGTTAAAATACGCAACTCTTCAACACGCTTCATCACATAAGACGAACATTTCATCAACTCTGCATCTACATAAGCTGGATGTACCATGATTTCAACTGTCGCTCCGTCCGCTACACGCTCTTGCAAAGTCATAAAGTAGTCGTCCGTTACACCATCTCCGTAAAAATCGTGCAAAAACACATCAGAAAATGGACATATCGCACGTTCTTGTTCACAGCGGCGCACTGGAAGATGATATTTCGCTGCCAATCGCTCTAAGACATCATGCAAAATTGGCAGTGCATGTACATGATGATGGCTATCAAGGTGCGTCGGTGTTAAACCATATGATAGAAACTTTTCAATTTGTGCAGTCCATTCCTTCTCAACATCATATGAATCTATATTTCCTCCCCACACCGTACTTTGTGAATGAAACGAACCATCTTCTTTCACAAGAGAAGGTACATCAGAAAGAAGCGGTTTTCCCGCGGTTAAGACAAGATGTACACCAACCCCGAGCGTCTTATATTCCTTCGCTAATTGTACGGCATGCTCTACCCCTGGCATATTCATCATCATCGTTGCAGAATTCACAAGCCCATTCACATGCGCGTCAACAATGCCGTAATTTACACCTCGCGTTAAACCGAAGTCATCTGCATTTACAATTAATTGAATCATTACATCCCCTCCTATATGATTCTTCAACAGATACTTCCAACAAAAAATCACGCTCGCTCACCTAAAAAAAGAGAGATAATTCAAACTGAAAAAGCGGGCTCCATAGCGCCGCTTTTAGTTCTCCGCTTTTTTAAAAAATTGCGGAAGATATGTTCTATGAGCGTCTAGCATTTCATCTAAAATTTGTTTTGCTACTTTATCGGATGGAACAAGTGGATTAATCGTCATCGCAAGCAGCGCCTTATGATAATCACCTGTTACTGCAGCTTCAATTGTTACACGTTCAAACGATTTAATTTGTTGTACTAGCCCGCGAACTGGTACTGGCAAGTCCCCAACCGCAAGCGGTTTTGGGCCATTTTTTGTAATCACACAGTTTACTTCAACAGCGGAGTCAGCTGGCAAACTTGCGATTGCACCGTTATTTCTTGTATTTACAGGCTGAATGTCACCTTTATTGTTATAAATAGACGTAATTAAACTACAGGCAGCATCGCTATAATATGCTCCGCCTCGTTTTTCTAGTTGTGGTGGTTTAATGTCTAAGTTTGGATCTTTATATAGTTCAAACAGATCATTCTCTAGCTTTTTCACCACTTCTGCACGTGTACCATTTTCCATTGATGCTTGCTTTTCTTCTTCTAACATTTCGCGTGTTTTGTAGTAATAACGGTGGTATGGGCATGGAATTGCCCGAAGCGCGCGAATGAAATCCGGTTCCCAATCAAGCGCTGCAATATTTTTCATCGTCATTTGTTTCTCTGGGTCGGTCACGAGTTCCAGCACACGGTCCATGACGCTTACACCATCTACATACACATCTAATCCGTACACCATATGATTTAATCCTGCAAAATCAACATGTACACGGCTTGAATCAACATCGAGAATCTTCGCTAATTCCATACGAATCCCAATCGGAACGTTGCATAACCCAACAACCTTTTGAATGTTCGTGTAGCGAAGAATAGCTTCTGTTACCATACCCGCTGGATTTGTAAAATTAATTAACCATGCATTCGGGCAGAGTTCTTCTATGTCTTTACAAATAGCCAAAATAACAGGAATCGTTCGTAAAGCTTTAAATAACCCGCCGGGACCATTTGTCTCCTGACCGATTACATCATACTTTAGCGGAATGACTTCATCTTTACCGCGTGCTTCTAATAATCCAACGCGAAACTGCGTTGTCACAAAGTCAGCATCTTTTAACGCTTCGCGGCGATCTAATGTCAGATGAATATCAATTGGTACTCCTGCCTTTTTCACCATACGCTTCGCTAAGTTCCCAACAATCTCTAACTTTTCCTTTCCTTCTTCCACATCAACTAACCAAATTTCACGAACAGGAAGTTCATGATAGCGCTTAATAAAACCTTCAATTAATTCTGGTGTATAACTAGAGCCACCGCCAATTGTTGTAATTTTTATTCCACGCATGCTACACGTTCTCCTTTCGAATCGATTTTTTATAAATTGAAAGTTTATTCAGTGTAGTAATGTAATCTCTATTTTTTCTCCTCTTGTTTCTGATTGTATGAGCCTGGTTTGAAAATGATGCGCTTCTTGAATTGCTTCTTCTGGCGTTGTCGGAGTAATAATGATTAAAGAATCAAATGTAACAAAGTAAAACTTCTATCAATGTTTTTTGCACGTTTTTCTTTTGTATTACTAGAAATAAGACTATGTGTTACAAAAAGAACGCATTATTGACACACATTTACATGAAATTTATACAGCGATTAGTTCTCTAGTTGTATACGTTTAGAAAAAAAGTTTTTCCGAACAAAATTCTCTATGAATCTATTCTATAAAAAAATTCTCCCAAAATTGAAAATAACCCAATTCTCCCCTGGTAATTTACATATACTAACATGAACATACAAAATATATTTCACATAAAAGAAAGGGGCTCAATATGTCAAGAAACTGTCGGAAGCAAGATCAAAAGAAAGAATCTACTTCAGGTTGTAAAAAATATAACAGCAATACATCAAACTCAACATCATCTCAAAGTTACAGCCACGGTGATATATGGGACAAACTAAGTTTAGGAGAAATATTAGCAGACAAACATACCGCTCTATTTCAAGGAAAGAGTCAATACCAGAAGGTTGATGTGCTAAAAGTAAATGATGTCAGAATGTATCTTGATGAACAATTACAATTTAGCTCTGTAGACGAGCGGCTGTATCATGAAGCACTTGTTCATCCTGCAATGGCGCTAGTAGATTCTCCAAAATCTGTTCTCATTTTAGGGGGCGGTGATGGCCTTGCATTAAGAGAAGTTTTAAAATATCAAACGGTTCGCCGCGTCGATCTTGTCGATTTGGATGAAGAAGTTATCAAAATTGCAACCAATGTGCCTGAAATTGTCGCATTAAATGAAGGTGCTTTTTTCGATAAGCGTGTAAAAATCCATGCATACGATGCTCGAAAATTTTTACGTACAAAATCTCGTAAATATGACGTGATTATTATCGACTTCCCAGACCCCGCAACCGAGACATTAAGTCAGCTATATACGAAAGAATTATTTTCTGTTGTATCTAGCTTCCTTACGAAAGGTGGCGCGTTCGTCTGTCAATCTAACTCACCAGAAGATGCACCGCTTACCTATTGGAGCATAGGCCAAACAATTCGCAGTACTGGATTAACAGTTGCAAGTTATCATACCATCGTTCCTTCTTTCGGAAACGATTGGGGCTTTCATATCGCGACCAATTCTTCTTCTATTATGCGCAATAGAAACCCACTACCCGTAACCGTTCCTCATCGAACACTTCCAAACAACCTCGCTTTATTATTTCGCTTTAGAGAAGACCTCTTAGAGGAACAGAAAAATGCAGTAATCAACACAGAGAACAAACTTACACTACACCGTTGCTATCAAGAAGATATGGAATATTAGTCTTATATAAAACAGGAGGTATCATGGAGTATTCAACATTTGGAAGACATATAATAGTAGATATGTGGGGGATAGACACTGCCTTATTAAATGATTGTGAATTCTTACAACAACATTTAGTCACGGCAGCCAATGTGTGCGGTGCAACTATATTATCAGTAGACTCCATAACATTCGAACCATCTGGAGTTACAATATTAGTTTTACTATCGGAAAGTCACATCTCTATTCATACGTATCCAGAAAAAAAGTTCGCAGCCATTGACTGCTATACGTGCGGAAAAAAGGTAGATCCGCAACAAGCCATCGATTATATATTACCTATATTCAAGCCGAAACAATGGTATATAAAACGGTTGATTCGTGGCTTAGGCGAAATCACAGTTATTAACTAAACGATCACATTCATACAAAACACGCCAAGTACTTTCCATACCCGGCGTGTTTTGTATTCTCCTTCTTATTTAATTTGGTTATTTAAACCCTCAATCTTTTTCTTCCAATACATTGTCATTGCAAACCATATCACGAGGTAAATAATAATAAAGCTTCCTACACAAATGAAAATGGCACTTGCATGACTAGGAACCCATCCCATCCATACTGCTACTGGGAGAAATGTTCCTAGTAATATAATGAAATGAATCATTGTTTGCTTTAACAGGCTCCACTCTTCCCTCTCAAAAACAAAAGAAGCAACGGAGAAAATGATCCCAATGATATTTGCGACAACAAGCTGAATTAACAATGTCCTTGTCTCGATTGTCTCCATCCCATTTGCATAACCGATGCCTAAAAATAGTAAGCTATAAAACATCGCCATCCCCATACCAGCTGCCAACTTTGCACCTATTCTATCCATCATCTTACTAACCTCCTATATTCAAAACTTCTTTAATAAGCGGCACATATTTTCGCGAAACGTACTCTTTCATCCCGTTTGAAAAATGGGCACACATGCTGCCACTAAACGACATTTCAAAACTTTTCACATGCTTTATATTTGCAATTGTTGATTTGGAGAACCTCACAAATCCTTCGTGCTGCAGAGAGGTCTCTAATTCATACAAGCGGTGTTTTACTTCAAGGTTTCCTTTTGTCGTTTGGGCAAATACCTTTCTGCCTTCCGAATAGAACCAATATATTTCTTTAAACTCTAGTAAATAAAACTGCTGATCTGCTATCCCAACAATTTGCTTGATCGTCCCCCCTTCTAATATTTTCAAAATGTGCTGAACATCTTCAGTCATTTCTTTCGTCCTTATCACGATTTCTAGTTCTTCATGTGCTGGGTCTAAATCAATATGAATCTTCATTTCAGCCCCCCCTTACAACTTTATTTTTACATAAATGTGGAAAAAATAAATAGATATGTACATAAGCGGTTCCGTTATTTGTTTTACTTGTCGTTTTCGGTGCATGAAAAAGACCTTGCATCCGCAAGGCCTATTTTCCATCTAACATCTTCCTATATAAATCAACAAACTCACTCGCTAATTCCTTCATTGTTATAGCATTCATAAGGTGATCCTGCGCGTGAACGAACAGTAACGTAAGTTCGACCCGTTCGCCGCCGGCCTCTTGTTGAATCAGCGCTGTCTGTAAGCGATGGGCTTCCTTTAACTCGCTGTCTGCCTCTTGCAATTTTCCGTCCGCTTCGGAAAGTTTTCCTTGTTTCGCAAATTGAATTGCCTCCATCGCCGAGCTTCTCGCATTTCCTCCATGTAAAATTAAATGAAAAGCCGTTGTCTCGAGCGTATCCATTTCCCTCTATTGCTCCCCCCTTTCTTCTGCCAGCTTTTGCTTATCCCACATTTTTAAGAATGGGAAATAGATAAAAAAAGCTAGGAAGAAGTTTACTAGCTGCATTACAACACCTGAAACCTTACCTCCTGTCGCTAAATAGCCGCTAAACAGAATCGGTGTTGTCCACGGTACAGCTGCGCCGCTTGGCCGTGCAACAACCCCCCACTCCATCGCAAAGTATGTCACAATTGTTAGGACAAGAGGAACAAGAATAAATGGAATGAGAAGAAGGGGATTTAACACAATTGGCATTCCAAATGTCACCATCTCATTAATATTAAAAATACCTGGTCCAATAGATAGTCGGCCTAAACTTTTTAATTGCTGACTTCGTGCAAATAGTAACATCGCCACAACAAGTGCGAGCGTTGCCCCAGAACCGCCCATATAAATCCATAAATCAAAGAATTGCTGTGTAATTGTATTTGGCACACCCTGCCCAGCTTGAAAGGCGACGCGGTTTTGATCCATTAATGAGAGCCAAATTGGTCCCATCACTCCGCCAACAATTGCTGCTCCGTGAATCCCGCACGCCCACAATACTTGAATAAGAATAATCGCAACTACAGCTCCAAATAAGCTAGCACCAAGTGCACTAAGCGGCGCTTGTAACAATTGTCCCACAATATTATGAACGCTCACAAATGAAGTACGTTCTAGAATTAACCGTATAATCCATACGAAAGTAATCACGACAAAACCAGGAATGAGTGCAACAAACGAACGCGACACGGCTGGTGGTACCGTTTCAGGCATTTTAATCACAATATTTCTCTGTATAATAACGCGGTATATTTCTGTAGATATAAGTGCTAATATCATCGCCACAAATAAACCTTGGCTGCCTGTAAGTGCAGCTGGAATTACCCCTTCTACTAAAATACTTTCCTTCGTCGTTTCTACAACATGAGTAACTTGAAATGGCGTTGCTACTAAAAAAGACACAAGCGACAATGCCCCTGACGCTAATGCATCTACTTTATATTGTTCCGCCAATCTGTAAGCGATTCCAAAAGAGGCTATTAAAGACATAATATTAAACGTAGCACTTACCGGATACCCTAATGTTTTCTGCCAACCATCTCCAAATAAATTGGCCATAAACTCATTATACCCAGGTATCGGCAACGCACTAATGATTAAGAAAAATGATCCGATAATTAAGAAAGGCATCGTTAAAATAATTCCGTCTCGAACAGCTTGTAAGTGACGCTGCTCAGCAATTCTTCCTGCTGCAGGCATAACGTATCTTTCTAAAAATCCCGTCATCCTCTCCACTCCCCTTATGCCTTCATTGACAATGCTGCTTGTAACACCGCTTCCCCATTACAAAGTCCGTAGTGCACTGATTGAATGATATTAACAGGTATTCCTTTTTCTTTACAAAGCTCCTGCATTTTCGGTAATAGATAACGTACTTGCGGGCCGAGTAATAACACATCCGCTTCATCGATATGATTGCGCACTTCCGCCCCGGATACGGCCCAAATTCTTGCTTCTATCCCTTGCGCCTCTGCTGCTGTCTCCATCTTTGTAACAAGTAAACTCGTAGACATCCCTGCAGCGCAGCAAAGCAAAATGTTCATATGATCCCTCCCTTTCTCATCAGCTCTTTACAGCTACCCATAAGGTTAAGCTAACCTATATATATGTCTAGGGTAATTCTCATATGACGAGCATATAAACAAAAATTCTCTATACTAAATTCACTTTCTCTATCATGAAATGAAGCTTCTAGCAAGAAGGGCTTACTATTTCAATTAACAACAAGTATCCATCACCATACAAAAGAGAGGTAACCTTTGGCAGGTTACCTCTTTTCCTTTATTGCTATAGTAATGAAATGATTCTTTCACTACACGCTTTCTTTTGCGGGCCGATATAATGTTTGTACGAGACGATCATATTCACGCCTTGTAATTTCTTTATTATATAGCTTTAACAATAAATCTTTATGCTCTTTCGAAAATGCCATTTTTTTAATGACCTCTGGATACATGAAAACTTTTCCCTCCGTTTCATGAATACGACTAAATCCAGTGAACATTACCCTCTAGTCTATAAAAACAAAACAGAACTTATGTTTGCATAAAGCATTATAAACCATTTTTCTCCAAAGCACAATTATAAAATTCAAATTCTTCTTTTTATTTTTTTCCGAAGATTTCAACATTATAATATCATAATCCCTCCTCAAGTACATATATATTTTTTGTCACTTTTTCGAATAAATTTTCCATAAAGGTAAGAAAATAATGGTAAAAAAAGATGAGGAGTAGACATATGGATACTGTTACACTATCGCGCGCTTTCTTTGGATCATCGTTAGCCTTCCATATTATTTTTGCAACGCTAGGAATTGGACTTTCTTTAATGATTTTTATAAGCGAAGTGTTATATCACTGGAAAAAGGACCCCGATTATTCTGTAATGGCCAAAAGATGGACGAAAGCATTTGCAATTCTTCTCGGTGTTGCCATTCCAACAGGAACAATTGTAGGCGTCCAAATTTCCTTGCTTTGGCCTGGCTTTGCGAAGATTGTTGGACAAGTCATTTCCGTCCCGTTTCAAATTGAAATTTTCGCCTTCTTCCTAGAAGCATTATTCATGTCCATTTACGTGTATGCTGCTGATAAATTGCCACCATTCATGCGATTAATATCGCTCTTTTTTGTGATGTTTGGTGCAACTGCATCTGCTGTGCTTATCACATCAGCAAATACGTGGATGAATACACCAGCCGGGTTTTCAATGGCTGCAGACGGCTCGGTCTACAATGTCGACCCTTGGAAAGCCTTTTTCAATCCAAGCTTTGTCACAAGCTCCATTCACGTTGTCATTACAGCTTATGCAACAGGAGCTGCTGTCATTGCTTCGATTGCCGGTTTTAAATTATTAAAACGAAACAAAAGCGCACAGGAGATTACCTATCATAAAAAAGGACTATATTTAGGTCTAATCGTCACGTTTATTGCAGGTGCAATCATGTGGCTCTCTGGACATGAATCTGCGATTGCCCTTCATGAGCACTCGCCAGAAAAATTAGCAGCAGCAGAAGCTTTATATCAAACACAATCACATGCACCGCTAGCTATTGGCGGCGTACTTGACCCAGAAACAAACAAATTAAAATACGCTATTGAATTTCCAAACTTACTGAGCATGTTAGTTGGCCTGTCTCCAAATACAGTTGTAAAAGGATTAAATGAATTTCCAAAAGAAACGTGGCCGCCTTTCTACACCCATTTATTCTTTGATTTAATGGTTGGAACAGCTACATTCACATTTGCCGTCGCTGCAATTGCCCTTGGATATTGGTACTTCATTTACAGAAAAAAAGGAGGACAATTGCCGAAATGGATGCTGTGGGCCGTTGCGGCGTGTGGTCCAATTATGCTTCTTGGCATTGAATTTGGCTGGATTTTCAGCTGTAGCGGCCGTCAACCTTGGACAATTTATGGATTTCAGCGGACGACAGATGCTGCTACGCGCGCTGATTTTGTCGGACCATTATTTATCGTCTTTGTCGTCCTTTACATCGCGCTCGGCACATTAACTGTCTTTGTCTTACGAACGTTCTTTAAGCGCCATCCACTAAAGAACGACTTACAATCGAACAGGGGGGATTCACATGCATGAAGCAAGTATTGCTATTATCATTCTCTGGGCCGTCATTTTTGTATACAGTATTTTAGGCTCGATCGATTTCGGAGCTGGCTTTTGGGGGATGGTGTACGCAAAGCATCCAACACTTGCTGGAAAGCTAGCGAATCGCTACTTGTCTCCAACATGGGAAGTTACGAATACATTTCTAGTCTTTGTCGTTGTAGCGTTTCTCGGATTCTTCCCAAAGGCTGCATTTACACTTGCAACAGCAATGTTTGTTCCTGTTACCTTAATTCTCATTCTCGTTGCCATCCGCAGTACCTTTATGGTATTTGCTTACTCGGTACCAAAGTACGAGCATATGCTGCGCACAATTTCAGGCATTACGGGTCTATTAATTCCAGCTCTCTTAATTACAGTTCTCCCTGTAACAGAAGGAGCTTTCATTACGACTGCTAACGGGAAAGAAACGTTACTATACGGAAAGCTATTATCAAGCCCGGTCGTATATTGGTACATGCTCTTCGGTTTAACGTCCGAACTCTTTTTATCAGCCCTCTTTCTCGCCGACTTTGCTAGCGAACAAGGCTCTAAAGATACATACCGGCTATATCGAAGAAATGCCATCTTACTCGGTCCTGCAACGCTTGTCACCGCTATCATCGCACTTGTCGTCACGGAACCGGAAACACATTGGCTTATGGAAGGTTTAATGAAACAAATTCTATGGTTTACAATCTCAATTATCTTTTTTACCATTGGCTATTCATCACTTTGGTGGACAAACAACAGGCAAGGAATACTAGGTTGGCCGCGTATTGCAGTTCTTTCTGTCGTCGCCCAATATGGATTTGCAAGCTATGCTTACGGCGTTGCCCATCTTCCATATATCATTTACCCAGAAGTGACCGTGTTCACAAGCTTTACAACGACAGAAACATTTTATGCACTGCTCGTCCTTTATGCAATCGGTATCGCAATTTTACTACCAGGCTTCATCTTCTTCTGGAACTTATTTTTGAAAGATCGATCATTTTTAAAGTGACGTTCAACTACCTGACGATTACAGACAGCATCACAAATACCTATACTCATAACAAAATACTTAGTCAAACATCACCTACCACAAAATAAAGAGTAGATTTCACTCCGCATTTACCTACCAAAAGATAATTAGGTAGATGTACGCAATCACTTTTCTCTTATAAATACCTAATAGGCACATACTGACTATGTGCCTATTTTCATTTAAAATCCCCTATATGCTATGTCTTTTCCCTAAAGTATTAAACACACATATTTACAACAGTTAGGGTAATGCCTCATACCTTCTATTAACAATTTGAATATGATTAAGTAGAAAGTCTCGGACAAGTTGAAATACTCTTGTTCAAACTAAACAACTTAGAAGGGTAGGCTAGCTATGGGTATCGAAATTTGGATTACGGTCGTTGTTTTTCTTCTTACCATGACCATCATCTTTTGGCGACCAGGCGGATTGAATGAAGCATGGCCAGCTGCAATCGGAGCAGGAATTATCATTATTACCGGCCTCGTTTCACGTGCTGACATTGCCGATATCATTAGTAAGATCGGCGGCGCCTCCATTACCATCATCGCCACAATCGTTATGGCCGTTATATTGGAAAGTTTCGGTTTCTTTCACTGGGCAGCAGCTAGGCTCGCAAGCTTAGCAAAAGGATCTGGGCATCGTCTATATTGGTACATTCAATTACTCTGCTTTCTTATGACATTATTGTTTAATAACGATGGTAGTATTTTAATTACAACACCAATATTAATTTTACTTCTAAAAAATCTTCAATTAAAACCGCATCAACAAATTCCATATTTATTAAGCGGCGCATTGATTGCAACAGCTTCTAGCGCTCCAATTGGCGTTAGTAATATTGTAAATTTAATCGCATTAAATATCGTTCACATGACACTCTATATGCATACAGCAATGATGTTTGTCCCTGCAACATTAGGGCTTATCTTTATGTCATGGCTCATGTATTTAGTTGTGAAAAAGAAATTACCGAAACAACTACCAAAATCCGCTTATGACATTGAAGAAGTCTTTTTCACAAAACACTTTCATCCATTAAAAGGGACAGATTCAATTAATACGAAAAAGAAACGCACAAAATTTATGTTAAAAGTGTTACTGTTTGTCTTCCTTATGCGTTGTCTTCTTTTCGTTGCCTCATTTCTTTCCATTCCGATTGAGATTGTCGCGGTAGTCGGCTCCCTCGTTCTCCTCATCTGGAGATGGTATTATTTACGAACAAACCCAGTCGATATACTAAAAAAGACACCGTGGCACATTCTCATTTTCGCTTTTTCCATGTACGTTATTATTTACGGGCTTCATAACGCTGGATTAACAGCTTGGCTTGTCCAAGTATGCGAACCGATTGTCAATCAAAGCTTATTATATGCCAGCTTTACCATGGGCGGACTCGTCTCGATTCTATCAAACATCTTTAACAACCACCCTGCCTTAATGATTGGAACAATTACCTTAACAGAAATGGGATTAGATCCTATTACCCTCAAAACCATCTACCTTGCCAACATCATCGGTAGCGATATGGGATCATTGTTATTACCAATCGGTACACTCGCTTCTCTTATTTGGATGTATATCCTAAAGCAAAATAAAATTAAAGTAAAATGGAAAGATTACTTGAGGGTCTCCTTAATTGTCATTCCACTCACCACAATCGTAACACTCTTCCTCTTATTCTACTGGGTACAGCTCGTCTTCGCCCGTTAATCTATCAAACTAAATAGGGACCAAAAAAAATAGATTAGGGGTGGTCCCTATTTTAATGTATACTAACGCTCTACAAATCGGTGACAGAGATAAGGCGGGATCCCAGCCTCCGGAAGAATGAAGGCCAAAATGAAATAGGCAAGAAACATACACGATGTGACGATAAGTAAAAACGATAATTTTGGGTACCATCCCCTCGCAAATGAATATACGGAAAGACCAAAACTACTAAATACGAGAAACAACGTACCAACGGCTGTTAAAATAATATCCATTTCCTTCTCATAACTTGGTGACAATAACAAAACAAATGTCACAACAAAAAAAATCTGTAATATACATGCAATAGCAAGAATAACCTTCTGCTTCACCTTTCTTTCCTCCAATTCATCTCACTTTCTACGAAAAGTATTCTTGATAAAAAAACAAAATCCCCCCGCTCAGCAGGAGGATAATTACATATTAAGTTATATACACATAATCATAGATTAAAAGGCTCTGTCTATTTAAGGCCCTCGCTCACCTCGAAAAGTTTTTTACTTTTCACCTCTATGTATCCGACTTCCTAAAGCCTTAATCTCAAAACTTAACCATATAGAAAATATAATTTCTAAAGATATCATAACTATTGCCACTATTGCTGGGCTAAAAATAATTCCTACTATAAAAGATGTGAAAGAAACAACTATCGCCATTACAAAGTACGCTTTAGATTTATATAACCATCCAAAAGGTAATAAATGCGCTCCAAATACTACTGCTAATATCATAACCATTTTTTCAGGAACAGCTTGATAAATCCACATTGCAATTAAAATATATAAAAATTGATTACAAGAAAATAATATTCCTAAAGCATTTAACGAATTATCTTTAGTTGAAAACTCTGCCTTTATTATTTTAGACATCATAAAAGCAATCGGTAAAAGCGTTGCAGTAATACAAAATATGAATAAATTTTTTGTCGATACCTCCTTTATCGGAAGTAACCATACTACTAAGATAGCACTCCAAATCATAATTGAAGCTAGAATAAAATGTAATCCCCGTTTACCCCTTACCGCTATATCATCCCTTAAGCCATCTAATTCCAATACCCCATCCCCCTTTTCATAACATATAACAACAAGACCAAATATTGGTTATTCTACATATTCATTATATAGCATTTTAACCAATTTTATATTTTTTCTGAATATTATTACTGTATAATGTGATTTTAAAATCTTTCTCCAAGTCGCCATTCCATATAAAGCATTCTCAATAGAACAACAAATCCCCCGCTCTTACTCAGCAGGGGGATGATTATATATTAGATTAAGTACACATGATCATAGATTAAAAGCTGTTTAGAAAAGGGCACTAACCGCTCCCACACACAGCCATACCCTCCGGCCCACCCAAAAAAAGAAAGGTTTTTCATTTCAGCTTTTCAAGTTTCTACTTATTTATACAACTGACTCCCCGCTTCTTTAAACTCTTCGGCTTTTTCTTTCATACCTCGCTCAATCGCCTCAGTTGTTTCTAAATCATTCCCTTTCGCATACTCACGAATATCATGCGAAATTCTCATACTGCAAAACTTAGGACCGCACATAGAGCAGAAATGCGCTGTCTTTGCTCCCTCTGCTGGCAATGTTTCATCGTGATATTCCATTGCACGTTCAGGGTCTAATGATAAATTGAATTGATCACGCCAGCGGAATTCAAAACGCGCTTTCGAAAGAGCATCATCGCGCTCATGTGCTGTTTTATGACCTTTTGCAAGATCGGCAGCGTGTGCAGCAATTTTATACGTAATCACACCTTCACGAACGTCATCTTTGTTTGGCAAGCCGAGGTGTTCTTTCGGCGTTACATAGCAAAGCATTGCTGTACCAAACCAACCGATCATCGCTGCACCGATTGCAGAAGTAATATGATCATAACCAGGTGCAATGTCTGTCGTTAATGGCCCAAGCGTATAGAACGGGGCACCATGACAAATCTCAAGCTCTTTATCCATATTCTCTTTAATTAAATGCATCGGTACATGCCCTGGCCCTTCAATCATCACTTGGACGTCATGCTTCCAAGCAATCTTCGTAAGCTCTCCTAATGTTTCGAGCTCAGAAAATTGAGCTTCATCGTTTGCATCCGCAATCGAACCAGGGCGTAATCCATCTCCAAGAGAGAAGGAAACATCGTACTTCTTCATAATTTCACAAATTTCTTCAAAGTGTGTATATAAGAAGTTTTCTTGATGATGGTATAAACACCATTGCGCCATAATCGAACCACCGCGTGATACAATTCCTGTTACACGCTTGGCTGTAAGCGGAATGTAACGAAGTAGCACGCCAGCATGAATCGTAAAATAATCTACCCCTTGCTCGGCTTGTTCAATGAGCGTATCACGGTATACTTCCCACGTTAAATCTTCGGCAATTCCGTTTACCTTTTCAAGTGCTTGATAAATCGGTACTGTTCCAACTGGTACAGGTGCATTACGAATAATCCATTCACGCGTCGTATGAATATTTTTCCCAGTAGATAGGTCCATAATCGTATCAGCACCCCAGCGCGTTGCCCACGTCATCTTCTCAACTTCTTCAGCAATAGAGGATGAAACAGCTGAGTTCCCAATATTCGCGTTTACTTTCACATGGAAGTTACGACCAATAATCATCGGTTCTGCTTCCGGGTGATTAATATTTGCTGGTAAAATAGCACGCCCTTCAGCAATTTCCTTCCGTACAAATTCCGGCTCCACACCTTCGCGAATGGCTACATATTCCATCTCTATTGTGATGATACCTTTACGTGCATAATGCATTTGCGTAATATTTTCCCCGTCTTTTGCCCGAAGTGGCTTCCGTCCCATTTGCGGGAATACAGGCGTATGTGTAGACGCTGCTCTCGCCCCATCATCTTCCGGTTTCACTTCACGACCTTCATACTCTTCTACATCTCCTCGTTCCACAATCCACGAGCGGCGCGGCGCCTGAATCCCCTTTTCTAAATCCACTGTGTAATTCGGATCTGTATAAGGACCGCTCGTATCATACACACGAATAGCCGAGTTTGGTACACCGTTTGTATCGCTTTGCGCAATCTCACGCATTGGTACTTTTATGTCTTCACGCGTACCTTCTACATATACCTTCTTGCTTCCTGGTAAACTTGACTTTAACTCAATTTGCTCAGCTGAAACAGATTGTTTCATCATTTTTTCCTCCCCTGTGTCTTCACTTTTCTTGTGATCCAGTTTCGCCTCCTAAACCCTTCCGTCTAAGAACCTTCCGCACGAGAAAACAAAAAACGCTTTCGGTGCGAAAGAACCTTAGCCGACGGGTCTAAACAGTCGGCTCCACTTTTCTTGTGACAAGGAAGAGAACTAGCGGCTAGCAATGCCAAATAAAAAAGCCAGGCCCATCATAAAGAATAGGACCTGGCTACATAAAGACATTGTTATGTAAAGCCGACAACTTCCCTCCGCTGGTACGAACCAGATCAGGTCCAAAGGGTTAAGAAGCTTCAACACGCTTCTCTCTCAGCCCAGCTCTACGGGCACCCCCAGTTTATCACTGATTAAATTTTTACTACGCACCTATCATACATCATTGTCTAAAAAATGCAAAGATATTTACAATTTTTCTTTTCACTCAAAAAATAGTTATTTCACTTAGTACAAGCCGAATCCGCACTTCATACATATGTAGTATAAGCCGGTGTAGGACTATGTTCTGCAAGGACACTTCACTATAAGAACAGGAGTGAAAGAGTTGATAAACCTCCAATCTCTCATAACCATACTCGCGTTTCTCGGAACTATGCTCATCATCTTTTGGCGACCAAAAGGAATGAATGAAGCAATTCCAGCAACAGTTGGAGCAATGATTGTCATTTTAAGCGGCACTGTTTCTGTTGCTGACTTGGGTGATATTAGCTCAAAAATTATTGGCGCTGCTATAACGATTATGGCTACCATTGTCATGGCGATCGTACTAGAGAGTTTTGGCTTTTTTCATTGGTGCGCTGTTCAACTTGCCAAAAAGGCAAAAAGCTCCGGTATTCGCCTCTTTTGGTATACAAATCTTCTTTGCTTTCTCATGACATTATTCTTTAATAACGACGGTAGCATATTAATTACAACTCCCATTTTACTGCTTTTGTTACACCATTTACGACTTAAACATGATCAAAAAATACCTTACTTATTAAGCGGCGCACTCATCGCCACTGCCTCAAGTGCACCGATTGGTGTAAGCAATATTGTAAATTTAATCGCCTTGAAAATTATCCATATGGATTTATACATGCATACAGCAATGATGTTTGTCCCTGCCACATTAGGCCTTATCTTTATGGCATTCCTGTTATTCCTCATCTTTCAAAAACAATTACCGAAAACCCTCCCGGTCTTACCGATACATTTAGATGAAAATTTCGTCAAAAAATCCTTTCATCCATTGCAGCCAAGACCCCAAACAGATGCAAATCGTAAGCGAACACGATTTATGTTTGGAATGCTCTTATTTATTTTATGCGTTCGCATCAGCTTGTTTATTGCATCGTACTTTCAATTTTCTATCGCCATCACAGCGGTCATTGGCTCTATTATTTTACTTGGGTGGAGATGGCATAAACTGCGCATTCCACCAGTTGACATGATTAAGAAAACACCTTGGTATGTGTTAATTTTCGCATTTTCTATGTACGTAATTGTATACGGACTTCATAACATCGGTTTAACTAACTTTCTCGTTACAAAACTTCAGCCACTCATCACCAGTAGCTTATTTCATGCTAGCTTTATTATGGGCGGCTTACTCTCAATCCTCTCTAACATCTTTAATAACCATCCTGCCTTAATGATCGGTACAATCGCTCTTACCGAAATGGGGCTAGATCCGATTACATTGAAAACAATTTATCTTGCAAACATCATCGGTAGTGACATGGGCTCACTACTACTCCCAATCGGTACATTAGCAACCTTAATGTGGATGTATATTACAAGAAAAGGAAAAGTAAATATCAGCTGGGGAACGTATATGAAAACTACATTTCTCGTCATTCCGCCAACTGTCATTTTCACGCTATTTTGCTTATATTATTGGGTGAAATTAATCTTTGCAGCTTAAAGATGAAGAGAAGGAACGTATGTAATTACAAGAAAGGAGATTATTATGCTTCATTTACAAAAATATATGAATCAACCCGTGCAAGTATTATTATCAGGAGACCTTCCATTTGAAGGAATTATGATTGATAAAGGTTCCGATATTATCGTCTTGTATGATGGAGAAAAATACATGTATATCTCTAGTCTACACATTCAACATTTAACTCCATTCACAGAATGCCCAGACTTTGAAAATCTCACAATTCCAGAATCTTTGCTACCACAAGATATATTATCAACCGAATCGACAATTTCACTTCGAAAAACACTACAAGTGGCAAAAGGACAATTTATTGAACTCGCACTATCATACGAACATTTTTTACATGGATATGTCACTCATATTATGAATGACTATTTTGTCTTCCTCTCACCTGTCTATCAAACGTTATACGTCCCATTTCACCACGTCAAATATCTTGTTCCTTATAAAGACGCCGAAACACCTTACGGCTTAGAAAAAGAAAGACTGTCACCAACATCATCCAAACTCACACTTGCCCGAACGTTTTCTGAACAAATGAAAAAACTAAAACAACATATTGTATTACTTGATCTCGGCATACAAACTTACAAAATTGGAAAATTAACGGAAGTAACTGACAGTCAAATTGAACTCATTACAGCACGTAATCAACATTTTCATTTCAACTTACACCATATTAAAACTGTTCATTTTCCTTATCAAAATCAAAAATAATGAAAAAGGGGAATCTCCTTATAAGAGAATCCCTTTTGTTTGTGCTTATGGAATCATCCAAGTTAAATAATAAGCTTGAATATATGTAATAATGCCGATAATTGTTACAAAGAATAAACTATGTTTCACTGTGAAGCGGAATAAATCCGATTCTTTCCCAGTAAGTCCAACTGCCGCACATGCAATTGCAATCGATTGCGGAGAAATCATTTTACCCGTTACCCCACCCGTTGTATTGGCAGCAACAAGCAATACTTCCTTCACACCTACTTGCTGCGCTGTAATCGCTTGTAGATTTGAGAACAATGCGTTTGCAGATGTATCTGATCCTGTTAAGAATACCCCAATCCAGCCAAGGAATGGTGAGAAGAATGGGAATAAGCTTCCTGTTCCCGCTAACGCTAATGCTAACGTTGAGGAAAGTCCAGAGTAATTTGCGATAAATGCAAAACCAAGTACTAATCCAATTGATAGAATTGGCATTTTTAATTCTTGCAACGTTTCCTTAAATGTAGCTACTGCTTGTTTTGGACTCATTTTTAAAACAAACATTGTAATGATACACGCAATCAAAATTGCTGTTCCTGTTGCCGATAAAATATCAAGCTTCAATACCGCTTCATACGGCGTCGGTTTATTAACGATCGGCTCCGCCTTCATGACTAAATTATGCAGACCCGGAACTTTAAACTTAAACACTAAACTTTCAAGCGCACCGCCTGGAACAAATAAATCCTTAAAGAATTTTTGACTCCAAATAACAACCATTACCGTTAAGATAATAAACGGTGACCATGCTTTTAAAACTTTTCCCATCGTTAACTGCATTGTAGAATCAGCCTCTACCGTTGCCGCTGCTTCAGCCTGTCCTTTTTCAGAACGGTAAATTTCTTTTGGCTGCCATACTTTTAGGAATAGCGCTAAACTGACTAAACTTACTAATGCTGATGTAATGTCTGGAAGCTCAGGTCCAAGATATGTTGCTGTAATAAACTGCGTAACCCCGAACGAGCCGCCTGCTACAAATAATGCAGGCCACGTTTGTTTCACACCTTTTAATCCATCCATTAAAAATACGATGAAAAACGGAACAAATAATGATAGAAGCGGCAATTGATGCCCAGCCATTTGTCCTACTTTATGAGGATCAATACCTGTTACTTGACCCGCTACTAAAATCGGAATCCCCATAGCTCCGAACGCTACCGGTGCTGTATTGGCGATTAAACAAAGTCCAGCTGCGTATAATGGATTTAAACCAAGTCCCGCAAGAAGCGCTGCTGTAATTGCTACCGGTGCTCCAAATCCAGCTGCCCCCTCTAAAAACGCGCCAAACGAAAAACCAATTAAAATAACAAGTAAACGATGATCACTTGTAATAGAAAGAACAGATGCACGAATAATATCAAACTGTCCTGTTTTCACCGAAATTTTGTATAAAAACACTGACATAACGATAATCCACGCAATCGGCCACAATCCATATGCAAATCCATAACCGGTTGCTGCCATCGCCATCGTAAATGGCATTTTATAAACGAAAAGTGCAATTATAACTGTTAATACAACTGTAATAAATCCCGCAACATAGCCTTTCATACGAAAAACTGCTAAAGCCAAAAAGAAAAATATAATCGGAATCATTGCAACTGCTGCCGAGATCCAAATGTTACCTAGCGGATCATAAGTTTGTGCCCATGTGCTCATAGTCCCTCTCCCTTTCCAATATCCCCTGTTTCCTAATAACCATATAAGTAGACCACCAGGTCATCATACCTTTACACCTAAAAATAAAACGTTTTAGGAAAACGTTTTCAGTAATGTGATATTTATACTTTATCATATTTTCCTTTATTTACAATCTAATTTTTCAAATTTTGTTCACAATTTGTTTGTTCACTATTTCACAAAAGTGATATGATTATATGTTATACCCATTATTTCTAAAAAAAGAACATTTCAATATACAATGAAATGTCCTTTTATTTCCCTTAACTATTTTGTCTAAATTTCAGTTTACGAGGGTCTACATTATTTTCTATCTGTAATTTTGAGTCAAATCCTTTTGCAATCTTTTTCCAATCCACCATTTTGAAGTTCTGATTTACTATTTTCCCGCGTTCTATATTTTCTCCATCCTGCGCTAGAAAAATGCCGTTTGGATATTTTTTTCCTAATCCAAAACTCATTACATCAATACCGTCTGTATCACTCGTTCCATCAGTATTTTTACCATCAACAATAGCAAAATTACCAATATACTCATTGTTACCTTTACGGTCATACACTGCATAAGTATTATTCCCCTGACTAGAAGCAATTAAATATCCTGTCCCAT
This sequence comes from Bacillus sp. UNC322MFChir4.1, assembly GCF_000746135.1. Lineage (NCBI taxonomy): Bacteria > Bacillati > Bacillota > Bacilli > Caryophanales > Bacillaceae > Bacillus > Bacillus sp. UNC322MFChir4.1. The sequence continues at coordinate 104,241 of NZ_JQKQ01000011.1, forward strand.
TTTTCCCATAATATATCGTCAAACCTTCAATATCCGCTGTTAAATGGTTTCCATCAGCACTATCTACCTTTGTAATCGGTTGTTTTCCTCCGTCTGGTTCCGCATTGAATTTCCAAATCGCAACATCTTCTTCACCGATATACATTGTTCCATACTCATCATCTGCTACAATTCCTTCTGATTGAGAACTTAACTTTAATTCACGTACTTTCTTTCCTTCTATTTTCCCTTTTCCATTGTCAAATAACTCATATTGCTCAAAAGTTCCGTCCTTCCCTACAACTAATGCATAAAAAACACCTGTTTTTTGACTATGATAGAGACTAAACCCATATACTTCTTTCATATTTGATTTAATGGGAGATCCCGTAATATTTTCTAATTCTCCTGTTTTAGAGTTTATCGCAAAAATATCGATTGTATTTGTAGAACGATTTGAAGCTGCTGCAATATCAATTTTTTTACCTCCAATGGGAAATCCATATCGTACATCAACATTATTTAGTTTCCCAAAATTATATGAATACAGCAGTTTTCCTTTTAAATCGTAGACAGATATCCCCTCTTCCTTATTCGTTCCAATAATCTTACTCTTTTCAGAATCATGAGGATGAACCCAAATTGCTGGATCATCCGCTGCATCACCCGCATTGGCAACTGCAGCTGTTTCTTCTTTTGCTTCCACTTTTACAAACTTTGAATGCCTTTGTTTCTCTTGAACACTCAGACTTGGAAATTCCCCAACCAAATCCGCCGCAGAATTTACTGTCGAAAATAATACACTCGTCATTAAAGCAGCTGTTGATATTTCCTTTAACATTTGTATTTCCCCCCTGAAAATAATAATTTCCTTTATCTTGTTAACGAGAACAGATGCACTTTTCTTGTATTATTTTATCGATTAATTTTTAATTATTTATGTATTTATTGTAAATTTTAGGAGAGGAAATTAGAGGTCCTATCGTAATCGAAATGATACGCCAGTTGTTAAAATTATCCACCAAAAATGAAACTGCTGTTTCCAGTTTATTTATGAATAGTAAAGTAACATCTTCTTATACTAAAGTAGAAAACTGACTTTAGGAGGAATAGCAAATGACTGACCAAAATCGAAATCAAGCCGCTATTGACGAAGGACGTAATAAAACAAAACGTGGCATTGAAGCAGCAAGTGACGCAATGCAAAATGCAATTGATACTGTTGAAAACGCTGGAAAAGCAGCTGTTGATCGTATTTCAGAAACAATGAAAGATGTCACAACTAGATAACAAGGAACAACGAGCTGACTAAAAATTTCACTTTTCGAGATGATTCAGCTCAGCCGATTGACTACTTGCGTGTCGAATATTGTCAAGGGGTCTTTATCCCGTGTCGAAGCGCCGATATATTTCAAAGAACAATCGATAACAAAAAAGCACTTGCAGTATGCAAGTGCTTTTACTATCTTCTTTTTCTCCGTTTGCGGCGCTTCATCTTTTTCCGCCTTGTATTGATGCTGTCCGCTACAATATGTAATGTACTAGCAGCTATAACGCCCAGTACAAACGTGAAAATTTCCACTTCATGTACCTTTGCAATCTCTACTAGCTTTCCTTCTAGCACCGTTTTATTTAACACATATAAAAATGGTGAGAAAACGAGAAGCATGTAGAGAAGACGAATTAAATCACCAATAATAATGGTATGAGTAAGCGGTGAGCGATGCGGCATCACAGTTTGATATGGATACCAAAAGATGCGAAGTAGTCCCCATTTCCGATAAGCGGAACTATGAATATCCAAATCCGGCGTTAAAAAGTACGTTCCAACGATAAATCCAATTACAAACATAAGTAAAAAATCAAAATTTGTTAACCCATAAGAGACGAGCATAAATAATACGATGGGAAGAGAAACTAAGTTTATCTTCGTGTGTGTTTTTCCTGACGGCATATCCCATTCCTTCTGTTAGACGTTTCACTTCATGAATCTAACTTTTGATCGATAAGTGACGTATCCACATCAGAACCAAACCATTCTCCCAGTTTTGTACGCGCTTGTTCTTTCACTTCTTCATCAACATACATAGAAGCTTGTATAAGTGCAGCTGTTAATGCCCCTAAGTCATCTGTATAACCGAGTCCAGCTACAAAGTCAGGAATCGCATCAATCGGTGCAATAAAGTACGCAAGAGAACCAATAATGACAAGCTTTACTCGTTTTGGAACATCTCGTTTTTGCAATACATAAAACAGTAACAAACTAGTATAAATGACTGAATGTCCCGCCTTAATTGCCGCATTTTTTACTTTATTCCAAAACGCTTCGACTGAAAAATTCTCCTTCACTATGAAATCTCCCCTCGTTATTTTCCCGCTATTTGCGGTCAATTTGTGACAAAATAAAGAAACTTATTTAGAGCGCTTCATTAGCAGGAAAACCCTCTGCTAATGGGAAATTCACATTATTTCTATATATACTACGTTTATTTACAACATAAGCAAACTTTACACACATACAATATAAGGTAAGTTCTAGCTTGGCTACGCTACTTATCATGTACCCTCATTATATCAAATAGACACGAAAAGAACAAGTGTTCGATTTCTGTTTTTAAAAATTTTTCAATAATATAATACTCACTTTCTCTACATATCCTTTGCCATTTTTGTTATATTTTTTAGTTGACGAGCATATAAACCAATGTTAAAGTTTTCACTGTCAGCTACAATGAAAAAGATACAAAAAATGTAAAATTCCAGTGTGTTCCTAATAGTCAATTTTTGTTGTATAATACAAAAATGACATTGTGCTTATGGAACAACATAGAGGCAGGAAAACAAAGGTATGCATAGTTCAAGTCATATATGGATGTACGAAAGAAAAAACTCTATTCATGGCAAAGAAAACTATGTATTTTTTATTTTAGCATTTTTCTCTCAAAATTGACCAAGCCTGATAGAGAAAGGGTGAAAATGGATGAAGGAATCTTTAAAATCACAATTTCAAAACGTGCGTTTTACTTTCTTTGTCGCCATTACATTATGGTTAAAAACGTACATTATTACACGTACTAGTTTCGACTTAAAATTAGAGTCTTTCATGCAAGAATTTATTTTATTTATTAGCCCGTTAGCAACATCATTATTTCTAGTGGGTCTTGCATTATTCGCAAAAGGAAAAAAACGAAATTATATTGCACTTGGAATCGACTTTGTTCTTACTATCGTTCTTGTCGGTAACGTAATGTTCTATGGTTTCTATAACGACTTCGTAACATTACCTGTACTGGGACAAACGTCAAACTTTGGTAGTCTTGGCTCTAGTGTGAAAGAGCTCTTTAACTACAAAATTGTCGTTGCGTTTGCTGATCTTATCTTCTTCTTTATTCTTTTAAAGAAAAAGAAAGAGTATGCAAAAACAGAGCGTATTTCACGTCCAATGCGCTCATTATATTTTGTATCAACAATTGCTATTTTCTTTGCAAACTTAGGGCTTGCAGAAACAGAGCGTCCTGAATTATTAACGCGCTCATTTGACCGCGTTATGCTTGTGAAAAACTTAGGTTTATACACACACCAAGTATATGATCTTGGTTTACAAGCAAAATCAAGTTCACAAAAAGCATTTGCAGATGGAAGTAAGTTGCAAGAAGCAGAAAACTATGTGAAGACAGTACAAGAAAAGCCAGACCCAAATATGTTCGGCGTAGCAAAAGGGAAAAACGTAATCGTTGTATCTCTTGAATCAATGCAAACATTCTTAATTGGTTCAAAAGTAAATGGTCAAGAAGTAACACCATTCTTAAACCAATTCGCAAAAGAAAGCTATTACTTTGAAAACTTCTATCATCAAACAGGCCAAGGGAAAACATCTGATGCAGAGTTTCTTGTAGACAACTCATTATATCCGTTAGATCGCGGCGCTGTATTCTTTACACACGGTAACAATGAATTTATTGCAACACCAGAAATCTTGCACAATCAAGGGTATTACACAGCTGTGTTCCATGCAAACAACGCAACGTTCTGGAACCGTAACATCGTATACCCAGCACTTGGTTACGATCGTTACTTTAATGAATTAGATTATAAAATTACTCCTGAAACGAAATTAGGTTGGGGTTTAAAAGATATTGAGTACTTCGATCAATCAGTGGATATGTTAAAAAATATTAAGAAACCGTTCTATACACGTTTCCTTACATTAACGAACCATTATCCATTTGATTATGATGATGGAACAAAATTAATTGAGCCTTATAACTCTGGTGACGGTGTATTTGACCGTTACGTAGTAACAGCTCGCTATTTAGATGAAGCTTTAAAACACTTTATTGAACGTTTAAAAGCTGAAGGTCTTTACGATAACTCTGTTATTGTATTTTATGGTGATCACTATGGTATCTCTGAAAACCATAACCGTGCAATGGCACAGTTCTTAGGAAAAGAAGAAATTACAACATTTGACCATATGAACTTACAACGTACACCGTTCTTCATTCACGTTCCTGGTCAAAAAGAAGGTAAAACAATTACAGCACCTGCTGGAGAAATTGATGTAAAACCAACAATTCTTAATTTACTAGGTGTTGATACAACAAACGATATTCATTTCGGACATGACTTGTTCGCGCCAGATCGCAAATCATTTGTCGTATTACGTGATGGAAGCTTCGTTACAGATCAATACCTTTATACAAATAGCACATTCTATAATCGCCTGACAGGTGAGGTTGCACAAGTACCAAAAGATGAAGCACAAGCAATGGTTGACCGTGCTCAAAACGAATTGCACATGTCAGATAAGATCATTGAAGGTGACTTACTTCGTTTCTTTGAAGGCAACAAAACAAAAACAGGTACAATCAAAACTGCAATTAAAGAAAAAAGCGCTGAGTAATCAGTGCTTTTTTTATAGTTGCGCAACCATTACACAACCTTCACCAAAATTTTACATAAAATTCATGAAACATCTCTATAATAAAACATGTAAGCTTTGTCCCTAACAAACAAGCTACCCTCCTTTATGCAACGTTCTATGATAGAACGTTGCTATTTTTTATATCATAAAGCAGGATTCTTTCTTTCAACCTTCGAATTTGTATGTGCAAACACTACTTGGAGAAGGAAGGGGAAAACATGAAGTATGAACGCTTTGTATTATGGAATGGAAAAATGATTGATACAGCAAAAGAACAACCTCATATTGATATAGAGGAGCGCGGTCTACAGTTCGGTGATGGCATATATGAAGTTATTCGTATTTATAAAGGTACTTTGCACTTATTAGATCCACACATAACAAGGTTATACCGCTCCATGGAAGAAGTTGAGTTGTCCCTTACCCTTTCAAAAGCTGAGCTTATCTCATTCTTATACGAACTACTTGAAAAGAATCAATTTCAAGAAGATGGCATCATTTATTTACAAATTTCCCGAGGTGTCAATCCTCGTGTTCATGCCTTCTCTTTTGATACTACTCCAACTATTTATGCTTACATTCGAAAAAAAGAGCGACCTGCTTTATGGATTGAATATGGAATTCGTGCGATAACAGAGCCCGATATTCGCTGGCTTCGCTGCGATATTAAGTCATTAAATTTGTTACCTAATATACTAGCTAATACGAAAGCAGAGCGAAGAGGCTGCAAAGAAGCTCTTCTCGTTCGAAATGGCATTGTCACAGAAGGTAGTCATTCTAACTTCTTTCTTGTGAAAAACGGCAAACTATACACTCATCCTGCAAATCATCTCATTTTAAATGGTATTGTTAGGCAATATGTTATATCACTTGCCCATACATTACATATTTCCCTGCATGAAGAATTATTTGGCATTCATGATGTGTATAAAGCAGATGAATGCTTCTTTACAGGCACAACCTTTGAAATAATGCCACTTACCCATCTAGATGGAACCCCTATTCAAAACGGGCAAGTAGGCCCGATCACAAAATTACTACAGAAGACATTTATGCAAAGCTTTTCTACTTCTAACGCCTTTTTATCTTAAAAACGAATAATAATACATCTATTTATTATTAATATATAGATTTAGTTCCTAAAATAAGGTGCAAATGAATTAGCACCCTTCTTTTTTATCCTTTTTACCATATATGGATTTTCCTATATGCATTGACATCAGTCGACAACCACTTTAGAATTTTTATAGTTGGTAATTTTTTCATCACCTAAAATACAGACAGAAAGGAATCGACAAACTATGAAAAAATATCTTGCTGGTCTTGCAGCAGTGTCTGTAGCAGGTGCAGCAGCCCCGGCAATGGGCACAGTTCAGGCAGAAACAACTGGACAAAATGCACAACAACCTGCAGCACAAACAGAACAAACAACTAAAGTAGCTCCAAAAAGCGACACAAAATACACAGTAAATGCAGACGTATTACGCGTTCGTACGGGTCCTAGCACAGATTATGACATTACTTCTCGTGTGTATGAAGGACAGAAACTAGACGTAATTGGACAAGAAAACGGCTGGTATAAAATACAATATAACGGAAAAGTCGGCTACGTTAGCGGCGATTTTGTAAATACAGGCTCTTCATCACAAGGCAACTCAACTATTCAACCAGCAAGCGGAAATTATACAGTAAATGTATCTTCCCTTCGTGTTCGTACAGGCCCTAGCACATCACACACACAATTAGGCTCTATACATAAAGGACAAGTTGTACAAGTCATTGGTGAAGTAAAAGATTGGTTCAAAATTAACTACGGTGGACAAAACGCTTACGTTAGCAAAGACTATGTAACAAAAGGCGGTTCTGACGCTAACGTTGTACAAGATAAACAACAACAAAATAACAACAATGTTACAGTTCAAACAGGCGGTACATATGTTGTAAATGCTACATCTTTACGTGTTCGTACAGGCCCAGCTACATACCACAGTATCATTGGTGGCGTATTAAACGGTCAAACATTAAACGTTATTGGTGCTGAAAATGGATGGTTCAAAGTAAAACATAATGGAAATACAGGTTATGTTAGCAGCGAATTTGTGAAATTTGTTAAAGGCGGTACTTCTAATCCGTCAACAAACAACAATAACAACACTTCATCTCAAGGAAGTGGAGACTATTACATCAATGTGAGCGCACTAAATGTACGCAGCGGCGCTGGAATGGACTACGGTATAATCGGTTCACTGCCGCAAGGACAAAAAGTACAAGTACTTGCAGACGAGTATGGTTGGAGCAAAATTAGCTATAACGGCCGCACTGGCTATATAGGAACTCGTTACTTATCTAAAACACCTGTAAGTGGTGGACAAGGTAATACTTCAACTCAAAAACCAGTTGAAAACAACAACAATAATAACAACACTTCAAATCAAGGAAGTGGAGACTATTACATCAATGTGAGCGCACTAAATGTACGCAGCGGCGCTGGAATGGACTACATGATAATCGGTTCACTGCCGCAAGGACAAAAAGTACAAGTACTTGCAGACGAATATGGTTGGAGCAAAATTAGCTATAACGGCCGCACTGGCTATATAGGAACTCGTTACTTATCTAAAACACCTGTAAGTGGTGGGCAAGGTAATACTTCAACTCAAAAACCAGCTGAAAACAACAACAATAATAGCAACACTTCAAATCAAGGAAGTGGAGACTATTACGTGAATGCAAGCGCACTAAATGTACGTAGTGGTGCTGGAACAAACTACGGTGTAATCGGTGCACTGCCACAAGGACAAAAAGTACAAGTACTTGCAGACGAATACGGCTGGAGCAAAATTAACTACAACGGCCGCACTGGCTATGTAGGAACTCGCTTCTTATCTAAAACACCTGTAAGTGGTGGACAAAACAATAAGCCAGCTGAAAACAATAATAACAATAACAACAATAATAACAATAACTCTCATGATACTTCATCACTACTTTCATACGCACAATCAATGGAAGGTGTTCCATATGTATGGGGTGGCACTTCTGCAAACGGCGTTGACTGCAGTGGTTACATTTATCATGTATATAAAAAGTTTGGTTATTCAATCAGCCGTCAAAGCGTAGCTGGATATTGGAGCAGCTTCCAACATACATCTAACCCGCAACCAGGCGACTTGATTTTCTTCAAAGACACATATAAATCTGGTCCATCCCATATGGGTATTTACCTTGGTGGCGGCAGATTTATTCAAGCTGGGGACAATGGAGTTAAAGTAGCATCATTAAGTAACTCTTATTGGAGCAGCCATTTCTTAGGATATTCTAAGCCTTATTAATTAATAGTTTAAGAGCCTTCTAGATTACTAGAAGGCTTTTTTGTATAAAAGATTTTAATAGACCTTTTCTTTTAGGGGAAGGCGAGAGCGGCTTAGATAATGAAAGATCTACATACTCCCCTTTTTTAGATGGATGAGAGCATCTGGCCATGCATAGTAGCTTAGATTTTATTCCTTCCACATACATTTTGTTCCGCATGGCTGCACTTATAAAACTGCTTTATATAATATGTTTACTCCAGTATTGTTTTCCTATTCTGACTTATTCGTAGACGTTTGACCTCTGATGTCTGGTGTGATAAGTTACATAAGATAATATTTTCAAGGAAACGGAGCAGTTCTGCTATTTGTAATGTTCCGACAATTCAGAGAGGAGATTTACAAGCATGAATGTTTTATGGGGAATTGGCGGCGTGCTTGGAGTTTTGGTAATCGCAATTTTACTTTCTTCCAATCGCAAAGCTATTAATTGGCGCACAATTTCAATTGCGCTTGCACTTCAAATTACTTTCTCCTTCATCGTTTTAAGATGGGGCGCAGGAAAAGCGGCTTTAAAGCATGCTGCTGACGGCGTACAAACTCTTATTAATTTCTCGTATGAAGGAATTCAATTCGTTGTTGGTGGTTTAGCTAACGCAAAAGGGCCTTGGGGCTTCGTCTTTGTTATTCAAGCATTACTTCCAATTGTATTTATTAGTGCACTCGTAGCCGTATTATATTATTTTGGTATTATGCAATGGTTTATTACGATTATTGGCGGCGGGTTAAGCAAACTTCTTGGAACTTCAAAGACAGAAAGCTTAAATGCTGTTACAACTGTTTTCCTAGGACAATCGGAAGCACCAATTTTAATTAAACCTTACTTAGATCGCGTAACAAATAGTGAATTCTTCACTATTATGGTTAGCGGTATGACATCTGTTGCCGGATCTGTTCTTGTTGGTTATGCGGCAATGGGAATTCCGCTAGAGCATTTACTTGCAGCTGCTATTATGGCTGCACCTTCAAGCTTATTAATTGCAAAACTAATGATGCCTGAAACAGAAGAAGTAAATAATGATGTACAACTTTCTACAGAGCGTACAGATGCAAACGTTATTGACGCAGCAGCGCGCGGTGCATCTGAAGGGATGCAACTTGTTATTAACGTTGCAGCAATGCTTATGGCATTTATCGCGTTAATCGCTGTATTAAACGGTCTACTAGGATGGATCGGTTCTTGGTTTGATATTAAACTAAGCCTTGATCTAATTTTCGGTTACATCCTTTCTCCATTTGCTATACTAATCGGGGTTCCGCCTCATGAAGCGATTCAAGCTGCTGGTTACATCGGACAAAAACTTGCAGTAAATGAATTCGTTGCATACGGAAACTTAGCTAAGCATATGGCAGAGCTTTCTGATAAAACAAACATTATTTTAGCGTTTGCAATTTGCGGATTCGCAAACTTCTCATCTATTGCTATTCAATTAGGTGTGACAGGTACACTTGCACCTTCACGCCGTCAACAAATTGCACAGCTAGGAATTAAAGCGGTAATCGCAGGTACACTTGCAAACTTCTTAAACGCTGCTGTAGCAGGCATGATGTTTTAACTAATAAACAAAATCCATCTTAAGTTGCATTTTTCACTTAAGATGGATTTTTTATTTTCACTTCTTTCTTATATATATCCATTTCATTTTTTCAACATCTAAATCGCTGCTATGCACGGCCAGATGCTCTCGTCCCCTTAAAAAGAAAAGGGTTTTATATTATTACTCAATAAGAAAAAAAATAAGCGCAGAGCTGCCGTATGCCCTGCGCTTATTTTAGCCGTAAAACTTATATATCGAACTAATACCCCTTAGTTGAAAGTTACTTCACGCCCATCCCCCAATGAACGTAATACTTTCTTATCATACTTACGAAAAAAGTGGATACTACTTTTGTGAGACAAGTTGCTTTTCTTGTCCTTCTATAGCTTTCTCCATTTTCTGCTCTGCGTTTTCATGTACCGCTCGATGTGTAGTACGCTTTAAACAAATATGTTTCCACTTTCGTTCGTAACGTTTCATTATTCTTGATGTCCTCCCCTTGATTGCCATGAAACCTAAATTGGAATCGCTTACACGAAATAATATAGCACATTTAAAAAGAAGTAACAACACATTTTCGACAATTTTTTGTCAATATCATGCAAAATTAAATATCCCATGGCTAATGATGCCTCTAACTCGTTCAATCTGCCTTCTCAATTGCAATCATAAAAGACAGTTATTATTTCATTTTGTAACATCGCTGCTATGCACAACCCAATACTCTCGTCCTCCTCCAAAAAGAAAGAGGTTTTTAAATCGTTTTTTTAACTTATATATAGAAATATTATTAATTCCCCCCCTCTCACATACTATTACAGGATTGAAACAAGCCCATTTTGTTCTATGACAGCCTCCTTTTTTGTAACAATTAAATGATGATTTTTCTTAAAATCGGGCTATAAATTGTGAAAAACAACACAAATACGTTATATTTTCATAACTATATTACTTATAAATTAATAAAATCCTTTATTTATGCAACACTCCCATAATAACTTTGTAATATGAGCGAAACACGATTAACCGCTTTGCAATATCTTATTTCTCTTTTCTAATCCGTAAAGATGTAATAGAATCCCTTAAAACATAGGAAAAGAGCGTTTTCTTTATACTTCTTTTCATATTACAAATTATTAATGAACTGTTACGAATGGTTTGTAATTGTGTGATTTCCCATTTTCTCAAAAAATCTGTTGCTATAATGAGGACACGAAAACAAAAGCATTGGAGGCTATTCATGAAAAAGTTACTTGGTATAGCAACAGCAGCAGTTTTTGGTCTTGGGATTTTCACTTCTTCTGCACAGGCAGAAACAGTTGTTACAACAGACGTACTAAACGTACGAGAAAACCCAACTATTGAATCAAAAGTTGTAGGAAAAGTACTAAATGGTAATAAATTAGATGTTAAAAATACAGAAAACGGTTGGCTAAAAGTGAACCTAAATGGTAAAGAAGGATTCGTAAGCGCAGAATTTACGAAAAACATCTATTATGTAACAGCAAACGTATTAAACGTACGTGCTGATGCAAACACAAACTCAGAAATTTTGGGTACATTAAAGAAAGATGATGTGATCGAAACAACACATCAAGTTCAAAACGAATGGTTACAATTTGAATATAACGGAAAAACAGCTTATGTAAATGTTCCTTACTTAACAGGTAATGCACCTGTCGTAACAGCACAAGAACAAGCACCTGCTCCAGCAAAAGCCGGGTCGGCTCAACCAGCTCAAGCCCAAAAAACGCAGGCTGCTACAGAAACAAAAGCTGCTCCAGCTAATGGCCGTGAATTAACAGTTGTTGCAACTGCTTACACAGCTAACCCAAGCGAAAATGGCGGCACACATGGCGGTCGTGTATTAACTGCAATGGGTCATGACCTAACAGCAAATCCAAATATGAAAATGGTTGCTGTTGATCCGAAAGTAATTCCACTTGGATCAAAAATTTGGGTAGAAGGATACGGCGAAGCAGTTGCTGGTGATACTGGCGGTGCAATTAAAGGAAATCGTATCGACGTCCTAGTAGGCTCTGACAGCGCTGCAAACAAATGGGGACGTAAAACTGTAAAAGTGAAAATTTTAAACTAATTACTATTGTTGCTAAAAAGGCGAGCCAGCTCTCATCAGTTGAGAGCTGGCTCTTATTTTATTTATAATAGAAAAAAGGAGGAATTCATATGAATATAAACGCAAACGTTGACTGGATTGGTACACCAACTCCATATATATATAAAGATGCCGTTACATACGATGCAACTGCCATTGATTTTTCATTAGAACATGATGATAACCGCTATAGACTCATCATTTTACAGCGCGGCGAAGACGTAGAATACAAAATCATACAATATGGCGTCAAGCCTGGTAACCAAAAGCCATTTCCAATCGATACTGGCTACCACTTCAAAAATAAAACGATTCCTTTAATCGAAATGATTTTACAAGATCCTTATGTACAAAGCATATTGCAACAAAAGACTACCTCTTCTTAAAAGAGATAGTCTTTTTCGTTGAATGAAAGAGAAAAAATTAGGAGATAACTGCCCATAAGAGCCTAGTTCATTTAACTACTCCCCACCGTGGGAAATGAACAAAACACCCACTGAGGGAAGTTTCACCTTATAATAGAAAAGAAGGAAATCTTTTGCGCGGAGGAACATTATGCTGCAACATTCAATTACGAAAGATGAAATTATGGAAATTGCCAATGAGTTTTTGAAAGGACTCGACCCACAGCAAGCGGCTGACAAAGAACAAGTATCAAATGCACTTCAGCTCTATCGTAGTGGCCTCGTGTATAACGTTGATTTCGATGGATATACATTATCAGGAACAGTCGAACATGACGGGGATATTTATAGTGTAAATATTCCGATTCGAAATGTGTCCGAAAGTTATTGTGATTGTTTTTCACCAACGCAATGTGAGCATATGTTCGCCGTATTACTATATGCAGCTTCAAGCTTTGGGCAAGTGGGAGACATTCTAACTTTATTTAAGAAAAAAACGAGGCCGGTGCTCCCGCCTATTCGCACAGCGCGGCAAATGCTGCAAATGAACGATTTTACGGATACAAATTATGAAAGCTGGCTTCCGTACTTTGAATCTGAGTACGATACATTTGTTAAAGAACACGCACGTCTTTCATACAAACAAATGTATTTTCTGATGAACATTTTCACGGAGTTCTATATGAAACTGGAACGAAAAGCACCGCGGATTGTTACAGTTCACGAATTATTTAAACTGAGTGCAGCACTCTTTACTTTTCAGAAGCTACTGAAAGAGATTGAAACATTTGAAGCAGATAAAATCTATTCTTATCATCAACAAATCAATATTGTACAACTCTTTGTGAATAAAATAGAGAGTATTGTACAAGATTTGAAAGCTGAACCATTTCAAGATGCACTCCAGCCATTTCTGCACCACATCGCTGAAATGCTGCATACAATATTCTTCTCTGCCCCTTCTTATACACAGGAGCGATTTTTTATTTATCGCCACCTATGGGGAGAGCTGTTCGTAGAACCGGATTGGATACTGGAAGAACAAAAACGGATTGAAACAAAAATACATCCATTATCAAAAGCACTTGCATCCGCTCATCTTCTCTTTCTACAGCGAAAAGATAAAGAGGCAATGGATGTACTAAGAGCACAGCCACCACAAGTTGTTGGCCTTTACTTTGATTGGCTTGAAGATTTATTAAGTTCCATGCAGTGGGAGCGGGCAAAAGGATGGCTGTCCTTCACTTACAAGCGAGTGAAAGAAACGATAACGACCGAGCACGATCCTTACTTTGTGAAAGATGTTGTCCGTTTATTTATGATGATGTATGAAACATATGCAACGCATACGAATGAACAAGCTGGCTATGAGATGATTCTTCAAGAATTATTACCATATAGCTTCACCAGCTATGAGCAATATGTACTCGCTAAAAGACAATATCACACATGGACAGAACTCCATTTACTATATGGATTTGAATCCATTGAATTGTTAAAAGAAGTATTAAAAGAAGTTGAAAAAGAAGCGCCGGAAGCTGCTCTTCCGCTCTATCATTATGCTGCAATGCAAGCGATTGAAGAAAAGAATCGCAAATCGTACCGCAGAGCTGTTCGCTACTTAAAAAAACTAAGAACACTATATAAAAAGCTCAAACGGGTAGATGAATGGGAGTCTTTCATTATGATTATTGCTTCCTCTCACTCACGACTGCGAGCTTTACAAGAAGAACTGCGGAAAGGGAAGTTGATCCATGACAACATTAATTGACATTATCATTCGGCTCGAACGAATGAACCAAAACTGGTTTCTTTGGGCAGAGGATGAAACAGGGAACAGTTTGCCTGTAAGCAGTTGGAAACAACATGCGTTCACATGGCACTCCTCTTCTTTCTATGGAACACTTTTGCAAGAAGGAACATATGAACAGCGGAGCGGTATCATTTTAAACGCTACTCAAGCATTTGAATATATCGCGAAAAAACCGGTAAATTCATTTACGAACTTACAAACAAGTGCAGCCATTAGCGAACTCGCGCCAATGGCCGAAAAAATGTGGGAGGCTTACAGGGTAGGAGACTTCATTCCAGATATAAAGCAATGGCATCAATATCCTTCCTGGAAAACCGCTCATGAAGAAATAGTAGATGAAACGGTGCAAGCCCTGTTTTCAGATGCAATTAATGAAACGCTTCGCCATCAGACTCGTTCTGGCACAGCATGGGAAGATGCACAGCGCTTATATGAGCATTATGACTTTACGATAAGACAGCTTGAAACAGCCATTCATGAAGACGATTGGCTACGTAAAATTGGCTATATCGAAGACGATCTACCATTTACAGTTGGACTTCGTCTTCAAGAACCGGAGAATGATTTTGAAACGTGGCAGCTTGAAACCATATTAACACCAAAGCGCGGCACTCAACGAATATACGTATATACCGATTCTGAATCATTGCCGAAACGATGGTTGAAATATGAAGAACGTATTACGGAAACGCAAGATGGTTTCGGCAAACTCGTACCTTGGTTAATGGAAGACGATCTATTTCGAAGTGAATTACACGAAACGGAAGCATGGCGCTTTTTAACAGAAGCCAGCAATGAATTGCTAGCAGCTGGTATTGATATTTTACTACCATCATGGTGGCAAAATTTAAAAGCCAATAAACCAAAGCTGCGCATCCAAGTGAAACATAATGCAAAGGCAGGGCAAGCATTCTTTGGCATGAATACGCTCGTAGATTTTAACTGGCGTATTTCTACAAACGGCATCAATTTATCAGAGGCCGAATTTCTCGCGCTCATCGAACAAAACAGACGTCTCATTCATATAAACGGACAATGGATGAGGCTTGACCCTGCCTTTATCGAAGAAGTGAAGAAACTGATGAAGAAAGCAGACAAATACGGCCTTGAAATGAAAGACGTTGTGCAGCAGCGATTACTTCGCGGAGCAGAAACAGAAGTAGTTGAAGAAGAAAGTCCATTTGCAGATATGGAAATCGAACTCGATGATTATTATGATAAGTTATTCGACAGATTGCTGCACATTGGAGAGATTCCATCTATACAAATACCAGCTTCCTTGCAAGCAACATTAAGACCATACCAACAGCAAGGAGTTGAGTGGCTCCTCTATTTACGAGAGCTTGGATTTGGTGCGTTATTAGCCGATGATATGGGACTTGGAAAAAGCATCCAGACAATTACTTACTTACTCTATATAAAAGAACACAACCTAAAAACAGGACCCGCACTTATTGTGGCGCCTACATCTGTTCTCGGTAACTGGCAAAAAGAGTTCGAGCGCTTTGCACCGAGCTTACAAGTGAAACTCCATTACGGCGGCAACCGGGCCAAGGGAGAAGATTTGTCCACTTTTATGCAAGATGCCGATGTAATTTTGACATCCTATGCACTCACACAGCTTGATGAAGAAGAGCTCGGCTCACAGCGCTGGGATGCAATTATTCTCGACGAGGCGCAAAATATAAAGAATCCGCATACGAAACAATCGCGTGCTGTTCGAAAGTTGCAAGCAAATCATAAAATCGCTTTAACAGGAACACCGATGGAAAACCGTTTATCAGAATTATGGTCGATCTTTGACTTTCTGAACCATGGCTATCTTGGTAGTTTACCGCAGTTTCAGCGCCGTTTCGTAACGCCGATTGAAAAGGACCGCGATGAAACAAAGATTCAGCAAGTGCAGCGCTTAATCGCACCGTTCTTACTGCGCCGCACGAAACAAGATAAATCAGTTGCCTTGAACTTACCAGATAAACAAGAGCAAAAAGCATATTGTCCGTTAACGGCGGAACAAGCATCGCTTTATGAACAACTCGTTCAAGATACGTTAAAGAATGTGGAAGGATTAACAGGCATTGAGCGCCGCGGTTTTATTTTGCTCATGTTAAATAAACTAAAACAAATTTGTAACCATCCTGCTCTCTATTTAAAAGAAGATGCGCCAACAAACTTAGCCAATCGTTCTATGAAAATAGAAACATTATTAGAACTCGTTGAAAACATACGGGATCAGCATGAAAGCTGCCTCATTTTCACGCAGTATATTCGAATGGGAAATATGCTGAAAACATTGCTTGAAGAACATTTTGGAGAGCGCGTCATCTTCTTGAACGGAAGTGTACCGAAGAAAGAGCGCGATAAAATGATCGAACAGTTCCAAAGCGGACAACATGGCATCTTCCTGCTCTCTTTAAAAGCGGGCGGAACAGGACTAAACTTAACCGCAGCCAACCATGTGATTCATTACGATCGCTGGTGGAACCCTGCCGTTGAAAACCAAGCGACAGACCGCGCTTATCGCATCGGTCAAAAACGATTTGTCCATGTGCATAAACTCATTACAACAGGAACACTTGAAGAAAAAATTGATGAAATGCTCGAGCGAAAACAATCGCTCAATAATGCGATTATCACTAGTGAAAACTGGATTACAGAACTATCCACAAACGAACTGAAAGAACTATTAGGAGTATAGACAATCGTGTCGCACGGTGTCCAAGCACCGTTATATCCAAAAAACGCCACCATATAAAAAGGAGCTGAAATATTAATATTTCAGCTCCTTTTTCTTCTCCAAATAAAACAGCTTATTAGAATACCCGTGAAACCACCACATGTATCTAATACGGAATCTTGCCACATTGGTGTACGGTCACCTGTGAAGGATTGATGAATCTCATCCATGCCCGCATACACAGCAACAAGAAACACGGCCAGCCAAAAAACTTGTTTTCGCTTCAAGCCACACTTCAATAATGCGAAATATGACAATGCCCCCAGAATACCGAACACAATAAAATGAGCTCCTTTACGAATAAAAAATTCGAGAAAACCATCGACCCCTTTGTTCACAATGCTAACAGGAGTACCCCCTCCATAATCAATGGATACCCATGAAAAATGCTCTTTCACAAATTCCACATTCACATATTTTGTGATATCTGGACGTATATCTTGATCCTGATATGGCTGAGAAGATGAATAAAAAATGATCCCCATCCATGCTAAAACGGGAATCCAAAATAACCACTTATGCTTCATGTTTGAAACTCCTTACTTTATTTCTCTTAAGCGTAACAAAAAAAAGGAAAAAATTCACGCCAAAAATGTAACGTTACCACCTATATATATGACGAAAGGGAGGTGAAAGGCATGGCGATTCAAACGATTGTATCTGATATGAGCTTACGTCTTGTCCTAAATGGTGGTACAGACAAAAATGGTAAAGCGATTATGAAAAACAAACAATTTAAAAACGTCAAACCTGATGCAGACTTAAACAAAGTACACGAAGTTGCATCTGCAATTGCTTCACTGCAACAGCAAAAACTTGATTCTGTTCAGCTTGTTAGCACAACTGACGTATCTAACCAATAATAAAAGGAGGGAATAACAAATGGAAGTACTAGAACTTGTTTTCTTAAAAGAAGACGGTAAAACAACTACTTTTTCAATCGAAAATCCTGTTACACCAGTAAACGAACAAACCGTAAATAGCGTCATGGATACCATTCTATCCGCTGGCATTTTCCTAACGCTTGGGCAGCATGCTCGCAAAAAAGGCGCACGTATTGTCGAAAAGAGTATTTCTGAAGTAAAAATTAACATATAAACAAAAAAGAAAGAGGAGTACCAATGCGGTTACTTCTCTTTCTTTTTTGGCATTTCAACTGGTATAAAGATATTTGAAATACCGACTGAAACATATTTATAATTTTCTTTCCCTAGCTGAAACTCCGTTGTATATGTCGAGAAAAAAATATAGTCATTCCGCTTTGTATAATGATCGATTAATAAACCAACTTGCGGCTCTACATAACTCTTCGCTAATTTCTTTCCAATGGTAGCTAATTCACCAAGAAGCCCTTCTTTATCTTCTTGCTCAACTTCCGTCAATTTCTTATGAATATCATTCCTTTTCATAAACTGCTTTGCTGCCCAGTCTGTATATTCCCCTTTACTCGGGTTGCTATTTGCTAAATATACGAAGAGTACTAGAACCAAAGCGAGAAACACATATTTCTTTTTCATATTTCCTCACCGCCTATCCTTTCTATTTTCATATATATGGAATCCTATTGCAAATTAGACAACCTAAATAGCTACAAATTTCTAACAAGGAATCCCTTCCGCATATATCGAGAAAAAACAGTAAATAAATACATTTTTTAACATTAATTTACAAATTCTTTAAATTGTTTTTATATTTTATTCTTATAATAGGAAGTGTAATTCATTACAATATGAGGAGGCTTTTCCATTGACTGACTTAGTTGATTGGTATGAAATTTCCGCGCAAACGATGGCACTTGAGGCGTACGCTCATCCTGTTTATCAAACAAAAATTTGGGAAACGCAAAGAATCATCTTTTCAGTGAAAACACCGCTGCAACTCATTCGTGAAAGTTGCATTATGCGAAACTACTCGACTTATGAAGGAAAACGATTAGCCATTCAAGAATGTTGCCACTTTAAACAAAACGTCCCAATCCCTATTGATCATCAACACTTCATGTGCGCCATTCCTACAAAATCACCTTCATCTTGGCCATGCTCCTGGATATTTTATGCTTACATCGAAAGACTGGAACGTCACGATTCTCGCCACACAAACATCTATTTTCGTAATGGTAAAAATCAAATCTTCCCTATTAGTCCCAATCAAATGGAGAATCAATGGATAAAAGCTGGTCACATTTTAGCTAAACTCAATCTTCTAGATAAAATGAAACTACCAGTAGATCATTCTTTTCCTCCTCTTTGAGTGAACTCTGCATACATATAGAAAAGGGAGGCTATCTGCTCCCTTTTTCTATTCTTTTCCCACTGCATGCAGCCGCATTTTCTTCAGCGCTTGTCTATATATCCAGCGCGTTTGATGATACGTCATCCCGAGCTCAGTTGCAATCTCATGTATTTTCTTCCCACCGTAGAAATGCTCAAATAAGACAAAGCTTTCCTTCTCTTCTAGCATACTCATATACTCAAATGCCTCTTCTTGCTTCTCCTCACCGCCGATATTTTCTAACATATGCCACTCCGTACAAACCTCCTGGTCTTGAACACGACACTCCTTCTTTAACTGCCCTAGCAAATACCCCCGCACCGTCACAAGCGCATATGCCGGAAAACTTCCCTTCTCCTCATCATATTTCTCATACGCTCGCCAAAGTGCAATGAGCCCGCATTGATAATACTCTTCATAATCACGGTAAATACAAAGCTTCTTCATTTGATTTTTAATCATCTTCTCATACAGCGCTACTGTTTCCGTAAAGGTAACTGGCTTCACATTTGACCCATTTCTAAAAGGTATACCTCTTTGTTATTCCGCGGTACCTTTACCTTATAAAAAAACAGCAGCCCCTTCACCGCACTGCATTTCATGATAGACTAGCAAAATTTCAAATTTACCTATGCAACATTTGAAGTTCTGCTAGTCTTATGTGAGATTCCATAGCAATTTTATCGAAACGTTATGCAACATAAAAAAAGGTTGTCGGGAAATTCCCGACAACCTTCTCATCATTTTACTTAAGCACCAAAACCTCTGAAAGCACTAAAAGCAAGAGAAATAAGAAAGAAAATCACAACAAGAATCGTTGCTTGTTTCTTGCTTAAGCCAGCTGTAATGTGCAGTCCTAACCATGTTACAAATAAACCCCAAATTGCAAAGATTTCAATTGAGTTTCCAATCCCAAATGCAGTTGTCCCTTTTTCAAATAAAGGTCCTAAGCTTGTATAGCGTACAGTTCCATCAGTGCCTAGTACAATTGCTAATACAGCATTCACTAATAAACCGATGCAGCTAATGATACCTGAATATACTGTAATAGATAATAATTTCTTATAAGATGTATCATTTCCCATAAACATCATAATAACTTTATACAATGCAGCTCCAATAAAAAACATAATTGCCGTCATAAATAGACCAGTAACAAATGCCCCACCCATTATAAAGTACTTAGCAGTTCCAGTAGGATCCTCTTTAAGCGCTTCTACCATTATAGGGTTTTTTAACGATGCATAGCCAATCGCCATGAATCCAAGTCCACCTAAAAGAACTAATAAGAAAAACGCGCCCCACACCGGTGCATTAGTTCTCATTCTCTCAAACTGCAAACTAGGAGAAGTAATCATTCCAAATAATGATGGCTTCTCTCCACTTACCTTCTGCGTGTTTACGTTCACTTCCATATGTAAAGCCCCCCTTTATTTTATACCCGTTCTAACGGGTGGTGAATCCCCACTTTTTCAAACAGGGATTCACCACCCACAAGAACTGGGTGTGATATATAAATACAAATTGAAAATCAACATAAAATGGCCATGCTTGAAGTGGTCAAGGCCCATTGCTGCCACAGGCAATGTTAAGCGAGCCGTATCACTTTTGTTTTACATAACAACAACTTGGATGTTGAAGAATCAAAATAGATCTATATATTATTCATAACGCAGCGCTTCGATTGGATCTAATTTCGCTGCTTTGTTTGCTGGAATTAATCCGAAAATAATGCCGAGCGTCATCGAGAATAAGACGCCGCCAACGACAACTTCCCATGAAACAAGCGGTGGCCATTTCGCAAAGGTAGAAACGATATAAGCGCCTCCGTATCCAAGGCCAATTCCAATTAAACCGCCAAGAAGTGTTAACATCACAGCTTCGATTAAGAATTGCAGCAAGATTTTCCCGCGCGTTGCACCGAGCGCTTTCCGAACACCAATTTCGCGCGTACGTTCTGTAACAGATACGAGCATAATATTCATAACGCCGATACCTCCAACGACAAGGGAAATACCCGCAATACCGCCGATAATCATCGTCATAATACTCGTTACTTTTGAAATACTTTCTTTCATCTTCTCAATATCGAGAACTTCATATTTCCCTGGAATATCATTTGGTTTGCGGTCGTTTAAAACGCCAACAGCCTTTTTCCCAGCGGATTCCATTTGATCAACATTTTTTACTTGCACTGAAATACTTTGAATTTCATCTTTTCCATATAGTGTTGCCCAAAGCGAAATCGGAATTAATATTTCCGACGGTCCCATGCCCATAAAGCTATTATCTGATTTATACACTCCGATAATTTGCAATGGCTGACCTTTTATCTCGATAATTTTCCCAACAGGATTTTCTTTCGGATAAAACGTCTCCTTCGCTTTCGTACTAATCATTACAACGTTATTGCCCTGCTCAACATCTGATTCATGTAAAGAACGGCCTTCAGTCAATTTTATTTTATTTACCGCAAAATATTCGCTATCAAGTCCAATAATATTAATCATGCTTTTTTTATCATTAATATCGATTGGTTCCATACCCGAATTCGTCGTAACAACATGGCTAATCTCTGGCAATTGTTTCAACGCGAGAATATCTTCTTCTTTTAATTCAGGACGTTCTCCCATTCCCGCTGCATACGGATCATCGATATCCGTTTGAAACTGAAGTGGAATTACATTATTACCGATACCGGCAAATTGAGACTTCAGCATCGCTTCCCCGCCTTGTCCAATTGCAACGACAGTAATAATGGAACCAACACCGATAATAATCCCAAGCATTGTCAGTACGGAGCGCAGCTTATGAGCTAGAATAGAAGAAAGAGCAATTTTAATACTATCTAGTAAACTCATACAGCACACCTTCTATCTTCTGTAATTTTCCCATCTCTGAGCACAATGCGGCGAGATGAATACGCTGCTACTTCCTCTTCATGCGTAACCATTACAATCGTTGTACCTTCTTTGTTTAGCTGGGTGAAAATATTCATAACTTGTTCACCCGATTTTGTATCAAGCGCACCGGTTGGTTCATCGGCCATAATGAATGTTGGATCATTCGCAATCGCACGTGCAATTGCCACACGCTGCTTTTGTCCACCTGATAATTCATTTGGCAAGTGATGGACGCGATCTGCCAATCCAACCTTCCCTAATGCCTCTAATGCCCGCTCGCGGCGCTCCGCTTTCTTTATACCACCGTAAATAAGCGGGAGCTCTACATTCTCCACCGCCGAAAGACG
Source organism: Bacillus sp. UNC322MFChir4.1 (assembly GCF_000746135.1). Taxonomy (NCBI): domain Bacteria; kingdom Bacillati; phylum Bacillota; class Bacilli; order Caryophanales; family Bacillaceae; genus Bacillus; species Bacillus sp. UNC322MFChir4.1. Next base: position 126,644 of record NZ_JQKQ01000011.1, read on the forward strand.
GGGCAGCAAGTTAAAGTGCTGGAACACAAAACCGATATATTCATTTCGAATAAGCGCCAATTTTGACTCATCTGCTGTTAAAACATTCACATCATTCAGCGTATATTCGCCTTCTGTTGGACGATCGAGACAACCGATAATATTCATAAGCGTTGATTTCCCCGATCCAGATGGTCCCATAATCGAAACAAATTCACCGCTATCAATTCTTAAACTAATACCATGTAAAATTGGTACAGCTAAACTTCCTTGATAATATGTTTTATGAATATTGTTTAAGGTAATCATTTTTTCTTCACTTCCATTCCGTTAAACACTTTATCGGAAGGATTTTCAACCACCTTTTGTCCTACTGTTACGCCTTCAACTACTTCAGCCCAATCTCCATCACTTGAACCTTTTTTCACAATTTGTTTGCGAAGCTTTCCTTTATCCTCTACATACACAAATGATTCTTCTTTTTCTGTTACAATACTTTTACTAGGAACAGCAACCATTTTCTTATTTTCTAAGTTTACTTGAATAGACACATGATAACCTGGTGATAATCCATCTTGGGAATCTAATGATGCTTTATATGTATAATAAGACATATTTTGGTTTGCTTCTCCGCCTGCTGAAGCTTGTGTAGTTACTTCTGCACTTGTCGGATATTCGCTTACCTCAGTAATTTTTCCAGTCCACTTCTTCTTTGGCGCTGCCTTTGCCGTCACTGTAATTGTTTGATCTTTTTGGATTTGTGATTTTTGTAGTTCAGTTAATGTACCTTGAATTTGGAATGCATCCTTAGAAGCGATTTGCAAAAATGATTTCCCTTGTCCACCCAATGCTGACGTAGAACCTTGCGAAGCATCTTTATCAAGCTTTTGTACAACACCGGCAAAATTACTATAAACCGTAAGTTCACCTTGTTTTTTCTTTAATTCTTCTATATGAAGATTCACTTTTTCTTTTTCAAGATCAGATGTTTTTTGTTGCAATTCTAATTCATTTAATTGCGATTCTAACGGCTCGATTGCCTCTTTCGTCGCCCCGCTATCCTTCGCTTTCTTAATATCTTGTTTCAATGAATCTATTTTTTTCTTTCCTTGATCAAAGCGCATAGAAGCCACTTTTTGTTCTATTTCTGCTTGCTTCACTTGCAAATTAGTTTCTTCATTATCATAAGAGAACAGCTTGTCCCCTTTCTTCACTTCTTGCCCTTCTTTTACAGCAATATCTTTTACTTTTCCTTTAGTTGCATCCGTATAGAAACTCTCAATATTCCCTGGTTTTACTTGGCCAGAAATGAGTTTTGTATTATTAAGCTGACGCTCTGTTACTTCTGTAAACTTTACATCTGCTGTAGTCCCTTTTTTCTTACCCTGCATAATAAAAATATTAACAGCAGCAACGATAATAATAAGTGCAATAACTCCAATGATGATCCACTTTTTCTTTTTATTCGGAGTACGAACCGTATTTGGTAACATTTTCTCTCTCCTTTTATTTAAATTGTTAATATAATTAAATTATACAAACTTTTCCAAAATATCTCAACAAACATTCGACATTTATTACATTTATATTACATAGTCTGTATATTACAAATTGTATCAAACAATGGCATGTTTTAAAATTCAATATTTTCTAATATGCAAATATGCATATTTTCCTTAAACAAACGTTTGATTAACAGCTCAAAATAACCGTTAATTGTTGACTGTATTGAGTTTAAAATCTCTCAGGCGCCACTTTTAAAAATCCTCTTATAAATCTACATCTGTGGAATTATTTGAAGTAGGTAAATCTTTCGGTACCCCCAGTCTAATTTCATATATATTCTCACCTGTTACAACAATTGCCGTACAACGATAAGTTCTTTCCACTTCAGTCGTAAACATTTGCATATCAACATCTCAACCTTTAAACAAACGTTTGATTAAAAAAAGAGAATCTATCAATTGATAGATTCTCCTCTTCAAAATGATTAAGCAGTTTGCTTCTTAGACGCTTTTCTCTCATGACCAAATTGAACGATGAATAAGAATACAGTAGATAAAATACCACCTGCTATTAATAGAATGAAACAACCATCCCAACCAGAGCGATCAACGATAACACCAATCGCTGCGTTGGCAACTAGGCTTCCGCCTAAATAACCGAACAAGCCGCACATACCTACTGTTGTACCAATTGCGAATTTTGGTACTAATTCCATTGCACTTAAACCAATTAAAAATTGTGGTACGTAGATTAAGCAACCAATAATCGAAACTGCCGCACTTACAACAAGTATGTTAGATGCTTGCCAGTATACGAACGTTCCAATAACAACACCAACCATACTAAACACACATAGTGACATACGTTTCCCTTTGAATAACTTATCACTTAACAAACCAACGATTAATGAACTTGGAATTGCCATAACTTCAAAGATTGAGAACGCTGCATGTGCTTCTGCTTTTGTAAATCCTTTAACTGTTGTTAAATAAATTGGTACCCAGTTAATTACACCGAAACGAATTAAATATACAAATGCGTTCGCAATACATAAATACCAAACAAATTTATTTTTCACTACATATTTCATTAAAATTTCTCTTGGTGACATTTTGCCCGCATTGTCTGCCTTCTCAAGATCTTCATAGTCATTACGATATTCATCAATTGGTGGAAGACCGACAGATTCTGGTGTATCCTTCGCATTGATCCACATAAGAATTGAAATGACCATTGCAATAATCGCCGGGAAGATGAACACGCCAGCTTGCCAATGACTTTCACCGAAAATACCAACACCAATTCCAACAACCGGTGGTACAAGCATCGCGCCGATATTATGTGAAATATTCCAAAGTCCTGTTTTCGTACCGCGTTCTTTCTTCGAGAACCACTTTGCCATTACAGTACTACAAGGCGGAGCCCCCATACCTTGGAAAACATTATTTAATACTAATAATGTTAAAATCATGCCAAATGAAGATGCAAAACCAAAACAAATATTTATAATTGCAGATAAAAATAATCCAACCGCTATAAAGCGCTGAGCATACGCTTTATCTGATAAATTCCCCATAAAGAACTTACTTAGTCCATATACAATCGCCACAACGGAACCTAGTAAACCAATATCCGTTGTAGTAAAACCATATTCTTTCATTAAGTACGTACTAGATAACGTAAAGTTACTACGAACTAAATAATACGCTGCATACCCGACCGAGATTCCAAGTAATACACGAAGACGTAGTAGTTTGTATAATTTGTCGATCATATTCGCTGGCAAACGCTCGATTGCTGGTGCAGGTTTAAGCCAATTAAACATATTATCTCTTCTCCTTTTTTCACTTTTGAGAGAGACGTTGTCTATTCCATAACTCGATGATTCCACTATCTGATACTGATTGATTCGTTCTTCCAACTGGCTGACCTTGCACTTCTTGCTGACGCTTTGCAAGCATCGTTGGTACGCCAAACGAAACTTTTTCTAAAATATGCCCCGCTTCTTCTGATAAACAATAATCAATAAATAAATCCGCTATAATACCACTCGGTGCATGTTGTATTTTAGAAATCGCATTAACAGATAAACCTGTTTGCTTCGGTACCTTACTTACAATTGGAAAGCCTTGCTTTTGCAGCATACGCTGGTCTCCGATGAAATTAATGCCGATAATCGATTCGCCACTCGCAACATATTCCGCAGGCATATAACCATTAACCGTTACCTTTGCAACTTGTTTGGCAAGCCCCACCGCAAATTTGTTTGCTTCTTCTTCTCCAAACGTATCTATTAATGATTGAAACAACGTATACGCTGTTCCTGATACATTCGGATCAGGTATGACAATCTTTCCAGCATAAGCAGGATGTAATAAATCTTTCCATTCCGTGGGATACGAAAGTCCAAGCGGTTCTATTTCCTGTTTCCATCGCTCCTTATTAATAGCAATCGCCAGCTGCTCTACTTCATAACCATACCAATAGCCATCTTTATCTTTTACGGCTTTTGAAATGTTATTAGCATGCTGACTTGTTACAGGAATCGAAATGTCCTTTCGCTTCATCATCTGATGAGCATCTAATGTGCCCCCAATAATAACATCTGCTTTTGGGTTATCAGCTTCCGCTTCTACTCTTCTTAACATTTCCTCTGTAGAAAGACGAATAAATTCATACGTACATCCTCGCGCCCTGCAAAAAGACGATAACAATGCCTCGCCTACCTCTTCACGCGCTGCAACATAAGCAACGAGATGACGATCTTTTAAAATCGGAAGACCGCCTTCATCATATTTAATAGTGGTTGTATCTCGAGAGCAACTAGACATCGCTCCTCCTATTACTAGCAAAAAGAAGAAAAAGGCTATCTTTTTCATGAATGATTCTCCTTTACAAATAACGACGCTAGGGAGCCTTTCATATACATAACATTTCCATTATTATCGCCGAGATATTGAACAACAAAGTAATTTCCATATACAGAAATCGTAAGAATATCCTCGCGCCTATTCTTTACCTGTTTTCCATTTTGATAAGCGGTTATATAAGCGATTGGATCTTTCTGCGCATACAGCAAATTTTGAATTTCGGCATAATCCGTAATTTGTTTCGCTTGCCGGATTCGCGCCAGTATTAGGTCCAAATCAGCAGCACGCACATCATCACCTTGCCGCACAACCACTTCCTTTGCACTCGCAAAGAAATCACTAATTCTCTCAGGCGTATAATATAAACTTAACAAATACGTTTGAAACGCAGAAATCATAGGATCTGTACCATTCTTTCCGTACACATCTGCCTCATACTGAAACAAATCACCTACTGCAAACGTACGCTTATGTCCGTTCAAGTACGTTATTTCTCCAGTAAAAACTTTCTCTAAAATATCTGCATGATTCTTTTCGGTTCGAATCCGATCAAAAAATGAGATAATCGCATGCAGACGAACCTCGTCTGTGACAACTACTTCTCCCCACTTCTCGTGCTTTACTCTTACTTCAATAGGAACAGATTCATTTGCTCCTTTTAAAACAGCTTGCTTGTCATTTACAATAGTAACGCGGTTGTACAACTGCTCTTCAATAAAATAAAACAAAAAAATAAAACAAATCATACAACAGACAAACAAGAGAACTTGAAATGATAGCCTTTTCATTTCTGCCTACCTCCAAGATAAAAAAACGTTGTTTCGAAAATACCGCATAAATGTTTCATAAATGTATCATTTAATCGCTTTCAAATTTTTTATATCTTCCATATACCTTGGCAACAGAAATGTCATGTATATCATCGTTCCCATATCATTACTTTCAATTCGCATGCTTCCACCTTGCTTATTCATAATCTCCTTACAGATCAACAAACCGAAGCCATTCCCATAACTAGAAGATAGCACCTTCTCCTTAGTAGAACGATTCCATTCTGCAAGTACCTCATCATCCATTCCAATTCCATCATCATAAATCAATATTTTTACTTCATGTCCATTTACAACCGCACTTAACCTCATCTGAGAAGCATCACTATATTTAATCGTATTATCAAATATATTTAAGAAAATCTGCTTCGTCTTATCAAAATCAGCAATGACGTACGTAGCATATAATTCATTGCTAACATCTACCTCATATTGCTGCAGGCGCGGCTTTACAATCGAAATGGCTTCATCCGCAATTTGCTTTATATCCACAATCGTCGGTGAAACTTCAAACGTACTCGTTCCATACTTCGAAGATTGCAATAACTCCTCCACTAACGATAATAAACGCTGACTCTCTATCGAAATATAATGAAGACTGTCCTTCACATCGCGCTCATTCTGCAGTTTTGGAATCAAGTCAACATAACCAATAATGGCAGTAAGCGGTGTTTTCAACTCATGCGTAATTCGGTCCAAGAAATCCTTCTGCTTCTCTTTCTCTTCTCGTAATTGCGTCATGTGTAACTCAATTGCATCGGCCATTGCATTAAAAGAAGCCGACAACTGGGCAATTTCCACATACTCTGTTAACTCAATTTTGCTTTTATAATCACCATTAGCAAGGCGCTTTGCCATTTGCCTTAATTGATCAATTGGTTTATGAAGCGAATTTGCCAAACGAATCGCAAAGAAAATGCCGCCTGCCACTAAACAAATCGATGTCACGACAAATGTCCAGCTCACATTCAACAATACTTCCTTTTCATCACGCAGCTCATCTACAAAGCGGATTGCTCCAATCACTTCATTCCCATAATAAACCGGACTCGAAAACAGTAGTAACGGCGCTGGATCACCATCTTCAACAACATAAGCCTTCTTCCCTTGCAGCGAATGCCTAATATCGACATTCCGATAAAGAAGCGCCCCTTTTTGCGTATCCGCCACAACTTCTCCGTTTTTCCCGATCATCTGAACACGGATATCCATCCGCTTTGCTAAATAAGAAGCAATCAATAACGAATTAGGCCCAAGCGTCTCCACTTCCGCCTCCTTCTCCAAATAATTCATCGTATATATTTGGGCTTCCACACTTAACTTCTCGAGCGAACTTGCCGCATTCCGATACATATTCTTTTCAAGTGAAATGTAAATCACCATATAAAGAAGAAACAAAATGGGAATCAATAATCCTACTATACCAAGCACCATATTTCGTTTTAATGACATCCAATCACCTTTAACAATCTAACTTATAGCCAACGCCATAAATCGTTTTAATACTCTCTCCGCTGCTCCCAAGCTTCTTTCGCAGACGCTGCACCATAATATCAACCGCTCTCGTATTGCCGATATATTCAAAACCCCATACTTTCTCTAACAACTCATCTCTCATAAACACGCGCTGAGGATTCATCACAAACAACTGACACAAATTAAACTCACGATACGTCAAATGAATTTCTTGTCCACTCACATGTAGCTTTCGTTCCTTTGGGCAAATCACAAACTCGCTGGCTTGAATCACATCATGATGATAAATTGTTTCCTTCTTCTGCACACGCCGTGCCATATTTTTCACACGTAGAATCAACTCCGCATAATGAAAAGGCTTCGTCACATAATCATCAGCACCGAGCTGCAAACCAAGCAACTTATCATTCATCTGACTCTTCGCCGTTAACATTAACACCGGAATATCATGGTCCTTCTCCCGGAACAACCGAAGAAGTTCATAACCATCTATATCAGGAAGCATCACATCTAAAATCAATACATCGGGCTTCTCTTCCCATCTTTGCAGCGCTTCATTGCCATTCGCAGCTGTCAGTACTTCATATCCTTCCATCTCTAACTGCATCCGAATTAAATTACAAATGCTCGATTCATCATCGACTACGAGTATTTTCATGGAGTTCCCCCTTCCGAAGCTATATAAAAAACGACATAAAAACCTCCTTTTCTTTTTAAGGAGGGCGAGAGCATCCATTCTTGCATAGCATCCCACATGCCAAATTGAAAACAAAGCGAGCATCATTTTGTATTATAGTAACAACTTATTTGTGATTTATATAGTATAACAAACATCAGAAATAGTATAACAAAGATCAAAAATGAAAATAGAGGGAATTATCGACTATATATTGACGACAATTCCCTCTATTACATTCACTAATCATTCTGCTAAGCTATTATTATTTTGTAACAAAATAATTCGTCACATATTGCGCCCAAAGACCATGGGCTATCTCCTTTAGTAGGAATAACCTTTCTGTTTACCTTTTTCAGGCATAGTCTTTTTCATTGCATATGAGTTCTAATTTAAATAGATAAAACTTGATCCATTAGGCTTTATTTTAACATATCCAAAATTGCTATTTGGTTAATTACGGAACCGTCAGAAGAAAATTTAAAATCATATTTGTTTGATCGATACACTAACATTAAATTGTCTGTGCTTTTTAATTGCGCTTCGCCTAATTGTTCTATTAATGCCGATTGTAATATATTTGTATTCTTAATATTCACTTGTTTAACAATTAGTTGATCCGTACATATAATATCGACATTTTTATAATGAGTCATTATTCCTTCTGGCAATTTCTCTTCACTTTGAGAAGCCCCTATTATACTAGTTACATCCTCTTTACTTTTACCTAACAAAGCAAGATATTGCTCTAAATTTTGAGAAGTTCCATCTAATTTTTTGAGTTTGTTAACAACGCCTTCATACGGTAAAGCATTGCTAAAGGGAATTGCACTCACTACCGCTTCGCTAATCCAACCTTCTTGTCCATTACCATATCGTATCTTTAACCAATTTACTCCAGATTGGTCGTCTTTTTTCTGATCCTTCACTATAAACGATGTCCCAAATGTCATAGTGGTAGCTACTTCACCCTCTAATATTGGCGTACTTCTTACACGAGCTTTTGTAGTATTCACATATCGAACATCTAGATCAGCTAATGGATTTTTTGGCTTTGGAACACCTTTTTTTTCAATAGGTTTTTCTTCATGTTTCTCTTTCGCCTGTAAAGAATGAAATACGTTATTTTTTTTCCAATATACAGTTCCGCCAATAGCTATACATAGCGCTAAACTAATAAAACCAGCGACATATTTAGATATTTTCTTCTTTTTCTTCTTTCTTCTATTTGCTATGGATAAAGAATTAAAAGGAATAGAAGCTTCTTTAGTTTGTACGAAATCTTTTCCCGCCTGTTTCTCTGTTGCTTCCTTTTTAAACTTTTGCTGTTCTTCCTTACTCATTGCCTTATATTCTTTTAAAAAGCTTTCATACTTTGGCATCACTTCTTGAATAGGACCATAATCTTTAACTTCACCATATTCAAGCCACAAAGCCTTTGTGCAAAATGATTTGACTTGTCCTAAAGAATGGCTAACAAAAAATATCGTTTTACCTTGTTCTTTAAATTCATTCATACGTTTTAAACATTTATCAGCAAATGTTTGATCCCCAACTGATAAAGCTTCATCAATTACGAGCACATCCGGATTAATACTCACCGAAATGGCAAATCCTAACCTTGACTTCATCCCGCTAGAATATTTCTTTACTGGCATATCAATAAACTTGCCAATATCCGCAAAATCGATAATTTCAGGTTTCAATTTTTCAATTTTTGCTTTACTTAGCCCCATCATTAAACATTTAAGCTCAATATTTTCTCTACCTGATAATTGATTGTTAAGACCCGCCGCAATAGCAATGAGTGCTACTTTTCCTTTTATATCAACACTTCCAGCTGTTGGTGGAGTAATTCCGGCGATTAGGTTAGACATCGTTGATTTACCCGATCCATTTACTCCAATAATTCCAATCACATCACCTTTATGAGCCTCAAATTCTAAGTTTCTTAATGCATAAAAATCCTCACCGAACCCTCCAGGATATAAAATATCCTTCAACTTATCAGAGTTTTTACTATGCATCTTATACTTTTTTGTTACGTTACGAAACTTCACTGAACAATTCATTTTTACAACCCTCATCATAGATAATCTGCAAAGTGTTTTCTAAACTTTACATGTAATGTCGTACCAATTAGCAACATCAAGAAAACAAGTCCCCAAAAGTACATTCCATACTTTATATCCTCAAAAAACCAACCCGTACCTAAAAAGGCCTTTCTATAACCTTCTACAATATAACACAATGGATTTAATTGCATAATTTTTTGAAGACCAGCTGGTAATCTTTCAGGAGTCCACAAAATAGGTGTTAAATATAACAACATTCGCATAACAGATTGCACAATCATTTGTACATCTCTTACAATGGTAGCTAACGTTGATGTAATTAAGGACAGCGAAAATATAAATAAAATTGTCGCAAACATATAATAAATGAGTTGAATATAATGAATGGAAATTCCTTGACCAGTTACGATAAATAGAATGGTCACAATACCAACGAGTATTACATGTTGATAAAAATTAGACATAATAACATAGCTCGGAATCACACTCATTGGAAAATTCATCTTTGAAATCATATTCAATCTTGTATAAATAGATTTAGAGGCTTGTAGTATTGTTGGGTTTATAAAAAACCATACAACAAGCCCTGCAGATAGCCAATAAATAAACGGGACCCCATCTACCCCATGTCCGCCTCGAATTCCAAGCCCAAATACGAACCAATAAATACTCATTTGAATTAAAGGATTTAACACTTCCCAAACAATTCCTAAATAGTTGTTATTGTTCGCACTTTTCACTTCATAAACAGATAACCGCTGAATTAAATACAAGCTATTAATCTGTTCTTTTAAAACCATAATCATTGATTTCATCTTATTGTGCCTCTCCGAAGAATATTTTCTCTACTACTCGCTTAGAAGCAAAACCATCTTCTAAATAACAATAATTATTATAGAAGGTATTATATTTGTCTGCAAACTCACCTAAACCGTTCAATTCGAATTTTAATATTTCTGCTAGTACTCCTTCTGTATTTACAACAACGGGGCCAGGGACTTCTGTCTCTAAATCAAAATAGAGCCCCCTTAGTTTTTCACGATACGAATCAATATCATATGTATAAAAAATAATTGGCCGCTTCAAATTTGCATAGTCAAAAAAGACAGACGAATAATCTGTAATTAACAAATCAGATAATAAGTACAGTTCATTAATGTCTCGGTAATGAGAAAAGTCATATACAAACCCACTATACTGTTCTAAATCAAATTGTTCCGCCACTAAATAATGCATTCTCAACAAAATAATATAATCTGAGCCTAACGTTTCCTGTAAAAGACCTAAATCTAATTGTAAATCTAGCTTATAACGCCCTTTACTATAGAACTGATCATCTCGCCAAGTTGGTGCATATAAAATAATCTTTTTATCTACAGGTAATCCATTTTTTTTCTTTAATGCATGAATGGCCTTAGAGTTATTATTTACATATAAGAAATCGTTTCGAGGATATCCTGCCTCAACAACATCTTTTTGAAATTGGAAAGCCCTCTTAAATATCTTTGTAGAATAAGCATTAGGAGAAAGTAAGTAATCCCAGTTTTGTGCCTCGCGGTAAAAATTATGCTTATACTTTTCTGTTGTTGTACCTGGCATGTGAACCTCTTTCATATCACCGGCCAGCTTCTTAAGAGGTGTACCGTGCCATGTTTGCACATAAGTAGTGTGCTTTGGTTTTGGCAACCAAGTCGGCATCCTACTATTTGTTACCCAATACCGGGCGCGTGCTAGCAATATAAACCAACGAATTGAAAACCTTTTTACATATGGAATATTTGCTTCCTCAAACACCGCTATGCAGTCCTTTTTTACACTCCATACCATTTGAAAATCCATATTATTTTGCAGCATATATTCATACATGGCTCGTGGATTACAACTATATTGCTTTCCGGAAAAACTTTCGAATAGGATTAGATTTTTTTTCGGCGGTAAACAACTAAAGAACAGAAATATTGCCTTACATAAAATTTTTACGATACGATAATTTTTTATTTTTTTAATAAAGCTCATGTCGTTAATACACCTTCTAACTTAATCGCTTTTCTTCGCTTTACACTTCAATTTGATACATTAACGTGACACTTCACCTTTTCCTGTTCGCCCCATTAACGCATCTACTTGTTCTTTTGCATTTTTTCCATTAAATAAAACATTGTATATGGCACCCACAATTGGCATTTCAATATTCATCTTCTCAGCTAAATAGTACGCTGCCTCGGCTGTACGAACACCTTCTACTACCATTCCCATATTCTCTAATACCTCTTCTAAATCATGACCCTTTCCAAGTAAGTTTCCAGCGCGCCAATTTCGGCTATGAACACTAGTACAGGTCACAATTAAATCTCCAACACCTGTTAAGCCGGCAAAAGTAAGTGGATTTGCTCCCATCGCACACCCTAAACGTGTAATCTCAGTTAATCCCCGTGAAATTAATGCCGCTTTTGCATTATCCCCATAGCCAAGTCCATCTGAAATACCTGCTCCGAGGGCAATAATATTCTTTAATGCACCGCCTAATTCAACACCGATTACATCTCGATTTGTATATACACGAAAATTTGTATTCATGAATAAATTTTGTGTTTTCTCAGCAGCCTGTAGATGATATGACGCAGCAGTTACTGTAGTAGGATGACGAAGACCCACCTCTTCTGCATGACTTGGCCCCGAAAGAACAACAACACTTTCTAGCAATTCTTTCGGCATCTCTTCTTCAATCATTTCTGAAATACGTTTAAATGAGCCAGGTTCAATCCCTTTACTAGCGTGAATAATTGTAATTGGCTGTTTTACTATATCTTTTAATTGTTGCATTACACTACGAATTGCTTTCGTAGGAACAACTAATAGTACTGTATTTATTCCTTCCATTGCTTCACTCAGAGATTCATATCCTTTTATTATTTCAGGAAGCTGAATGCCAGGTAAATACGCTTCGTTCGTATGCCTTTCATTAATTTCTCGGATTTGTTCTGATTTATTCCCGAAAATTCTTACTTCATGCCCGTTATCTGCTAGAACCATAGATAATGCTGTTCCCCAACTTCCTGCACCGATGACTGTAATCTGGTTCAAAATAATCCCCCTTTTACCACCTTAACAACATTAAAAAGTTTATCATTTATACAAGAAGCTAAGTGATATAAATACAATTCACTTAGCTTCATTACATACTATTCTTGATTTTCGATTACGCACACTTCATTGTAAAACATTTCAAGCGCATGCTCATTATACTCCTTAAAATCAAACTCTTTAAAATGGAGCTTATTTAAGATGAAAAACTGCATTCCTATAACTAAGCCAACTACATTATTTTCGACTAATTCACCATAACCCTCTTCTAGGATACTTCTTGATCCTGCAATGTCAGTGGCAATAATAGGTTTATTCAATATTAATGCTTCTAATAACACCATTGGTTGTCCTTCGTGATTAGATGAAAGAATAAAGCAATCACATTGATTAATAAGCAAGAACGGATTCTTCATTTGACCAGTAAAGAAGACTTTGTCCTCTAATTTCTTTGCTCTTACTAAACTCGCTAGCTCATCTTTTAAAACTCCATCTCCAATAATATAAAGCCTCACGTTGTCATAGAGCTCAGCAACCTTTGAAAAGGCTTCTATAAGCTTCTTTTGGTCCTTTTCAGGGGATAATCTACCCATATTCACAAAGTTAATGTTCTCTTTCTTTGGCATCTCAATCCCTTGAATATCAAGTCTACCATTTACAGAAATGTTTTCTTTCAATAAATAATCTTGACCTTCATAATTATATATGTCGCCTTCTTCAATCTGTTTAAGCACCTTATTATAATCTATAGAATTATGAACATAAACACCTTGCTTTGGTGTGATATATTCTTTTAAATTCTTTCTATTTAAATTCCTTGTATGCTCTGCTACAGCTACTATTTTGTCAAATTCTTTATACAGTGGGAAAATAATATTCAAATTAGCTTTATGCTTAAATTTACCTTTAATTTTCTTAGAATATTCTGCCCACATATCATTATGTTGATAAATACTCTTCTTTTTAAAATCTCCGAATGCAAACAATAGTGCCCAAAATGGAACATATCCACTAAAATCAATTGCTATATCAAATTTTGCATTACCAAATAGTCTTGCAACTTCACGTTTATATAACTGTTTTGGTAAAACCTTCTGAGCTCGTTCATTCTTTAATCCCATCTTCATGAGATAATTATGTTGATAAGATTCTTTTAAAGTTGTATTCAAGCTACCTACTCGATAAAACTTTTTAACGTTTGAGTTAATTTGACTGAAATTATACCCTGAAACTTCATCATATTTTCCCTTATCAATGACTACTACATTATATTTTGAGTAATCTATATTGTTTAAAAGGTTAATAACCGATGTAGTAATTCCATTATTTAAGAATCCACCGCAGTACATCAAAATATTTTGCTTATTTTCAGTTGTCACTTTATATACATAATTTGTATGCTTTTCTTTAAAAATAATATCAATGGCTCTCATTGTGGCATTTCCATCATCATGATAACAATATTCTTTTAACATTTCTTTGTATTTAAAATCATAATCATTTCTTACAGTGTCAATATTTACAATACTATCAATAACATCATCTACTGTATAACATAACGGACCTGGCATATCCTCAAGGTTAACGTATAATCCTCGCTCCTCTTCATACGCTTCTTTATCATACGTTAAAAAGATAATTGGTTTTCCAGTTACCATATAATCAAAGAAAATACTAGAGTAATCTGTCACCAAAATATCTACTATTGACATTAATTCATTAGAATCTACCCAATCAGGTATACAAATCTCTCGTAAACTTTCATCATCTTTAATAAACTTGTATGTCAATGTATGAACCTTTAATAGTAATTGATAATCATCAGGCATTTTAGAATGCAGTTTTTTTACAATATTATCAATTTCATCCTTAATATTGTTTACCTGATTTACTCCGCCTCTCCAAGTTGGGGCATATAAAACAATTTTTTTCTTATCATCAATTTCTACAAATTGCTTTAAATACTCCCGTACTTCTTCTGGATTTGTTTGTAGGGTAAGATCAATTCGAGGGTATCCTTCGTCAACAATGTAACCATTATATATCCCTTCTAAATCATGGGAATCTACAATCGTATCGGCAGTAAACTTATTAGGATTTAATATATAGTCACAGTGCATAAAGTTTCTTTGAATATTCTTATGTTGGCCCAGTTCACCTTTCATATCTTTTCCTAATGTCTTAATAGGTGTTCCATGCCACGTATTCACATAAATTTGTCCTTCTTTTTTTTGAAAATAAGGTGGGAACGTAGTGTTATTAATTAAATATTTTGCCTTTGTTAAATACTCCAAGTATTCCTCACTATGAACTTTAACAAATTTAACATTTTTTCTATTTTCATAACGTTTTGCATAAAAGTTATTCGTATCATTTAAAGCCCAAACATGTTTATAATCTTTATACTCCGCATCATCAATAAGTTTCTTGAAAATCGCATACGGACTATCCGTCATACCTTTTCCATGGAAAGATTCATAAATGATAACTTTATCATCTATCACTAATTTTGTATAAAATTCAGTATATTTAAGACCTCGATTAAATCCTGGATCATTTAATTTCTTTTTAATCGGACCCATTAAAAAGTTCATACGGTTTTTCATTCTGTTCATTTGTTTCCTAATTTGCAATCCTAAAACTCCTCTTCAACATATTCATAAAGTATATTTGGAATGACTAACAACATCTTTTTTTTCTTTCGCATATATTGTAGTTCGTCACTAAAAACAATGCATGCATATTAAAATTTACATGATTCAAAATACCAAGGTAATAGGGATTCACTCCTCCCCTTTAAATACCATATTTACAAATCTCTCACTCGCATCGCCTTCCGAATACTGATTCCACTTCAAAGAAAACTTCGTTACGTCCTCTATGTTGAACCGTGCCTGTTTTAATACTTGAATTAAATCGTTCATATTATATACAATTGGTCCTGGAACACTAGATGCATAGTTACCAATGATTCCTCTTTTCTTTGCATATTTTTTTAAATCATATGCAAAAAAGATCATTGGTTTATTCAACAAACAAAACTCAAATGGGATGGAAGAATAATCTGTTATTAATACATCCGTTACTAAAAATAGATCATTAATATTAGAATAAGAAGAATAATCATATAGAAAACCTTCATACTTACCTTCATAATCACATTTATTTCTTATAGCTGGGTGCAGTTTTATTATGAGGACATATTCATGCCCAAATTCTCGATACATTGCATCAATATCTAGATGCAAACCGAAATCTTCCAACTCTTTATCTCTAAAAGTTGGGGCATACAAAATAACCTTCTTACCCTTTAAAGAAGGATTTATTGATAAAATATTGTTTTTAATCTCCCTCTTGCACTGTTCATAAAAAAACAGGTCCGTTCTCGGAATCCCTGTTTTTAATATCCTATCATCCGACAACCCGAAAGCTCCCTTATAGATATTAGCCAATGCATCAGAACCTACAACAATTTTGTGAAAATGATCGTAAACATCGAGAAATCGCTTTTGAGCTCTTGGGCTTCTTTTATAAAAGGCAGATGCTAACATGCCAAACTTTTTAATAGCACCTGCTGCATGCCAAAGTTGAATACATTGTACGCCTTTTTTAAACTTGATTCCTGCAAGAGACCCAAAATAGTTATCAACAATAACATACTGGGAAGTAGACAAGTGATAGGCTGATTGAATCATATGAAAGATATTCTTCGATTCAAATGTATAAGATTTCACATTTGAATAGCTATCCACTTTATATTTACATGTAGGTTTATATAAGAAAATGACTTCATAATCAATTTTTTGGCGTTTCATTTCATCATAAATAAAGATGTGGTTTTCACCATAAGACATAATAAAAGTAACTTTTCTTTGCATAGGAAATAGTTTCATCAAACTATGCAAAATTTTAAATATAATAAGGTATATATCTACTACTAATTCTCTAATCATCTATCTTTATCTAGCAACAAGCACTAGTTCCTTTTTTATTTTTGTAGTAGAAATCCCCGCTGTACGTGGTAAATATACAACTTCACAATAATCACTCAGAAAGTCAAATTCCCCTTCCCAATCATCGCCCATAACAAATACATCTACATCATGCTTCTTGACATCTTTTACCTTTTGTTCCCAATCCTGTTCTGGAATTACTTGATCCACATAACGAATTGCTTCTAAAATCATTTTACGATTTTCATAACTATGGTAAGATTTTTTATTTTTTAATTTATTAAACTCATCTGAAGATACCGCCACAATTAAGTAATCACCTAGGCTTTTTGCTCTTTTCAATAAGTTAATATGGCCCCAATGCAACAAATCAAACGTCCCGTATGTAATTACCTTCCTCAAAATTACGTCTCTCCCTTTCCTCTGAACATTTTTCCACAAATATTTATATAAAAATGCCTTTCTTGCCCCTGTAAATAATTGATTAACACAATTCAATTCTATTTATGTAACCAAAAATAATTTTACATAAACTTCATATAAAATCCATCTAAAATTAACAAAAATATTATATCATACTTTTTACTAAATAAAGTAAAATGCCGTCGTTTTTTGTCATATTTAAACTAAAGAAAATGTTTATATCTTTGATATACCAACAGTTTATTCCCTTTTTCAAACCCCAAAAATATAAAAAACGACATTTCCTTTACATTTTTTTACCGGCTTTGCATATAATAATTATCGCAATAAACCAAATAGTCATTTTTTTATCGTTAAGATATAACCTATCATTAATTATGCCCTAAAAAAATAGATAATACCTTTCTAACCATTATTTTACTAAGTTAATTAAATATCAGAATTAACCAGAAGATGTATTGCATGTATCACCTTCTTCGCAACTTTCTTATTTATGCGTTTTATCCCATTACTAACCTTGCATTACATAATATCAATATAAAACAATAAAAAAATAAATCCAACCATCGTAAGAGTAGTTGGGTTTGAAAGGTTATTTCTTCGGTAACTCAAGGTTTTCCCTTAGCTTATTAGAGATATCTTTGTGTGTTTGATCTGTTACAAAATAGTACCAAATACCATCTTCAGCCTTATGACCATCACCTGGAATTTGGATTTCTTCACTGTTTTTCATACAATCTTTATAATTCTTTTGAATATCAAACATTTGGTCTTGCGTTAAGCTTGTCTTTACATTCTTTTGAATCGCTTGTAATACATCACCGTAGTTCGCAAGTGAAGAAACATTTGCTCCTTTTTTAATTACCGCTTGAATCACTTGACGTTGACGCATTTGACGTCCAAAATCGCCGCGAGGATCTTCGTAGCGCATGCGAGCATATAAAAGAGCCTTATCACCATTTAAATGTAAATCTCCCTTTACAAAATGAACCCCTTCAATTGTAAAGTCCAAATCATTATAAACATCTACACCGCCAACCGCATCTACAATATCTTTAAAACCAACCATGTTTACTTCAATATAGTGATCAACAGGAATATCAAGGAAATTTTCAACTGTTTTCACAGTCATGTCAATTCCGCCAAATGCATAAGCATGATTAATTTTGTCCTTCTTACCTTTACCGATAATTTCTGTGTATGAATCACGTGGAATACTCGTAATTTTCATCGACTTTGTCTTTGGGTTTAACGTAAATAAAATTAAAGAATCCGAACGACTAGCCTCATCTTTTCGTTGGTCACTACCCATTAATAAAATCGAAATCGGCTTTTGATCTGCGACATCTATTTTTCGCTCTCGCTTTTCTGACTTCTCACGTTCTAATGGTTTATGAACTACTTCTAACGTATTTGATACATTAGAATAAATATGATACGCATAAGCCCCTCCAGCAACTAAGAGAAGACCTATAAGGCCCAGAATCCAAAATAAAATTTTCTTTTTCATCTTTTATGCCTTCTTCCCTTCCAATCAACAGAATGTTAACAATATTTATCATAACATGAAAAAAATTACATTTTTAAAATTATACGTAATAGAATCTCCCAGTAGTATTCCTTATTGTACACCTAACGGATTTTATTATTCCAAAAGAGTTTCTTCCCTTGCTGAATCCTTAATGTTTATATTTATTACATACAAAGAATCCCATTCTTCTCCACGTATATTACAAATTCAAAATACAAGAAAATGAAGTAGAAAAAAACTTATATTATATAGTAAAATTATTTAGCATGTATTCAACTAATTTATTTATAAATAAATAGAACACAGTGGAGGCTCCTATGAAAAAAAGAAAGAAAATATGGAAGATTATAGGGATCAGTTTTCTAGTAATAATTATCCTTGCTGTAGGCGGAGGCGTGTATGCCTACAAGCAACTGCAGCCTGAAAATCATTTCAAAAATGTTCCTGTAGTCAATGCCAATCCTAATTCTAATAAAAAGGCAGATCCAAGTCAGGACACAAAAATACAAAACGGTGTCTTTAACATTTTATTAATCGGTTCAGATGAGCGAAAAGGCCAAAAAATCGGTCACTCTGATTCTATGATGATTGTCCATATGGATCTAAATAAAAAAGAATATCACGCGATGAGTATTCCTCGTGATACACGCGTACACCTTGATGGCTACGGCTACACAAAATTGACGAGCGTACAATATATTAAGCAAGCAACAGAAGGTCAACAAAAGGGTGTAGAAGCCGCAATACAAGCCATTACCGAACTAACGGGGGTAAATATTAACTACTATGTAGAAACAAACTACCAAGGCTTACAAGGAATGGTCGATGCAATTGGTGGTATTGAAATGAATGTACCGTTTGATGTGAAACTTACACATCCTTGGTACCCAGAAAATAAAAATAAAGTAATAAACGCCGGCACACATTCAGTAGATGGCAAAATGGTAACAGAACTTGTACATGAACGCTACTCTCTTAAAAAAGGTGAATATGACCGCCAAAGGTTACAAGAGGAAGCATTAGTAGGGATTGCAAAGAAAACACTGCAACCTTCAAACATAACGAAACTACCAGATTTTGTTAAACAAATTCCAAACTTCTTAATCTCATCCAATATGACGACAACAGATATGCTAAGCTTGGGAATGGCTGTAAAAGACTTTAATCCTGCAAAACAATTGCAATATCATCAAATTAGCGGCGAATTTAAGTCCATGTATGATGATATTTTAAAGAATAATAACGATCAATTAATAATGGACAAGGAACAAATAAAGCAAGTTGTTTCACAGTACTTTACGAAGTAAATAGTAGAAAATATAAAGGACCACGATTTTGTATATCGTGGTCCTTTATATTTTTCTCTCTACTTGTTTGGTAACCCTTCTTATGTAAGGGATTTTAATTGCATAAGAATCTATTTGTTTCTTATCATATCTAATGTAGCCTTGTGTATCTTCCACTTTATATGTTTACTTATTAAATCTATATTCCCACATTCACTTAGGTTCTTGAGCAAACCTATAAAACCATTCTAATCCTAACTTTTGCATCCAAATCGATGCCCTTTTTGTCACACCGACCACTACATCAAAACTTCTACCTTACTTTTTATACATAAATATTTTCTTTCTGCACCAATTCATTTATATATTTCATCAACTCTTCTTTTAGCTCATCATGCTGAAGTGCCATTTCAATTGTCGTTTTAATAAAGCCAAATTTCTCTCCAACATCATAGCGTGTTCCTTCAAAGTCGTAAGCAAATACTCTTTGAATTTCATTTAAGCGTTGAATTGCATCCGTTAATTGAATTTCTCCGCCTGCACCTGTTTGCTGGTCTTCTAGGAACATGAAGATTTCTGGTGTTAATACGTAACGGCCCATAATTGCTAAGTTTGATGGCGCTGTTCCTTGTGCTGGTTTTTCTACAAATTTACGCACTTGGTAGCGGCGGCCATTTTGCGTAGTTGGGTCGATAATGCCGTAGCGATGTGTTTCGTTGTCTGGTACTGTTTGGACACCGATGACAGAAGCGCTTGTTGCTTCGCACTCATTGATTAGCTGACGTAAGCATGGTGTTTCTGCTTGTACAATGTCATCACCAAGTAATACCGCAAATGGTTCGTTGCCGATAAATTTACGAGCACACCATACTGCGTGTCCTAACCCCTTTGGTTCTTTTTGACGTATGTAATGTATGTTAATCTTTGAAGATTCTTGTACTTTTTCTAAAATTTCATATTTACCTTTTGATAGTAAATTTTCTTCTAGTTCAAAGGAATGATCGAAATGATCTTCAATTGCACGTTTTCCTTTTCCTGTTACGATAATGATGTCTTCAATGCCAGATTCAATTGCTTCTTCTACGATGTATTGAATTGTTGGTTTGTCGACAATTGGTAGCATTTCCTTTGGCATTGCTTTCGTTGCTGGTAAGAATCTTGTTCCCAGTCCAGCTGCTGGAATAATTGCTTTTTTTACTTGTTTCAACATAAATCCCCCTAACTTAACCATTCTCTATTTTATTTATCTATAATAATATTCAAATCATAAGACCCCTAAGCACAAAAAAACATAAGATTTTTATAAAAACCTTTATGCTATTGTCTCTCGTTGTACTTATTATTTTGCAACTAAAAAAAACCTAACTTAATATTACAAAATCCTATTAAATCTGACAATGTAATTCCATAAATTTTCCACAAAACACCGAGTAATGTTGTAATACATTTTTTTCTTTAGCGCTTGCTCTTTTTCCGTTTTTCCACTGTATCGTACCTTAGCATTGAATTGCAACAACTAAAAAAACCGTCATCATCATGACGGTTTTACTCTTTCTTATCTCCAAGCGCAAATGTAATTTCTGCTTCACATGCGACTTCACCATTTACAGTTGCAACTGCTTTTCCTTTGCCAATCGGGCCGCGTACACGTGTCATTTCTACTTCTAAACGAAGTTGATCACCTGGGCGTACTTGTCTTTTGAAACGGCAGTTGTCAATGCCCGCAAAGAAAGCAAGACGTCCGCGGTTTTCTTCTTTCTTTAAAACAGCAATTGCCCCAACTTGTGCTAATGCTTCTACAATAAGTACACCAGGCATTACTGCGTAATCAGGGAAGTGACCGTTAAAGTATTCTTCATTTGCAGAAACGTTTTTAATACCGACCGCACGTTTTCCTTCTTCTACTTCAAGAACTTGATCAACAAGTAGAAATGGATAGCGATGCGGAATAATTTCTTTAATTTGCTCTATATTTAACATCCTATCTCGCTCCTTTTTTAGATATTAGTCTTAGTACTAGGTTATATATATTATCCCACTTTGTTTATTATTTGTCATTACAAAAAAAACGAAGCAGACTTTTCTGCTTCGTGTTATTTCAAAAAAATGCACACACTCTTTCTTCTCTACAAGTTTTGGTATAACAAACATAAGTACAATTTACATGGAGGTAGAAAAAGCGTATGCCCAGTTTAGGGGAAGTCAATATACCAAAGGGCATATTCACCCCATTTGTCGTATTCGAGTTCATTATAATACAATTATTTCTAATATAAAAACGACAAATTTCTACATTTTTTTCGATTTAAACCGAATTTTCTCTCTTTTTCTTTATTTATCTCTACTTTTTGTAGAATCGTTATATTTTTAAAGATAGATAGTCAAATATATAAATTAAAAAAGCGTTAGAATGTTTACCTAACGCCTTTTGTAGCTTGTACAATAACAATACCTCTGTAATTGTGCGAGGCAAATCTAAAAGAAATTCATTTGTGAAAATATAACATTTTTATGATATATAGGACATACTTTTTTATCTTTCCGCCTTTTCCGCTTCCAGCAATCTCAATTTTTCGTTTCGCAGCTTCTAATTCTCTTCTTGTGTCAGCTAACACAATATTTAAGAATTTACGTGAAAAATCTTGATAGAAAGGCATTTCATAGTGAACATAAAACAGCAGCATTTCCATTCCTTTATCTAAAATTTGATATTGAGATGTCTTTTGAAATAACCATTTCTTATTGGTTATATAACTTTCCACTATTTGCTGTACACCGTAATGCAAATCACCATAAAAATCTATGATTAAGTAGTCTGGTTGGTGTTTTATCATTTCACTAAAGAAACTTTTATTTCATTCCGTAGTGAAATGGTTTGTCTCAAAAGGGGGTAAATTATCTATTAATTTCTCGTCATAAGGAATGGGCTTTGAATTAAGTGAAATCATTGATATTTGATTTTGATGAACAACGCAAGTGGCATAATCATCATAATCAAGGACAAATGCGGAATTAAAATTATCTCTTGAAACACAACTCCCTAATACAGCAACCTTAATCATTCCCCCCCATCAGCCCATTATTACAAACATATCCACATCATGATGTTATGATTATATATAAATTCCTATTCATTATTCTATGTACAAATAGGGTTGTTCTCGCTTATCTATACAGCGGAATTTTTCTTATCATATTTTCACTACACAAAAAGCCGAAAGAAAATTGCTTTCTTTCGGCTTTTTACATTTTATACTTATTCTCTTATCGCAAAGCGCGGCGTGGTAATTTATCAATATTCTCTAACATAACTCCTGTTCCAACCGCTACGCAGTGCATTGGATTTTCCGCAATTAATACAGGTACTTTTAACTCTTCTGCAAGAAGCATGTCAATACCGTGTAATAATGCACCGCCGCCTGTTAAAATAACGCCGCGGTCAATAATATCAGCAGATAATTCTGGTGGTGTACGTTCTAATACACCTTTTGCAGCTTGTACAATGACAGCTGCGTTTTCTTTTAATGCCTCTGTAATTTCTTCAGAGCCTACTGTAATTGTGCGAGGTAAACCAGTTACCATGTCACGACCGCGAATTTCAAGTTCTTCACTACGTGCACCTGGGAACACTGTACCCACTTTAATTTTAATATCTTCTGCTGTACGTTCCCCAATTAATAGCTTATACTTACGTTTAATATAGCTTAAGATCTCCATATCAAACTTATCGCCCGCCATTTTAATGGAAGAGGAGGTAACGATATCGCCCATAGAAAGTACCGCAATATCCGTTGTACCTCCGCCAATATCAACAACCATATTTCCGCTTGGTTGGAAGATTTCCATTCCAGCACCAACAGCAGCTACTTTTGGTTCTTCTTCTAAGTATACTTTCTTACCGCCAGATCTTTCAGCGGCTTCACGAATTGCTTTTTGTTCTACAGACGTGATGTTTGTTGGACAGCAAATTAAAATGCGAGGTTTTGATAAAAAGCCTTTTACGTCAAGTTTGTTGATAAAATGTTTTAACATCGCTTCTGTAATTTCGAAGTCAGCAATTACACCATCTTTAAGCGGACGAATCGCTACAATGTTTCCAGGTGTACGCCCTACCATACGTCTTGCTTCTTCTCCTACCGCTAATACTTTTCCTGTATTGCGGTCAATTGCCACAACAGACGGTTCATTTAATACAATCCCTTTACCTTTTACATGAATTAATACGTTGGCCGTGCCAAGGTCAATTCCAATATCTCTCGCAAACATTCCTGTGTCTTCCTCCTCAATATCCAAATCAGGCTAAACCCGAATTCTTTTGCACCTAATTCCTAATTTTATCATAATCTTTTCTGAAACGTAATATTGAAGAAATGAATTATGCTGAAAAAAAAGTTACTTTTCTTTGGAATGTTTGCTTAATAGCCGATTATTGACGCACGATTTTTTCTGTATCCTCTTTTTGATACTTTTGTTTCGTCGCTTCGCCGCCCCGGAGATGACGGATTGACTTATGATAATCAAGAATTTCTTTCACTTCATTTGCGAGCTCTGGATTAATTTCTGGTAAACGTTCTGTTAAATCTTTATGCACAGTACTTTTTGACACCCCAAATTCCTTCGCAATAACACGAACTGTTTTTCTTGTCTCCACGATATACTTACCAATCTTGATTGTTCTCTCTTTGATGTAATCGTGCACACCACTCGCCTCCCTAAATTGGATGTGAGAAGGGTGAAATGAGACTCGCTGCATGTGACTAAGCTGTAAGTTCGAGTGCTGTTTGTAAGCGCTACACTTTCTAGGATTTATAATGAAATGATCCACGATTTCTCACCTCAAACACTCTCTTTGCTTTGGTTTATAACCATTGTATTGCTCGCATTGTATTTATATGCTACAAGTTCTCTATTTTTGCGGACTATGGTGACAAAAATTACATTTTTTTTTGAGAAATCGGTGAAAAATGAAAGTTTTCCGTTTAAGACAAAACCGAAACAAAAAAAATGACGCCTTCTAAAAGGCGTCATTCTTCTCGATCAAATTCTTCTTCCAAAAGGCTTTGATGGGGGACTTCTTTCTTACTGGTAATCAAATAATATAAGGAAAATAAAACAAATAATAAAATAATTGCAATTGACACAACAAATAATAACGACAAACCAATCCCCTCCTTCTTAGTAATATATATTCGAGAATTCTGTCCAATTTCCTTGCCGTTACAATGTTTTTAAAAACGTTTTATTTTTATATAGAAATAAAACCATCAATCCTCGTATAGAGAGTTGATGGTTTTGTACATTACTCAGCTTGTTCAGGAGATGTTGTTTCGTTCTCTGTTGAACCATTTGTTGATTTTTCTTCTTTTTTCTTGTCATCAGCTGAGCTGTTTGTTGATTTCTCTTCTTTTTGCTTATCGTCAGCTGAGCTGTTTGTTGATTTCTCTTCTTTTTGCTTATCGTCAGCTGGGCTGTTTGTTGATTTTTCTTCTTTTTGCTTATCATCAGCCTGACCGCTTGTTGATTTCTCTTCTTTTTTCTTTTCTTGCTTTTCAACTTTAATATCCGCAATCGATTTGTCAAAGTAACTTTCTGGGTTTACAGCAACATTATCTTTACGAACTTCGAAATGAACATGATATCCTGCATCTTTATTCACTTCGCTTAATCCTGCTTTCCCTAACACTTCACCTTGATTAATTTTCGCGCCTTTTTCCACTTTTGCATTTCCTAAGCTTTGGTAAAACGTTTTAATACCATTGCCGCTGTCAACCGTTACAACATAGCCAAGAAGTGGATCTTTTTCCGCTTTTGTAACTGTTCCGCTTATTGCCGCTGTTACATCAAACTCTTTTCCATTTTTCGCTGCGATATCGATTCCTGTATTCGCAGAGTATGTGTTGTTATAAAAAACAAGTGCTTGTTCTTGCTCTTCAGCTGCTGCCTTATCTTCGTAAAACTTCTTCTTTACAACAACTTCTGCACCATTTGCAGTTGGCATCTTCACAACTTCTGAAGATTTGATTACTGGCACTGTTGGATTTTCACTTTGACTTTGCTGCTTCGCTTCATTCTTCTCAGGCATCTTTTTCGTATTCGTTGCCTGATACCATAATGCAACCGTTAAAATGACTGCTGCACACACAATGTATAGTGTCGGGAATACCCAACGCTTTTGAAACAAATGAACTACTTTTCGAGAAGACTTCTTGTTTTCCCTCTCTCTCATTCTATCATCACCTCAGCAATCATTTTGAACAAGATTCATCCATCCTATACAATCTATAACTAATTACTTTTCGACAAAATTTGTAAAAATATGCATCAGAATTACAAAATTTCCGAGGAAATGATAAAAAAAGAAAAAACTGAGCCAAAATGCTCAGTTTTTAGTCTAGTTGTTTCTTTTTGTAGACGAAGAGAAACAGAATAAATGTAATGAAAACCCATATAGAAATATTCATTAGATTTCCACTTAATGAAGAGAAACCTTTTCCTTCTAATGCATCTGTAATTGCATTAAAAATATGATTTGTCGGTACATAATAAAGGATTTTTTTTGCGATTTCATTCTTTACAAAGAGGTGTAGTAAAGGCCCTGCAAAAAAGATCATCATAATCGGTGTGCCAAGTATAGAAACTTGCACTAGGTTTTTAGCTAAAAGACCAATCATTGTCCCTATGATAATAAATAGCAGTACTCCCAATAAGATAATGATCATTAATAAAAAGATATTTCCCTTTAACGTATCTAACACAAATAAGCTTATTATACTTAAAAGAATCGATAAGACCATAATTGGTAAAGACTTTCCTAAAATAACTTCTATAGGAGAAGCTGGTGATAGCATCATAACGCGAAGAGTATGTTTTTCTTTTTCTTCTGCAATCAGGGTCGCTTGTGTAATTGTTGTCACCATACTCAATACCATAACAATTACAATTCCCGCTAAAAACTCTTTTCCGCCCCCCATTTGTTTGTAAAAAAGCGCTAGACCAAGCGGTAAAATCGCCATTAATAATACTTGTGCATTCGTTTTTAAATCTTGCATCTCTTTCCGTAAAATCGCCGAAAACCTCTTCATAGAAAATGTCATCATAATCCCCTCCCAGTTACTTCAATGAAAATATCCCCGAGCGTGGGCTCATAAGAATGAATCGATAGTAACTCCCCTTTTTTCATCCATTCTGAAATACGTTTTGCTCCTAATTCATCTTTTTGCACTGTTTCTTTTTTCTTATCTTTTAACACAACTTCAATTTTGTCTTTTGCGTATTGTAAACGGAGATTTTCTGGCGTATCAAGTGCAACAATTTCTCCCCCGCATAAGAACGCAATGCGGTTGCAAAGTGTTTCTGCCTCATCCATATTGTGCGTTGTTAAGAAAATTGTTGTTCCTTCTTTATTTAAATCCCTTAAGATGTTATGAATGTTTTGAACATTTACCGGATCAAGCGCTGATGTTGGTTCATCTAAGAAGAGAATATCTGGCTTGTGAAGAATCGCCCTCGCTAGCACTACCCGTTGTTTCATTCCTTTTGACAGCTTTTTTACTTGTGTCTTTTTATCATCTAATAAGTTCACTTCTGCTAACACTTCATCAATTCGCTCTTTTTTACAGTCGTATAAGTCACAAAATAATAGTAAGTTATCATAAATGCTAAGTCTTTCATATAGACCGCTATTATCTGTTAAAATACCAACTCGTTTATAATCAATGCTTCCTGATCCTGTAATATCTTGGCCTAACACTTTCACCGTTCCTACACTATGAAGCAACTGCGCAGTTAAAATTTTTACAGTTGTTGTTTTTCCAGATCCACTTGGACCAAGAAACCCGAAGATTTCTCCTTGCTTCACTTCAATATTTACATTACGAAGCGCTGTTTTGCTGTCGAATGTTTTCATTACATCTTTCATTTCAATTGCTAATGTCATTTCGTCATCCCCTTTGCTTTTCGTTTGTTCGTTTCACTTTTCTTGAGTCAATCATATGAAAAACAAAGAGGCTATGCAGTAAAATACCGGTAAAAGGAGTATTTTTACCGGTGAATGGAGCATAGTTTTAACTCATTGAAACACGATAAGAGGCGAATGAAGTAATACTAGGGTTAACGCAACATACATTTACAGTCCGATTACACCTTTTAATTCATCCATCCTTCCCTTTGAAAGTGGAATCGATGTTTTGCGTTCATCATCGAGGATTAAACTATAACTATTTCGCGTCCATGTAATCACTTCTCTTACACGCTGTAAATTCACGAGATAAGAGCGGTGACACCTGAAAAATCCGAACCCTTTTAGTCGTTCCTCTAATTGACTTAATGTAAGCGCACAAATGAAATCACCATCACGCACATGAATATGTGTCGTCCCATTTTGCGTTTCAATAAATTGAATTTCCATTGGATCTATTAAAATGATTTTATCGTTTACTTTTGCCGGGATTCGTTCTAATTTCATTTGCGGAATCATTTCGATTACCTTTTCATCTTCCGCTTCTACCTGTTCTTCTTGTTCAATTTCCACTTTTTTTACGCCATCTTGATGCAATACATACACGTCCTCCGTTAACGATAAAGCATCCGAAAGAAAGGCAGACGTGATAAAGATCGCTTTTCCTTGTTCTTTTAATTTCATAATTGCCTTTCGAATAATGATCGTACTCTCCATATCTACGTTTTGTTCCGGTTCTTCAAATATAATGAGATCTGGGTTATGAATCATGACTCGTCCAATATGAAGACGACGTTTCTCTGAAAATGACAAATTCCTTATTTGGACATTTTTCTTATCAAGTAAACCAACATGCTGAAAGACTTCTTCTATATTCATACTAGATTCATACAATCCAGATAAAAATGCGAAATATTCCTTCACTTCCAAGCGATCATATGCCTCATCTTTTAAAAAACAAAAACCAATACGTGCATACACTTGTTTTTGAATAGGCTTCCCCGCAAATAACACACTTCCTGTCGATGCCTCTTCCTCTCCAATGATAATGCGGTGCAAAACTTTAGCAGTATGGTTATTACATTGCAGCACAACGCATTGACCTTTTTCGAGTTTGAGCTGAATCGTTGGTAATTGATTTGTCTTCCCCAATTGTTTTAGCTCAAGTAGCGCCATATTTTTTCCCCCATGCTATTTTTTTCTATTTATTATAACAAACAAATGCTGGAAAATTATGATACTTATTCAAAAAACAAGCCAACAACCTGATGATAACAGGACGTTGGCTTGTTCATACAATCTTTATTCTGCTTTATAAGCTACTTTCACTTTTGTGCTTTCTTTCATTCCTGCACGCGTTACAGAAACATAAACATAACCTGCTTTTGTTCCTAATTGTTTCACATCTGCTGTAACAGTAGTCCCTGTTGCCTGCGGAGAAGTGACCAAAAGCTTACTGTTTGCATCATACACACGCACTATATCACCTTTAACAATCCCGCTTACTGCTACGCGATCTGCTTTTCCTTTATTATTTGTAATTTTCACTTGGCTTACTTGCAATGAGTTCGATATTTCTCCCGCAAACTTATACGCCGTTCGAGTACTTTCACTCATACCAGGCTTTGTAACAGTCACATATGTCGCTCCTGCCTTCTCACCTAACTGCTGTACACTCACTACCGCTTGTGTGCCTTTTGTAACTTTTACTGTTCCTAATAATTTTCCGCCTGTTGCTTTGTTATATACTTTTACAACGTCGTTTACTTGTAAACCACTTACCGTGATAACATCGGCTTTCCCTTTGTTGTTAGCAACTTTCACCTGACTTGCTTGTAGTGCATTTGTTGGTTCGCCTGCGAATTTATATGATGCTCGTGCACTTTCTAATAAACCAGGTTCTGTTAATGTTACATACACACTACTTGCTTTTTCTCCAATTTGATTCATATTTATAACAGCTTGTGTTCCACTTTTTACTGCCATTGTCCCTAATACTTTTCCGCCTGTTGCTTGATCATATACTTTTACAACACTGCCTTGTTTCACATTACTTACTGTAATAACATCAGCTTTCCCTTTATTATTTACAACTTTCACTTGGCTCGCCTGTAATGCATTTGTTGGTTCACCAGCAAAACTACCAGCTGTACGCACACCTTCTCCCATTCCTGGTTGTGTTAAAGAAACATACACTTTACCAGCTTTCGGTCCAAGTTGCTTTATATTCATACTCACCTGTGTTCCTTTTGTTACTTTAGCCGTTCCTAACAATTTACCACCCGTTGCTTGATCGTACACCTTTACAACATCGTTTACTTTCACACCACTTACTGTAACAACATCGTCTTTCCCTTTATAGTTATTCACTTGTATTTGTTTTTCTGTTAATTGCGGGGAACGATCTAAAACGCTAAATTGATACGGCTTCTCCACCGCACCCTTCCCATTAAATACTGTAATGTAATATTTCCCTTTTGTTAACGTATATGTACGTTCTTCACTTCCAACTCCTTTTGTTCCATATTCAGTTGAGAAGCTACTCATATACTTTTGTTTGGCATCATAAAGCGTTACATCCCAAGAACTTTCTTTAGATCTTTCCATTTTTATATGGATTACTTTTGTTGCATCAATTGAAAATGAATAATAATCACTATCGAGACCATTTCTCGACGATCCTCTATAATTTTTATTTAATTCAATAGAATTAGCTTGCGCAAAGCTGTCATTGAATTCTTTTTCAAAATAGTTACTCGCTTGAAATTTCATTTGAAGTTCATACGGAATATCCATCGCTTTTTGATTATCTTGTATCTCTACATAATATGTTCCTTTTGGCAAACCAATTTGTCTTTCTTCATTGCCATTAGCATTTGCACCATTTCCTGTTGTGAAATATTTGTAAGAGTTCCCCTTGCTATCTGTAATATAGACATACCAACTCGCTGTTTTGCTCTTTTTCATTGAAAATGTTACATTTCCATCAGATGGAAGCGTAAACGTATAATAATCATGATCCCAAGATTCTTGTAATGCCCCTTTATATACTGTATTTAATTGAATTTTATTTGCCGTTTGCTGTGTATTATTGAATTCTTTTTCATACACATCACTCGCTGTAAAGTTCACCCTAAATTTATAATTGTTAGCATAACCATTTTGACCACTCTTTATTTTTATATAATACGTTCCTGCTGGCAGGCCAATCTCTCTTTCTTCATTACCACTTACATTCGCTCCATACTCCGTTTTAAAGCTTTTCAAACTATTCCCTTTCGCATTCATGACATCCACATACCAACTACTCGTTTTATGCTTATTCATCGAAACTTTCACTTTTCCATCTTTCGATAATTTAAACGTATAATGCTGCGCTCCATTCTTTACACTACCTGTATAGTCCTGATTCAGAGCAATAGACGTTGCATTTTGCATGTCTGCAAAAACAGGTGCTTCCATAAATAAGTTCATAAAAATAAAAATAAATGCTGTTAAAAAAGCTATTTTATTACGCCACTTTACCATTTTCTTACTTTCTCCCCTTTTTTTATATATCATTACAATTTCAGAATATTACAATTTAACACTTTTTTCAATTACTATATTTTATAATATATACATATCACTTATTTGCACATAAAAAAGCATAGCACCACCGCGCTATGCTCTCACTCGTTCATTTTGTCTTCCTACTTCACCATATAACTCTTCAACTGATCGCGAAGTGCTCGTTTCAAAAACTTCCCGACAGATGTTTTCGGAATTTCCTCGACAAATAAAATATCGTCGGGCATCCACCATTTTGGAAATTGGCTTTCTAATAGATCATATAGCTCTTCTTGACTGGCCATTTCTCCTTCTTTTAAAACGACACATGCGACAGGACGCTCTTGCCATTTTTCGTGCGGAACAGCAACGACAGATGCCTCTAATACTTTTTCGTGTGTCATTAATGCATTTTCTAAATCAACGGAGGAAATCCATTCGCCGCCGCTTTTAATCAAATCTTTCGTGCGATCAGCAATTTTAATAAAACCTTCCGGGTCCACTGTTACGATATCGCCAGTGTGCAGCCAGCCATCTTTCATCGACTCTTCAGTACGTTCATCATGATAATAACTGCCGGCAATCCATGGCCCGCGGAGGCAAAGCTCTCCCATTTCTTCACCGTCCCATTTTATTTCACCCTCTTGACCAATTACCTTCATTTCAAGGCCTGGGAGTAAATAGCCTTGGCGGGAGCGTAGCTCATAGTACTCTTCTTTCGGTAAATCACGTTGATACGACTTCGGACAATTAATGACAACGGCCGGACTTGTTTCCGTCATGCCGTAGATTTGTCTGAACGCAATTTCATATTTTTCTTCATAAGTACGAACCATACCTTTTGGTGCTGCTGATCCACCTGACCATATCGTCCGAACACTGCTAATATCATACGGGTACTTTTCAAGCTCTTGCAGTAAGCCAATCCAAATTGTTGGAACACCGGCACTAATCGTTACTTTCTCACGTTCAATTAGCTCTGCTAAAATTTTCGGAGTAAAGTGTGGTCCTGGTAAGACGAGCTTTGTACCAAACCACGTACTTGCGAATGGGAGTCCCCATGCATTGACATGGAACATCGGAACAACAGGCATACAAGTGTCTGCTTCTGATATGCCCCCTCCGTCGACAAGCCCAAGCGTATAGCTGTGGAGTGCAATGCTACGGTGCGTGTACACAACGCCTTTCGGTTTCCCTGTCGTTGCGGAAGTATAGCACATACCGGCAGGTGCTTTCTCATCTAAATCTGTTATAAATTGAAATGTTTCATCGCCTTCTTCAAGGAGTTGTTCATAGTGATATGCTGGTGATAGTGTTGTATGAGGTAGTGCATCGTCATCTGTCATAATGATAAATGCTTTCACATGAGGAATTTCGTGTTGAATACTTTCTAATACAGGAACCATATCTTCATCCACCAAAATAATTTTATCTTCGGCGTGGTTAATAATGTAGGAAATGTGGTCTGCCGAAAGGCGTAAATTAATTGTATGTAATACCGCTCCGATTCCGGGAATTGCAAAATATGCTTCTAAATGGCGGTGATGATTCCAGGCGATTGTTCCTACTTTATCTCCTGCCTCAATCCCCATTTTCTTTAATACACTTGCAAGTTTTCTTGTCCTCCTTGCAATTTCTCCGTATGTTAACGTTTGAATACGTGATGCCGTACGCGAGACAACTTCCTTTTTTGAAAAATACTTCTCCGCTCGTTCCATCATTGCCGGAATGAGAAGTGGTACATCCATCATCATCTTTCGTTCCCCCTATCAACATTGTATATCTAAAGATATAACTGTATTATAACACGACAAACCTAGGCAAAAACTAACAACCTTTCTTTCCTTTTCTACAAAGTCTGACAAGGAGTTACATCATACAAGACGATGTTTCGTACCTGTGCTACCGTTTATCCCGCATTAACGGGCAGTAAGACCCCCACCTCAAGATTCAGAGAGAAGCAAAGAAGATAGGTGGGGGATAACTGCCCGTAAAAGCCCGATTGGTTCAACTAACCGTCAGTGGGGGATGAAGAAAACCCCCACTGACGGAAGTTTCACTTTATCGGCGATTCGACAAAACGAGACACCCATGCATAAAAAAGCATAGCGCCGCCGCGCTATGCCTTCACTTCTTCGCCGTCAATTTCCCCTCATACTGATTCAACGTTGAAATTGCTATACCTTTATAATAGTGGGCCACAATGTCTGTGTATACCTTTCCTTCCTTCGCCATTCCATTTGCACCGTATTGGCTCATTCCGACGCCGTGACCATAACCTTTCGTTGTGATAATAATTTGATCGCCTTGCTGCTTCCACGTAAAGTCAGAGGAGCGTAAGCCTAATTTGTCCCTTACATCTCTCCCTGTTAATGTCTTTCCTTGAAAGTTAACTTCCTTAACGCGCTTTCCTTCTGTGCGGTCCTTAATGTTGCCAACATTTCCGTTTGTCAACACTTTTACGCCAAGGCGCTTTTGAAAGTCAGCAACAGTAAAAGTTTGTTCACTCGTAAATTTCGGTGCTTGTTGATCCCAAGGACTATTTACACTTTTTAAATACGGGTAGTCACTGCCCCAATAGTCTGCGGCATTTTCTGTATAGCCATTGCTTGTTGAGAAAAATGACGCTGTAATCGGGCTGCCTTCATACGTCAAAACTTGTCCGGCTGTTTTTGATATTGCTTCTTCAATCCGCTTCATTTTCCCTTCGTACTCTTTGCCCCACTGTTCTTTTAGCTCCGCTTTACTTTTGTACACTTGATTTTCTACCGTATCTGTTACATCCGCTTTATTTTGAAGCTTCTGTCCGCTTAACATACGCTTCACAACGAATGTACGCGCTGTTAATGCCTGTGCTTTTAATGCTTCCATTTCAAAGTTTGCTGGCATTTCTGCCGCGACAACGCCGGCAACATAGTCTTCAATTGAAACCGTTTCGGTCTTTTTTTGCTGACTGCGATACACAGATACTTGCACATCGGTTTTTGTAGGAGGGGGAGCCGGTACGTCTTGCACGGACTTAGGGGCAGAAGGTGAATGTTCCTTCCCTTCTTTCACTTTCCCAAACGGAAAAACAAGCAAACTTGGTACGATAATCACTAACGCTATTAGCAGCGTTATGATGAGGATAATGGGCTTTGTCGTTTTCATGATCTTCCTCCACTATGAAATTGGACTCATTTCATTCTTATGGAGTAAGACAAGCATTTAGAACACGTTCTTTTTCATCTATTTTATGTTTAAATTTTTAGAATTTTTAATGAGGCAGGCATAAATATTATGTTTCTTGACTATAACAATAAGAGTACATGAAAAAAAATAGCTTCCATGCCTTTGCATAGAAGCTACCTTTATTAAGCGTGAAGATCAGATACTTGTTGTTCTACTACTTCTTCTACTCGCTCAGTTACACGTTCAATATCTGCACCTAATGCAGCTAACTTGCCGTGGAAGTTTACATATCCGCGGTCAAGGTGTTTTAATTCTGTTACACGCGTATGGCCTTCAGATACTAAACCAGCTAAGATTAACGCTGCTGCAGCGCGTAAATCTGTTGCAGCTACTTCAGCACCTTGCAGGTTACCTGGTCCATTCATAATTACAGAACGACCTTCGATTTTAATATCTGCATTCATACGGCGGAACTCTTCCACATGCATGAAACGGTTTTCGAATACTGTTTCTGTAATCATGCTTGTGCCGTTTGCTTTCAATAATAATGCCATCATTTGTGATTGCATATCTGTTGGGAATCCTGGGTGTGGCATCGTTTTAATGTCAGCCGCTTTTAACTTCTCAGGGCCGATAATACGGATACCTTCGTTTTCCTCAATAATTGTAACGCCCATTTCTTCCATTTTCGCTGTAATAGAGCGTAAATGTTCTGGTACAGCATTTTCAATTAAAACGTTTCCGCCTGTAATTGCTGCTGCAACCATAAATGTTCCCGCTTCTACACGATCAGGAATAATAGAATGGTTTGCACCATATAATTTATCGACACCTTCAATGCGAATTGTGCCAGTTCCAGCACCGCGTACTTTTGCTCCCATTGCATTTAAGAAGTTCGCTAAGTCTACGATTTCTGGTTCTTTTGCTACGTTTTCAATCACTGTTGTTCCTTCTGCTAATACAGCGGCAGACATGATGTTTTCAGTTGCCCCTACGCTTGGGAAATCTAAGTAAATTTTCGCACCTTTTAATTTACCGTCTACATACGCTTCAACAAATCCGTTACCAACCTTTACTTTTGCTCCCATTGCTTCAAAGCCTTTTAAATGTTGGTCAATTGGACGTGAACCGATTGCACATCCACCAGGAAGCGCAATACGTGCACGACCATTACGTGCTAAAAGTGGCCCCATTACAAGAACGGACGCACGCATTTTACGTACATATTCAAATGGTGCTTCGATGTTTAGTTCTTTTGATGCGTCAATTGTTACCTCATTGTTTGCAAAAGATACTTCTGCATTCAAATGACGTAATACCTCATTAATTGTGTATACATCTGATAATTCTGGTACTTCAGATAGTACATTCTTTCCATCACTCGCTAATAGGGCTGCAGCGATTATAGGTAATACAGCATTTTTTGCGCCCTCTACGCGCACTGTGCCGTTCAACCGCTTTCCGCCACGGACGATGATCTTTTCCAAGTTATTCCCCTCCGTGTCCTTTTTTCACATCTATTCAATACTCAGAAGTTATGATCGGTGTGCCAACCACAATTGTATTCTTGCTGTTCGTAGAACGTATTGCTATTTGCACATTGATTTTCTCTTTATTTGTTGAAAGAGCGTCATTCCATTTTTTATTATATGCGGAGACTGACACAAATGCTCTTTCTTCTACTTTCTCAATCACTTTTGCTGAAAGATCTTTCAAAACTTCATTTACCTTATCTTGCAAAACACCTTCAATCTTATCACTGAGCGCACCTTGAATACAAGTATAAATTTTTGGTTTTGTATTAAAAATTTTATTCATTTTATTAATATATTTAGGATCCCACTTTTTTCCGCTCACTTCATATATAATGAAAGTGTTTTCTTTAGTATTTTCCATTGTCCACGTAACTACTAGTCTTTCTTCATAAGAAGAAAATTTTTTTTGTGCAATCGCTTTGTAACCATCTTTAGACTTCTCAATTTGCCACTCTTCTAAATCCGCACGTTCTTTCAGTTGTTTTAATTCTTTTTCAAATGTATGTATATTTGAAATTTCCTTCGTTTCTCTTGCTAACCAAGACCAACGCTGAACATCCGTACCGTTCTTCTCTAAAGCAGCTATCATACTCTCCATTTTTTCCTGATCACTCACAGGCTTCATTTCCCGATATCCAACTAAAAATATAACCAAACTCACGACAATCAACATCATGGCTTGTATTTTTTTCACGTTCATCCCCTCCTAGTCCCCATTGTTGACGGAGAAGGATGGTTCTATACGTTGTATTTTTTTACTTTACAAGGTATGTTAAACTCTTTGAATAACCTAAATAATCAAGGAAAAAATTACTTACAGATGCACCAATGGCAATCGTTACAAGAATAAGAATCACCCTCGTTTGCATCACTTTCCCTGGCTTCATTAAACGTTCTAAGTGAAGACCTTGCAAGGCCCACCACGTAATGGTAATAAACAGTAAATGCGACACAATTGCAATAAGTGCTTGTTGACCTAAAATTTGTGCCATAACAAATCGACCCTCCTGCTCTAACGGGAAACTGTCCGTATGAACCAAACTTATTTACCACTATATGTAGTAAATGAAAATTTACCAAAATAAAAAGTGTAGAGTTTATGCTCTACACTTTCAATTTGTATTATTGTACCATAACCCCAAGAAAGAAGAAATCTTTCAGAAAAGGAAAATAGTGATAAAAGAAATTGTAACCGCTCGCTGGCAATATACCGAGCCCAACTGTTGCAATCGTACAAAGACTTACAACGATTTTTAGGTTAACCGGAAGAATGATACGCTCCTCACTTTTTGCCTGACGAAAAAACATTTGCTGCAAGATGCGAAAATAGTAGATGAATGAAATAACCGTTGTTCCCATCATAATTGATGCGAGCACGTAATGAGCTGGCTCGGCGATAAAGGCCCCTAAAAAGATGTTAATTTTCCCGATAAATCCAGCTGTCCCAGGAATACCAGCGAGTGATAAAATAAAAATTGTCATCATAATCGCCGCAAACGGTGATCGTTTATATAAACCAGCAAAAGCAGATATATTTTCTTGCCCTGTTTGTAAGATTATTCCATGGATAATTGCGAATGCCCCGACATTCATCAATACATAAGCCAGCATATAAAACCACATACTATCCATAAGAAATGGCGACATCGCAACAAGCGGTACGAGTAAATAACCGGCATGTGCCACTCCTGAATATGCAAGCATTCGCTTTATATTATGTTGCTTTAAAGCAACGCTATTCCCAACAATCATCGTTACACCAGCAAGAACAGCGATATAAATACTCATATTACTAAGTAGTGATGCTGCCCCTTGCCAAGCAGGAGTCGCCCCGAAAACAACTAAGAAAATGCGAACAATCATTACAAATCCAGCAATTTTCGATACCGTTCCTAAGAGTGCTGTAACAGGAGTTGCTGCTCCTTCGTACACATCAGGTGCCCACATATGAAATGGGACAGTCGCGATTTTAAAAGACAAACCAACAAAAAGCAGGATAAACGCAAGCGACAGCAAAAGTTGTATATCGCCGCCCACACCTTGCGCGAACAAGCGCTGCATCTCTAAAATATTTGTTGAGCCTGTCAGTCCGTATAAATAGCTCATCCCAAACAACGTAATTGCCGTAGAAATCCCACCATTTATGACATACTTCATTGCCGCTTCATTTGAAGCCTTATAATTTTTACGAATGCCAACTAATATATACGAAGACAAAGACAATAACTCAAGACCGATAAACAGTGTAATGAAATCACTGCTAGAAGCCATAAACATCGCACCAAGAAGCGCCGTTAAAAATAAGTAATAATATTCTCCCAAGTCTTCAATCGGCTGCTTATCATCATCGCTCATCGCAAGCAGCAATACAAGAATGCCGCCGAGCAATAAGAGCGTTTTAAATGCTTTTGAATATCCGTCTAATACAAAAGTTCCTTCTAAAATTCCTCCAGTTGGTGCACCGTACAATGTAACGAGCGCCACAAGTGCAAGTATGACCGTTCCAATTGCCCCATACGCTAAATTTCGGCGCTGAAACGTTTGTTTTACAAACAGATCAAGAAGTGATAGAAGAATAGCCCCGCCAAGCAGGATAAATTCCGGGGTCATTAAATACCATGATAAGTCTAGTAATGTTTTCATATCCATTCTATCTACCCCCTAACGACTGTAATGTGTCACGAAGCGGTTCACCTAGTACATCTGGCAAAATACCAATGACTAAAATACACGCAAGCAAGATTACCACTGGAATATACTCCGATCCGTGTATATCGCTCTTCGCTTCGCACTCGCTTTTTCCAAATATCACTTGCATAGCTGCCCGCAGTACATACACGGCTGTTAAAATAATCCCAATTGCCCCAATTGCCGCTAATACTCGGTGCTCTTGAAACAAGCCAAGAAATGCGAGAAATTCACTTACAAAGCCAGACATTCCAGGAAGTCCGAGCGAAGCCATACTTCCCGCTAACAAAAATCCGCTAAGCACCGGCACTTGCTTCGCTAAGCCGCCAAGCTTTGTAATGTCAGAAGTACCAAAGCGTTGCTCGATTATCCCAAGCAAGAAAAATAACAGCGCCGCAATTAAACCGTGGGAAACGACTTGGAACAATGCCCCTTTCATTCCCGCTGCGTTCAGCGCGGCTAAACCGATCAATACAATTCCCATATGTGAAATACTAGAATAAGCGAGCACCTTTCGGAAATCGGTTTGAACAAGCGCTAAGAGTGCCCCGTACAGCAAGTTGATCACTCCTAGAACTCCTAAAACAACCGCGAATGTTTCAAACTGCGCCGGGAAAAGTCCCATTCCAAAACGGACAATCCCGTATGCCCCAATCTTTAAGAGAACACCTGCATGCAGCATGACTACCGCTGGGTGCGCCTCTACGTGGACATTCACCATCCAGCGGTGCAGCGGAAAGACTGGAAGTTTAATCATGAATGCAATCATAATCGCTATAAATAAACCGAGCTGCAAGGAGTTTGACAGTTCACCAACTGTTGTCATTTCTTTTCCTGCTAAAACGGCTTGCAAATCTGCAATGTTTGTTGTACCTGCTCTCGCAAATAAAATGGAAAAGGCAATAAGTAAAATCGCTGAACCGATGCCGTTATAAACTAAATAGCTGTACGCCGCTTTTTCACTGCTGAATTTGCCCCATTTCCCAACAAGTAAAAACATAGCTGGCAGTGTAATTTCAAAGAAAACGAAGAACAGTAACAAGTTTTCCGCAGCGAAGACGCCAAGCATGCCGATTTCAAGCATAAGCAAGAGCACATAGAAACCTTTTACGTGCTTTGTAACGGAAAAGGCCGTAATAGCTGCCAATGTCGCCAATAATGCCGTAAGAAACATCATAACGAGCGAGAAGCCATCAATGCCGAGCTCGTAATAAATTGCAAACAATTCTTTGTCTATACCCGGAAAGTTTCCAAATTGAATCCACTTTACCTTTTCTGCAAACATCGTTAAACTTTTTCCCGCTGCATATGTACTTGCGATATAGAGCGCAGCCCCAAGCGGAAGTAATGTTCCAATTAAACCGGCAATCCTCGCCGCTCGTTCCTCTTTCTTTGGTACAAATGCCAGCAGTATAATGCCTAGCAGCGGGGAGAAAATGAAGAAAGATAATAGAAAGGAACTCATTGTCCATACCCCCCTGTCAATAACAGAATGACTACGAGTGCAGCTAAGCAAACCGCTGTAACTGTGCCGTACATTTGCACTTGCCCGTTTTGGAGCTTTGAGCCAATCGTACTTACACCTTTTACAATGCCGCTAATAAGCTGCGCCGTGCCTTCAACAATATACGTTTCAAAGAAATATAAAATATATGCAATTCCCTTCACGAGTAGAAGCACCGTTACCCTATACAATTCATCAATATAATATTTCTCCTTCAGCAAGCTGTATACGAATGTATTCTTCCCGCCAAGCCAATCACGTGAAATGGTACGTTTTCTATATATCAAATATGCTAAACCAATCCCGGCCAATGAAACGAGCGTTGCCACGATCATAATCCAAGCCGGGCCATGAACCTCTCTCACTTGAAACGTCGCGTCTTTTGTAAGCCAATCCCCAAGAAAAGTTCCGAACCAAGGTGTATTCACATAGCCACCCACAACTGCTAGGACGC
Source organism: Bacillus sp. UNC322MFChir4.1 (assembly GCF_000746135.1). Lineage (NCBI taxonomy): Bacteria > Bacillati > Bacillota > Bacilli > Caryophanales > Bacillaceae > Bacillus > Bacillus sp. UNC322MFChir4.1. Next base: position 167,191 of record NZ_JQKQ01000011.1, read on the forward strand.
CAAGAATCATCATCGGCACTGTCATTACCTTTGGTGACTCATGAACATGTTTTTGCTCGCTTTGCGCCTCTCCTGTAAAGACAAGAAAGTATAAGCGGAACATATAGAAGGCCGTGAAGAAAGCTGCAATTACCGCCAGAACGAATAAACCGTAATTGCCGCGCTCCCACGTCGCCGCTAATATTTCATCCTTACTAAAGAAACCGGAAAATAACGGTACCCCGCTAATCGCAAACGTTCCAATTAAAAACAATGAGCCGGTCACTTTCATCTTCTTAAACAGGCCGCCCATTTCTTCGATGTTTTGCGTATGCACCGCATGAATGACGCTGCCGGCCGCTAAGAACAATAATGCCTTGAAGAAAGCGTGCGTCGTTAAATGAAACACCCCCGCCACATAACCAGCCGAACCGAGTGCAAGCATCATATAACCAAGCTGACTCACCGTGGAGTACGCTAATACACGCTTAATATCCGTTTGCACGATACCAATAGATGCTGCAAAAATTGCCGTAATACCGCCAACGACTGCAACAGTTTGCATCGCCGCTTCGCTCGCTGCAAAAAGCGGGAACATAGTAGCGACTAAATATACCCCTGCAGCAACCATCGTCGCCGCGTGGATCAGCGCTGATACTGGCGTCGGACCTTCCATCGCATCCGGAAGCCACGTATGAAGCGGAAACTGACCTGACTTCCCGATCGCACCGACGAAGATTAAAATCGCCGTTACTGTAATCATCGTCCCCGAAATCTCTCCAGCTTGTACGGCCTGAAAAATCACATCGTAATCAAAGCTACCAACTTGCCAGAATAATAGAATCATCCCGATAAACAAGCCTACATCACCGATACGCGTCATAATAAACGCCTTTTTCGCAGCCGCCTTTGCTTCTTCTTTAAAGAAGTAGAAACCAATCAATAAGAAAGAACCAAGTCCTACTAACTCCCAAAATATATACAGCTGTAATAAGTTAGTAGAGATGACGAGCCCCAGCATCGCAAATGTAAAAAAACCTAAGTATGCATAAAAGATATGGAGTCTTTCATCACCGTGCATATACCCTTTCGAATACAAATGAACGAGCAAACTTACAAGTGAGACAATAAAGAGCATTAATGCGTTTAATGCACTTACTTCGAATCCAAAAGAAATGTTCACATCCCCTACTCGGAGCCAATTCCATTGCTGTTTTACCGTTTCTGATGATAGCCGCTCTATTAATACAACTACCGCTGACGCAAATGAAAGAAACGTAAGCGAGATGCCAATCCAGCTGCTTCCTTCTTTTAGCTTCTTACCAAACATCACGAGTAAAACGAAAGACACAAGCGGGAAAAGCGGTATTAGCCATGCATAACCACCCATTACGAAATCCCCCTCCCCTTAATGCTTTAACGAATCCATTTCATCTGTATTAACAGTCGCGCGGTTTCTATATAAAGCAATTAAAATCGCCAATCCAACCGCTGCTTCCGCTGCAGCAACAGACATTGTGAACAATGAAAAAATTTGTCCCTTTAAATTTGGAAACATCCCTAATTTACTAAAGGCAACTAAATTTAAGTTCGCCGCATTTAACATAAGTTCAATACAAATCAATACAATTACTGTATTGCGCTTCGTTAATGCTCCAAATAAACCGATGCAAAACAGTATAATCGCAAGCGTCAGGTACGCAGAAGCTGGAATACTATTCATGCGAATCCCCCTTTTTCTCGTCCTTTTTCGCAAGTACAATTGCCCCCACAAGAGCAACAAGTAATACAACAGACGTTAATTCGAACGGTATTATATATTTCGAGTACAACAATTCCCCAATCTGACGTGTATTTTGTTCATGAAGCACTGCGCCATCTTGAACACGTCCACTCTCAAAATCGACGTTATTCACCGCAAAATACATTACCGCACCGAAGATTACCACAGCAAGAAAAACAATGAATTTACGCCAGCCAAAGCAGGAGTTTTCTTGATCATTATGCTTCGTTAACATAATGCCAAAAATCATAATAATCGTAATCGCACCGGAATAAATCAAAATTTGAACAACCCCGACAAATTCTGCCGATAACATGAAATACAGCCCGGCAATACTAAGAAATGTAAACACTAAAGCGAGCATCATATGCATCACTTTCGTTAAGTTCAGCATAAGTACACCGCCCATGATCGCAAGCAGGGCTAATGCTAGAAATGCTACTAACTCGCCGCTCATGCTTTATTCTCCCTTCTCACATGTTGATTATTTTCATCAAGCCACTGTAAGTTTTTAAATAAATCATCACGCGAATATTCAGCTAGCTCAAAGTTATTTGTCATCACAATGGCTTCTGTCGGGCAAACTTCTGTACAAAGATCGCAAAGAATACAAATTTCAAAGTTAATATCATACGTGTCTATGATTTTCCCTTTCTTCTCTGGATCTGGGTGCTTTTTCCCTGTTAGTTGAATGCAGTCTGTTGGACAAATATTTGCGCATTGATTGCACACGATACATTTTTCTGGATAAAACTTTTGAATACCGCGAAAGCGATCTGGGAGTGGTAGTGGCTGATTCGGATAGTCGTACGTTACTTTCTTCTTACTTAAATTGCTAAGTGTATACTTTAAACCCTTAAATAATCCCTTCATTGTACTCCTGCCCCCTTTAGATTAGAAGAACAATTCTTTTATCAATGCTGCTAAGAAAATATTCGCAAGTGCTACTGGCAGTAATACTTTCCAGCCAAACTCCATTAACTGATCGCCTCGTATACGCGGGAACGTCACGCGGAACCAAATGAAGAGAAAGACAACTGCACTAAATTTGAGCGCAAACCAAACAGCTCCCGGAATAAACGCTAGAAACGGAATTGGCTGCCAACCTCCTAAAAATAGTACTGTTATAAGCGATGCCATTCCGAAGAAATACACATACTCTGAAAGCATAAAGAACGCCCAGCGAAATCCCGAATACTCCGTATGATATCCAGAGACAAGCTCGGATTCGGCTTCCGGTAAATCAAATGGCGTTCGGTTCAATTCAGCAACAGCTGCGATTAAAAAGACGATAAAACCAATTGGCTGCACGAAAATGTACCAAACCCCTTTTTGCGCTTCTACAATATCATTTAAATTTAAACTACCTGTTAGAAGGACAACCCCAATTACGCTCATCACAAGTGGAATTTCATAGGAGATCATTTGTGCTGCGGCGCGCATTCCGCCGAGTAACGAATATTTATTGTTAGACGCCCATCCCCCAGTTACAACACCAATTGTTGTAATACCTGAGACTGCAATATAATACAGCACGCCAACGCCAATATCGGCAAACTGCAACTTATCTGTAAACGGAATGACCGCAAGTACCATAAATGCCGGCGCAAACGCAATGACCGGTGCTAATATGAAGAGCGGTTTATCGGCCAATTTCGGAATCGTATCTTCTTTTAGCAAAAGTTTCAACACGTCTGCTACTGTTTGCAGGAGTCCAAAACGGCCGCCCACTTGGTTCGGCCCTATACGCCCCTGCATAAACCCCATTACTTTTCGTTCTGCTAAAATCCCATATGTAACAAAGCCAAGAACGACAAACAAAAGCAACGTTGCCAATCCGAAAAAGATAAGAAAATTCGTCCAGCTTGCGGGTGACTCTAAGAGGTTTTGTATCATCACCCATCAACCTCCCCAAGTACAATATCAATGCCGCCTAAAATGGTAATTAAGTTTGCAATATTCTCGCCTTTTAAGAGCTTCGGTAAAATTTGCAGATTATAAAAAGACGGACGGCGGAACTTTAAGCGATACGGCTCTTTCTTTCCCTCACTGGCGATGTAACAGCCAATCTCGCCGCGCGGTGACTCAATTCGCACGAATGCCTCACCTTTTGGTGGTTTAATAATCTTTGGTACCTTCGCTAAAATAGCTCCTTCTTTCGGAAACTGCTCTACCGCTTGTTCAATAATTTTCAGAGCTTCTTCAATTTCCACCATTCGGCAAATATAACGGTCCCAAGCATCGCCTACTTCGCCAACCGGAACATCAAAATCAAAACGGTCATAAATCGAGTACGGCTCATCTTTGCGAAGATCCCATTTCACGCCCGTGCAGCGCAGATTTGCTCCGCTTAACGAATATTGCAAGGCATCCTCTGCCGAGTAAACACCGACTCCCTTTACACGGTTTAAGAAAATTTCATTGCCACTCACAAGGTCGTGATACCCCGCTAGCTGCTCTCTCATATACGGAACGAACTCACGCACCTTTTCAACCCAGCCGTCCGGTGCATCCCACTTCACCCCGCCAACGCGCATATAATTAAACGTTAAACGCGCTCCGCATAATTCATTCAGTAGGTTAATAATCATCTCGCGTTCGCGAAACGCATATAAAAACGGACTGACCGCTCCAATATCAAGCAAATTGGTCCCCCACCAAACAAGGTGACTCGCCACGCGCCCAAGCTCCATTGCAAGTATGCGCAAATATTCAGCACGCTCTGGTATTTCAAGCCCCATCATCGTCTCAACAGCGTGACAGATCACATAATTATTGGTCATTGCTGCTAAATAATCCATTCGGTCTGTGTACGGAATAATTTGCGTATACTGCAAACTTTCCGCAATTTTCTCTGTACCACGGTGCAAATAGCCAATTACAGGCGTAGCTTCTTTAATGATTTCCCCATCAATTTTAATAACGAGCCGAAATACACCATGCGTACTCGGATGCTGCGGCCCTACATTTAAAAGCATTTCTTCTGTACGAATCATGTTTTACACCCCCGCATCAAACGGCTCATAATCTTTTCGCAGCGGATAACCAATCCAATCATCAGGCATCAAAATACGTTTTAAATTGGGATGCCCTTCAAACACAACGCCAAGCAAATCATACGCCTCGCGCTCCGGCCAATCCGCCCCGCTCCATAGCGATACAATAGAAGGCACTCTCGGCTCGTCCCGATCAAGTTTTACTTTCACCGCTACAGATTGCTTCTTACCATATGAAAATAAATGCACATACACTTCCATATGCGTAGCAAAATCTGTTGCATGCAATTCTGACATATAACTAAATACCAATTCGGGATCTTTCTTTAAAAGCTCCATCACCTCATAGTAATGCGCTACTTTCACAACAAGCGTTGGAACATCTTTAGACAACCTATTAATATAGAAATCTTCTAGCACACCTTCGCCAAATTTCACTGTAATTGCCTGAACGTACCTATCTAAATACGGCTGATTTTGTGAAGGCTGTTCTACTTTTACTTCTTCCTCTTTCTTTCCCCCAGCAGCGCGAGCCTTTGCTGCAGCTGCTGCTTTCGCTTTTGCAACCGCAATTGCCTTTTCTTTCTCGTCGTCTACGCTTCCACCTTCAGATGCTTTTTGCTTTGCTAGCGCGGCCGCTTTCGCTTTTGCTGCTGCCGCTGCTTTTGCCTTCGCCGCGGCGATTGCTTTCTCTTTCTCACTATCTTCCGAACCTGATTCTTTTTCCTTTTCTTTCTGCTTTGCTAGTGCAGCCGCTTTCGCTTTTGCTGCTGCCGCTGCTTTTGCCTTTGCGGCGACGATTGCTTTCTCCTTCTCCTCATCTTCCGGCCCTGCTGCTTTTTCATCATCACCAGATGCCTTTTGTGCAGCTAGTTCCTTCGCCTTCGCTTTTGCTTCCTCTGCTGCGCGGCGCTTTGCTTCTACTATATCTATTTCACTCTCTTTTGATAGCGCTTTCTCTTTTTCTTCTACACGATGAACCTCATTTTCCTGACGTGCTGCGAGTCGCTTTTTTGCTTCTTCCTTTGCCCGTCTTGCCGCCTCTTTTTTCAGGTCATCTATATTTTTATCTTGATCGCTCATTTATTCGTCACCTGCTTTCCTGTCTTTGCTTCGTAACGAATTTTTTCTTTTAATTTATTAATCCCGTAGATTAAAGCTGCTGGATTCGGCGGACAACCAGGAATATACACATCCACCGGTACGATTTGATCTACCCCTTTTACAACAGCATATGAATTTACATACGGTCCACCCGCCGTTGCACACGATCCCATCGCAATGACCCACTTCGGTTCTGGCATTTGATCATATAAACGCCGAACAATTGGAGCCATTTTCTTCGTTACCGTCCCAGATACAATCATGACATCCGATTGACGCGGAGATGTACGGAAAAACGAGCCAAATCGATCTAAATCATAATGCGAAGAACCGACTCCCATCATCTCAATTGCACAGCATGCCAATCCAAATGTCATTGGCCATAATGAATTACTGCGTGCCCAACCTTTTACTTGCTCAAGCGTCGTAAAAAATATATTTCTTTCTAACTCAGCGCGTTCTTGCGGGTGAATATTTTCAAAATTTATAGCCACTGTAACACCTTCTTTTTCCAAGCATAGACAAGACCAATAAGTAGCATAATAACAAAAATGAGCATTTCCACTAATGCAAATAATCCCAGTTTGTCGTACGCTACCGCCCACGGATATAAAAACACAGTTTCTACATCAAAAATGACAAAAAGCAATGCAAAAATATAATAGCGGGCATGGAAGCGGACGTTTGCATCATGAAACGGCTCAATTCCACTTTCATATGTTGTTTTCTTCGCTGCACTTGGTTTATGTGGACGCAGTATTTTCCCCAAGGTGAGTGCTACAACCGGCAACAATATACCTAATAGCAAAAAAACACCGACAATCATATAACTATTTTCATATACATTTACCATCGTGAAACTCTCTCCCCCCTCATAAAAACAAGTTCACTTAGTACACGTTATGATTCATTTGCATCATTTATTATTTTTTAATTTTTCTAAATAATGCAATTATAGATATTATAGCAAATTTCAAATTCTTATGTCGATACATTGGGAAAAAGAAAAACCAAGTAACTAGAGAAAGACTTTCCCTTACGTTACTTGGTGTACAGTAATTGCAACTAATTTTATTCTCATAAAAACTAGCATGAATAATTCATTTCATGCTAGTTGCATACTGTTGAAAAACAAATCCGTCAAGTGAATCTTTAACAATCTTGTTGTAAGTTCAACTGATTTTTCGGGTTAAAACATGGTGTTTTATTCAGAAATAAGTAATTTTTAACCATAAAAAGCCCAAATATAGAGAAGTAAAGTTTATAGAAAAAGTCGTTTATTTATTGACAAACGACTTTTTCAACAAAGTGAAACTAGCATGAATAATTCATTTCATGCTAGTTGCTTTTTAAATAGTAGTCTCTTCTTTTTTATAATATCTCTTTGAAATCTCCTCATAAAACGCTGCAGATGTCGTGTAAAAATATGGAGTTGACCATAAGAAACCAATTCCTAAAGTAACGACACTTAATAAAAACCAACCTAGAAAACTTAAGCATAATAAGAAGTAGTCCATTTTATGTCCGTCCATCATACGGCGACTTTCAGTAATTGCTTGATTCGCTGTATACTCTGGGTGATCATTTAAAATGAAATACGTCATGGAATAAGAAAATGATTTAATAATTCCTGGAATAATAAGAAGGAACATCCATAAAACAAGGTACACATACATTAATAAGTATGTTAAAAATGATTTCATAAACGTATCGCCATCACCGAACCATTTAAATAAATAACCGATACGAACCTCTTTCCCACGAACTGCGTTTAAAACAAGATAATAAGCACCAAACGTTAACGGACCGATAATAAGCATCGCCACAACACTTACTGTAATAGAATCCTTTGCCTCTTCCCATCCCCAAAAGATTGAGAAAATACCTGTAATTGCTAAGTTCACAGCAAAAATAAGAATTCCGATTAATAAAGTCGCCCATGCCGCAAATCCCCATCTTCCTCTTAATGCATCAAGTGCTTCTCTTTTTAATTGACTAATCATATATAACCTCCCCCTAAATGGTATTATTTTATTTATATACCATTTATTTTATTATATCCCTAAATTTAGGTTAAACACTATCCTTCTTTTAATATAAATAAGTCGTTGTTGTACTAAAGTATGGAGAAAGCTAAAGAAATAGTAGTAAAAGTTTTGTATTTTTCTTTAGCCAATTTGTTTAATATGGCTTTCGGTTAGTTGTTTTTCTATGCTACAGTGGAAATCAAGGTTTTTCGTTACATCCTCACAGCTTATATTTACGTAGTTGTTAAATGAGTAGCTTTCTTTCTATTCCCTTTTTCTAACTTCCGAACAACAAGATATTGAATCGCTGTAAGTGCTCTTAGTCCAATATAACCAATAAGAAAAGAAAAATAGTATTAATCAAAATCAACCGATAAACTGGATATCATAATCAGGACGAACAACATTTGAAAGATCATAAACATACGTTGATGCAAAATATCTTGTCCAAGCCCAACATATCGGGATAAATATAAGAATAAATTTTTAAAAATATTCTGGTTAAATATATCCATTTTCAACGTGAATTAAAACCTTAGTAGCAGTTGAGACCGCTGCTACTAATAGTAAGTCATAAAAAAGTTCCAACCACGTTACTTTTTTCTCTTCCATTTTTAACACTCCTTTTCACACAAAGTGTGATGGTAAACAAGTATAATATTGACATTTTATCAGTTTAGTTATAAATTGAATGTAAAAAAGAAAAATCAGGTGACCTAATGGAAAAAAAGGCAAACAACTCTTTATTATCTAAACAAGAGGAACGTCTCGGTTTAATGTTATGGTTCCGTCTCTCACGAGTATATAACCAGAGCATTCGCGAATCGAATCAATACTTAAAAAAATGGAATCTATCGGTAGCCCAATTTGACGTCTTAGTTCAGGTCGGTTCCCATGAAAAATTGTCTCAACAGGAATTAGCAAATAAGCTTTTTGTTACAAAGGGAAATATCACGCAATTGTTAAGCAAAATGGAAGTATTGGGATTGGTTAAACGAGAGCAAGAGTGGAAAACAAAATACCTTTCATTGACAGAGGAAGGCAAAAAGTTATTTCATGAAGTGGTTCCAGACCAAGAACACTTTCAAGCTTCACAATTTTCCAATTTGAATCACGAGGAAAAAAAGCAGCTTTTAGATTTACTTCGAAAAATTCAAAAGTAAACGTTATGCAGGAAAAGATATTGCTGTCTTTTTCAACGCTGAAATCTACGCCCATGCCGCAAAATGCGTAAAAGGATTACCAGAGGTTTTTGATATAAATAAGAAGCCGTGGGTTAACGCTAATGGCGCAGAGGCTGACGAAATTGCAAAGGTTATTGATCAATGTCCAAGCGGTGCATTGAAATATGTAAAAAAAGATAGTAGTAAATAAGAATATGAAAAGAAACGGTTCCACATACGTGCATTACATAAAATCACTGTAACTACTCAGTCACTCTATGAAAAAAGGCAGAAAAGCATTTTTAAAATGGCCTGGGAGAGCCTGGCTATATATAGGAGCGGTTAGGGCCTTTTCCTGCCACGCGTATAGTTTTAAAACAAAGAAAGGTACAGCATTAAAAGGAGGGCATATAAAATGCTTGAAATAAAAAAAGATACCAATAGTTTTTATGTAGGAGAACCAAATAACAAAGAGGCAGAAATAACTTATGTTCCAACTGGAGAAGAAAAAATTATTGTAGACCATACATTTGTTTCAGACAACCTGAGAGGTCAAAGAGTCGGAGAAGCATTAGTGAAAAGAATCGTCGAGTTCGCTAGGGAAGAAGGGAAAGTTATTATCCCACTATGTCCTTTTGCGAAAAGCCAAATTGAACGTAATGAAGAGTACCATGATGTGTTAGCAAAATAATAAAGTGACGCATTCTACATTATCATCAAAACATTGATATTATAGTAAAAAAGTCTGATCTCCCTGTACTAAGGAAGAATCGGGCTTTTTTATTATATATATCCACTTTGATTTTTTAACATCTAAGTTGCTGGTATGTAAAACAAAAAGTGATATGCTACTTCCCTTTGTTTTCATATTGCCTGTGGCAGAAAAAGGACCTGACCGCTCCAAGCATGGCCAGGCGCTCTCGCACATCTAAAAATAGTGGTTTTTATGTTGGTTTTTCTCGTTTATATATAAACGAGAAAAAGCCACAAAGGTTCATCCCTTTGCGGCCTTGTCTTTACTTCATATTGGAAACGTCTAAACGGTTAATCGCACGTTTAAGTGCCATTTCTGCACGTTTGAAGTCAACATGTGCTTGTTTATCTTGCATACGTTGCTCAGCGCGGCGCTTCGCTTCGTTTGCGCGATGAATGTCGATATGATTTGCTGTTTCAGCAGATGGTGCTAATACTGTTACTTTATCAGGGCGAACTTCAATAAAGCCACCGCTAACTGCTACGTAATCTGTATGCCCACCATTTTTCAAGCGAATTGCACTAATTTTAAGTGGTGCAACAGTTGGAATGTGACCTGCTAAGATCCCCATTTCCCCGCTCTCTGCTCTTACACTTACCATTTCAACTTCGTTTTCGTAAACCGGTCCATCAGGAGTTACAATACTGACTGGAAATGTCTTCATAATTCGTCCCTCCTAAGGCCTTATGCCATCATTTTCTTCGCGTTTTCAACAACTTCTTCAATACCACCAACCAGACGGAATGCGTCTTCTGGAAGGTCATCATGTTTTCCTTCTAGAATTTCTTTGAATCCACGAACTGTTTCTTTTACAGGTACGTAAGATCCTTTTTGACCTGTAAACTGTTCTGCTACGTGGAAGTTCTGTGATAAGAAGAACTGAACGCGACGAGCGCGATGTACAACTAATTTATCTTCTTCAGATAACTCATCCATACCTAAGATAGCGATGATATCTTGAAGCTCTTTGTAACGTTGCAGTGTTTGCTGAATTTGACGAGCAATTGCATAATGCTCTTCTCCTACGATTTCTGGAGATAGTGCACGAGATGTAGATGCCAATGGATCTACCGCTGGGTAAATACCCATTTGTGTTAAACGACGCTCTAAGTTTGTTGTTGCATCTAAGTGAGCGAACGTTGTTGCTGGCGCTGGGTCAGTGTAGTCATCGGCTGGTACATATACCGCTTGGATAGACGTGATAGACCCTTTATTTGTTGATGTAATACGCTCTTGTAATTGACCCATTTCTGTTGCAAGTGTTGGTTGGTAACCTACCGCAGATGGCATACGACCAAGTAGGGCAGATACTTCAGAACCAGCTTGCGTGAAACGGAAGATATTATCGATGAACAGAAGTACGTCTTGTCCTTGCTCATCACGGAAATGTTCAGCCATTGTTAAACCTGTTAACGCAACACGTTGACGCGCTCCAGGTGGCTCGTTCATTTGTCCGAATACCATCGCTGTTTTCTTGATTACGCCAGAATCACTCATTTCGTGGTATAAGTCGTTACCTTCACGAGTACGCTCACCTACACCAGCGAATACAGAGATACCACCGTGCTCTTGTGCGATGTTGTTAATTAATTCTTGGATTAATACCGTTTTACCTACACCGGCACCACCGAATAGACCGATTTTACCACCTTTAATATAAGGAGCTAATAAGTCTACTACTTTAATACCAGTTTCAAGAATTTCTACTTTTGTAGATAACTCTTCGAATGCAGGTGCTTGGCGGTGAATTGGATCACGGCGTACATCCGCTGCTACTTCTTCACCTAAGTCAATTGCATCACCTAATACGTTAAATACACGACCAAGTGTTGCATCACCAACTGGAACAGAAATTGGTTTACCAGTGTCTTCTACTTCTGTACCACGAACAAGTCCATCAGTAGAAGACATTGCTACTGTACGAACTGTATTATCACCAAGATGAAGCGCAACTTCTAAAGTTAAGTCCATTGCTTCTTCTTTGATTCTAAGGGCATTGTAGATTTCAGGTAGCTTTCCGCCGTCAAACTTAACGTCTACAACCGGACCCATGATTTGCGTAACGCGCCCTTTATTCATCGGGTTCCCTCCTAGCTTTCTTTTAATTAACCGGCTTTTCTACGAACAGTCGGTTTTCGTTTTTTATATTTCATTTCGCTTTTGAGATTATCGCTTCCGCTTTTTCTCTCTACTCTAACGCAGCTGCACCGCCAACGATTTCCGTAATTTCTTGCGTAATCGCTGCTTGACGAGCGCGGTTGAAAGAAAGTGTAAGTGTATCGATAACTTCCATTGCGTTGTCTGTAGCACTTTTCATTGCTGTCATACGCGCTGCGTGTTCACTTGCTTTACCATCTAGCAATGCGCCGTAAACTAAGCTTTCTGCGTATTGTGGCAATAATACTTTTAAAATATCTTCTTCAGATGGTTCAAATTCATATGAAGTTGTTGCTTTGTCAGATGCCACATCCGTAAGCGGTAAAATTTTCTTCTCCGTTACTTCTTGTGAGATCTTACTTACATAATGATTGTAGTAAATATACAATTCATCATAAGCACCATCTGTAAACATAGAAATTGCTCTTGAAGCAATGTCTTTAATATCAGCGAATACTGGTTGATCCGATAATCCAAGTACTTCATCAATGATATTAAAGCCACGACGTTTTAAGTAATCACGTCCTAGACGTCCAAGTACAATAATTGCGTACTGACTTGCATCCATGTTGTGACGCTCTTTCACTACGTTACTTACTGCACGTAAAACGTTACTGTTATATCCACCTGCTAGTCCGCGATCCGATGTAATAACGATGTATCCTGTTCGCTTTACAGGACGCGCTGTTAGCATTGGATGATTTACCCCGCTACCTTGCGCTATGCTCGCTACTACTTCTTGAATCTTATCCATATACGGAACGAAAGATTTAGCATTTTGTTCTGCACGGTTTAACTTCGATGCAGATACCATCTCCATCGCTTTCGTAATTTGACTCGTTTTCTTTGTCGAGTTAATTTTCGCTTTTATATCGCGTAAAGATGCCACAGGTTTTCACCACCTTTTTTCCGGAAGTTGGCATGATCAGAAAGACTTCCATTTTGTCGGTCTTCCTAATCGTTATACTTGTTCATGATTGAAGGAAAAGAATAGGTGCACCTACTCTTTTCCTCTTCATATCCGTTAGCACTCTATGTAAGAGCCCTGTTTATATAGAAGTGGAGCGGCTTAACGAGCCGCTTCCGCCTTTTATTATTACTCAGATGCTACGAAAACTTTTTTGAAGCCGTTAATAGCAGTTGCCATTTTTTCGTCTTCAGGAAGTTTTGTTGTTGTACGAATTTCAGTTAATAATTCAGCAGCATTTGTATCTAACCAAGCATGCAACTCGTCTTCGAAACGAGTGATATCTACTACTGGGATATCATCTAAGAATCCGCGTGTTAATGCGTAAAGAATCATAACTTGCTTCTCTACTTTTAATGGCTTATGTAAGCCTTGTTTTAATACTTCTACTGTACGTGCACCACGGTTTAATTTCGCTTGTGTTGCTTTATCAAGGTCAGAACCGAACGCAGCGAACGCTTCTAATTCACGATAAGATGCAAGGTCAAGACGAAGTGTACCAGATACTTTGCTCATCGCTTTGATCTGAGCCGCACCACCAACACGAGATACAGAAGTACCTGCGTCGATCGCTGGACGTACACCAGAGAAGAATAGATCAGATTGTAAGAAGATCTGTCCATCTGTAATAGAGATTACGTTTGTTGGGATGTAAGCTGATACGTCCCCTGCTTGTGTTTCGATGAAAGGTAATGCTGTTAAAGAACCAGCGCCTTTTGCATCACTTAATTTCGCCGCACGCTCTAGTAAGCGGGAGTGTAAGTAGAATACATCCCCTGGATACGCTTCACGACCTGGAGGACGACGTAATAGTAATGATAATTCACGGTATGCAGCCGCTTGTTTTGATAAGTCATCATATACAACTAATACGTGTTTGCCGTTGTACATGAATTCCTCACCCATTGTTACACCAGCATATGCAGCTAAGTATAATAATGGAGCAGGTTGAGATGCAGATGCAGTTACAACGATTGTGTACTCTAATGCACCGTGCTTACGTAATGTTTCAACTACGTTACGAACTGTAGATTCTTTTTGTCCGATTGCTACATAGATACAAACCATATCTTGATCTTTTTGGTTCAAGATTGTATCAAGTGCTACAGCTGTTTTACCAGTTTGGCGGTCACCGATGATTAACTCACGTTGTCCGCGGCCAATTGGTACAAGAGCGTCAATCGCCTTAATACCAGTTTGAAGTGGCTCATGAACTGACTTACGATCCATTACGCCTGGTGCTGGGCTTTCGATTGGACGAGTTTTTGTTGTGTTAATTGGACCTAAACCGTCTACTGGTTGACCTAGTGGGTTTACAACACGACCGATTAACTCTTCCCCTACTGGTACTTGCATGATGCGACCTGTACGACGTACTTCGTCACCTTCACGAATTTCAGTATAAGGTCCTAAAATAATGATACCTACGTTATTTTCCTCTAAGTTTTGTGCTAGTCCCATAACGCCGTTAGCGAACTCAACAAGCTCACCAGCCATAACGTTATCAAGACCATGAGCACGTGCAATACCGTCACCAACTTGAATAACTGTACCAACATCGCTAACTTCGATCTCAGACTGATAGTTTTCAATTTGTTGCTTAATCAGTGCGCTAATTTCTTCAGCTCTGATGCTCATGCGCTTCACCCCTATCTATTCTTCATAAGTTCACGCTGAATACGTGCTAACTTTCCTTGTAAACTGCCGTCGTAAATGCGGTTTCCAATGCGTACTTTAATACCGCCTAGTAAATCTTCATCTACAACATTTTGAACGCGAATTGCATCTTTTCCTGTTTTCTTTGCAAATGCTTCTGCAATGCTAATCTTCTCATCTTCTGATAAAGGACGAATAGAGTAAACAGTTGCATCCGCTACGTTACGCTCTTCATTAGCAAGGGCAACATACACATCTACAATTTCAGGTAATAATGTTTCGCGATGATTATCGATTAAAATATATAACGTGCTTAAAATCGGCTGAGAAACAGTAGAAAACACGTTAGAAAGAAATTGTTTTTTCTTTTCAGCTGAAATGCTTGGTTGACCTAAAAATGTATGTAGTTCTTTACTACTTACAAAAGCACTTTGCACAAGGCGCAGTTCTTCTTCAAACATTTCTAGTACGTGTTTTTCTTTTGCGATTTGAAAAAGAGCGACGGCATAACGTTTAGCTACAATCTCATTGCTCATCGCGCTTCTCCTACCTCTTTAATATAATCACGAATTAATTGAACTTGGTCTTCTTCTTTTAGTTCTTTTTGCATTACTTTAGAAGCAATTTGGACAGATAAAGAAGCAACCTGTTCTTGAAGAGCAGCAATAGCTTGCTCTTTTTCGCGTTGAATTTCTTGTACAGCAGATTCTTTAATAGATACCGCTTCTTCTTTGGCAGCAGCAACAATAACATCTTTTTGATCCTCTGCTTGCTTTTTCGCTCTCTCGATTAATTCTTGCGCTTCAATGCGCGATTGTTTTAACATTTCACGTTGTTCTTCTACTAACTTTCTCGCCTCTGCATTGTTCTTTTCCGCAGCGTCAATTTCGTTAGAAATATGATTTTCACGGTCCTTCATAATTCCCATTAAAGGTCCAAATGCATATTTACGAAGTAATGCTAATAGAATTAAGAAAACAACGATTGTATAAAGCATCGTTCCGTATGGAACAGCAGCAGCTCCTAATAATAGAGTTGGCACAAGGATTCACTCCCTTCAAAAATCTAAATTAAACAAATGAAAAGACAAGTAATGTTTCATTCATAAAGCAATGGCGAAGAAGGTCCCAAAACGATCTTCGCCACTTATTGTAAGGGGAGCTATCCCTTATTTGTTTAATACGATAAACGCGATTACTACACCGATGATTGGAAGCGCCTCAACTAACGCTACCCCGATGAACATGATTGTTTGAAGTACACCACGTAATTCTGGTTGACGAGCAACACCCTCAACTGTGCGAGATACGATAAGACCATTACCAATACCAGCACCTAATGCAGATAAACCAATTGCAATTGCAGCTGCGATTACACCTAAACTCATTTTAAAAGTCCTCCTTTTTATCAATAAAAAATAAATTTTGTACTTACTTTAAATATATTAATGGTCGTGGCTTACTTTATGAGCCATGTACACCATCGTTAACATTGTAAAGATAAACGCCTGGATAGCGCCTACGAAAATACTGAAGCCCATCCATGCTAACATCGGCAGAACAGCACCTAATGCGCCGCCAAACGTACCGCTTGCTCCTAACTGAGCAAGTAACGTTAATAAAATCTCACCCGCATAAATGTTACCAAATAAACGCAGACCTAACGTCAATGTATTTGCAAATTCCTCAATTACCTTTAAAGGGAATAAGAATTTCATTGGTTGAATATAGCCTTTTAAATATTCTTTCGTACCCTTCATCTTAACTCCATAATAATGGGTAAGGGCAACTACCATCACGGCTAATGTTAGAGTAACTGCTGGGTCAGACGTTGGAGATCTCCACCATGCAATATGCTCTCCGCCTTCAGCTGTCGCAATCATGAACGGCAAACCGAGCATGTTTGCTACAAAGATATACATAATGAGTGTAACTCCAAGCGTTAAAAAGCGTCCGCCTGTTTTCCAATCCATCGTACTATCAATCATACCTTTTACAAAGTCCACAACCCATTCAAAGAAGTTTTGCATTCCTGTTGGGCGCAAGGCTAAGCGACGGGTACACATAATAGCAATGATAAATACGATTACTGCCGCAACAGTCGTCATCATAACTGAGGACAAGTCGAACGTTAAACCTAGAAATTCAACTAATTTACCGTGTTCCACTAGTAATTCACCTCTCTTCCCTGCTCTTATACTGTAGATAAAGAAAATCTATGATCATGACAAGATATCCTGTCAGCAATCCTAATCCTAAGCTCCACATCGCCATTAAATGTTGATATTTAGCTGCAAACAAAATTAATAGCCCTATCGTGGCTAATCTCGAATATGTACTCACTGCAGTCGCTTTATACTTCACTTCCTCACCTTGTGTAACGCGATCTAACAGCTTGTCCGTCTTATGTGCAACGATGCGCAAACTAAGAAAACCGAAAATCGTTCCGATAATCAGTCCTAAAAAGACATCTTTGTATGAGGTAAAGCCCCATCCTAATACAAAGAGTGCGAGAAGGTTGTACATATATTTCTTTTGTCTTTGGACAAGTTCATGTACTTCTATCATCATTGCTCTCCCGAATAAAATTGTCGAATGAGTCGAATCATCGCATAAACCCCTGTTCCAAGTCCTAATAATAAACCGATTACTAGAAATAATGGAAACGTTCCAAGCTTACCATCTATCCATTGCCCGCCAAAAATCCCAACTAAAATAGCGCCAACGAGCTGAGAAAGAATTCCTGTCATTAAAGCATATGCCTTAAATGGACTACGCTTGTTTCCTTCCAAGGATTCATCCCTCCATGATATACAGCCTCATTCACTATGTGTGTAAAGAATGTGTTAATAATAACTCATTTATTTGCATAAATCCTAATTAAATAAGAAAGTTATTTTTTTTGTCAAAGAATAGACGAAAATTTGACAATGAAAACCCTACCATCTATCCCCGTAGTTAGCATACAATAGGGTATTAAACAGTGTCAACGTCAAATCGAAAAAAATCAAAAAATTTGAGCTTTAGGTATTTCCTTCCATATTTGAAAACGTTCTCCTTCAAAAAAATGTTAAAATACGTCTAATTTCTAGACCTTTTCTATTTATAATAGAAGAGAAAAGTTCACAAGTTTGTCACTATTATGTTTTTTGAATATATAATTTCCCTTCTATTATATAACTTTCTCAAGTAAGAAGTTTCTATATTATATGCAATTTCACCTCATATTATGTTATATGAAAAAACAGACGAGAAGGATATCTTCTCGTCTGTTGTCTTACTTCGTTCCAAATAAACGGTCGCCAGCATCTCCAAGACCTGGTACAACGTATCCGTGATCGTTTAATTTTTCATCTAATGCAGCCACATAAATATCTACATCAGGATGGTCTTCTTGAATAACTTTTACCCCTTCTGGAGCACCGACGATACACATTAATTTAATATGCTTCGCACCGCGCTTCTTTAAAGAAGTAATTGCTTCCGATGCAGAGCCGCCTGTCGCTAACATTGGATCAAGTACGATAAAATCACGTTCTTCTACATCAGTTGGAAGTTTCACATAGTATTCTACAGGTTGTAATGTTTCTGGATCACGGTATAAACCGATATGACCTACTTTTGCTGCTGGAATTAATTTTAAAATTCCATCTACCATTCCTAAGCCTGCACGTAAAATAGGAATTAAACCAAGCTTCTTACCTGCAATCACTTTTGTTTTCGCTTTACTTACAGGTGTTTCAATTTCAATTTCTTCAAGCGGAAGATCGCGTGTAATTTCAAACGCCATCAAGCTTGCTACTTCATCTACTAATTCACGAAATTCTTTCGTGCCTGTATTCTTATCGCGAATATATGTAATCTTATGTTGAATTAAAGGGTGATCAAAAACATACAGTTTTCCCATGTGAATCGCTCCTTCAGATGATATTGATGCGTGAGACCACGCTGTTTTTACACTATGTACGATTGTAAAGAAAACGCTTCTAATATTCAAGGGTGAATTTGGGATATAGATGTAAAACAGCTATCATTTCTATTTATTTTCCTTATTTAGACAAAATACATACTTTTCTCTTCTCGAAAGGAAATACATGTGCTCCATATAGGAACCTACTCAAAAACAAGCAAAGAACAAGCCTACATTATAAAAATAGAATTAGCCGAATTGTTATTCACAAAAAAGGTTGCCCCATACATCCGTTACTCATACCGATGAAATAACCCTTTTTATCTACTCGGGCGTTTGTTTTGAGCATTTACAATTGAAATACTATGAGGTGTGTAGAGCTTTTAAACTAGTTATATTGTATGCAATATTGCATACCAAAATAAGTTGTAAAGTGCATTATGCAAAAGTATAATAAGAATATAGATAGATAATTAAATATTCAGAAAGCGAGGGATTGTTTATGCAAATCGCTATGGAAATTTTAAAATTTCTAGGTTCAGTAATTCCATTCGTAGCAGATCTTTTAAAAGCAGTAATGTAAATCATATTTATTGCCATTATATTATTTTACAATTATTTCGCAAATGATCTGTGTATAAAACAAATACTGTTTTGATATACAGATTTTTTGTATGAATGAAAAACAAATCATCCGCCTAAAAATAACATAGAAAAGGCGACTTTCCGTTCAATGTTGAACAGAAAGTCGCCTTTTCGCTTTACATGCTTTTTGCAAAATGAAAAACGTATGTTTTTCCGTTCACAATTTTTTTCTATCTTACAGCCCTTTATACATTGGGAATTTATCTGTTAAAGCATTTACACGCTTACGTGCTTCTTCTAATGCTGCTTCATTATCATGATTTTTTAATGTGTAAGCAATGATAGATGCAATTTCATCCATCTCAGCAAATCCGAAATCTCTTGATGTTACAGCTGCAGTTCCGATACGAACGCCGCTTGTTACAAATGGGCTCGCTGGATCAAATGGAATTGTATTTTTGTTTACTGTAATACCCACTTCATCTAATACATGCTCTGCAACTTTTCCAGTTATATTTAAATTACGAACATCAATTAAAACTAAGTGGTTGTCCGTTCCACCAGAAACAAGGGTAATTCCTTCTTTTTGTAGACCCTCTGCTAAACGTTTTGCATTGTTAATAATGTTTTGTGCATATGTTTTGAAGTCATCCTGCAATGCTTCTCCAAATGCAACTGCTTTTGCTGCGATTACATGCATAAGCGGTCCGCCTTGAATACCAGGGAAAATGGATTTATCAATTTGCTTTCCAAATTGTTCTTTACATAAAATCATACCGCCGCGTGGCCCGCGTAATGTTTTATGAGTTGTTGTTGTTACAAAGTCAGCGTATGGTACTGGGTTTGGGTGTAAGCCTGCTGCTACAAGTCCGGCGATATGTGCCATATCTACCATTAAATATGCGCCAACCTCATCAGCGATTTCACGGAATTTCTTGAAATCAATCTCACGAGGATATGCACTTGCACCGGCAACGATTAATTTTGGTTTATGCTCTTTTGCTTTTTCTAATACATCTTCATAATTGATACAATGTGTATCAGGATCTACACCGTATTCAATGAAGTTATATTGTATACCACTAAAGTTAACAGGGCTTCCGTGTGTTAAGTGACCGCCGTGGGATAAGTTCATACCAAGCACTGTGTCACCTTGCTCTAGAATTGTGAAGTATACAGCCATGTTTGCCTGTGCACCAGAGTGCGGTTGAACGTTTACGTACTCTGCGCCAAAAATTTCTTTTGCGCGATCGCGTGCGATATCTTCGACGATATCTACATGCTCACAACCACCGTAATAACGTTTCCCAGGATATCCTTCTGCATACTTGTTCGTTAATACAGAGCCTTGCGCTTCCATTACTGCTTCACTTA
This sequence comes from Bacillus sp. UNC322MFChir4.1, assembly GCF_000746135.1. Classification (NCBI taxonomy): domain Bacteria; kingdom Bacillati; phylum Bacillota; class Bacilli; order Caryophanales; family Bacillaceae; genus Bacillus; species Bacillus sp. UNC322MFChir4.1. The sequence goes on from NZ_JQKQ01000011.1 coordinate 187,645, forward strand.
CAAAGTTTTCAGATGCAATAAGCTCAATTTTTGAACGCTGTCTTCCTAATTCTAATTCAATTGCAGCAAACACCTTTTCATCTTGACGTTTTAAATGCTCCACCAAAATCCCCCTTTTTTTGAGCGAACTACACCTATTTTCGATATTTTCCCTTCATTTCCTAAGAAAAAACGAAAGTTCTAGTTGTAATCCTTTTAAATCTTCACATTTTCAACTACATTCTAACACGACTACACACATGATAAAAGAAAAAAAAGACCGAATTTGGTCTTTTTTCTTACTTAAATACAAGTAAACGTTTCCTCTTTTATTGCATATACTGCACGCGCTCCGCCGATTAACTTCGGACGTGTTTTCGCCATCGTTACATGAGCATGCCCAATCTCTTTCACTCGTGTGCGCACTGGAACAGCTACATGTTTTAAATGCATACCGATAAATGTATCTCCAATATCAATACCTGCATCCGCTTTTACGAACTCCACAATAACTGGATCTTTCATATTATGATATGCATATGTTGCAAGAGCCCCACCCGCTGATCTGACAGGCGTAACATTTACAATTTCGAACTGATGCTTTTCTGCGACTTCCCTTTCTACCACTAAAGCACGGTTTAAATGTTCACAGCACTGAAATGCTAGGGCAATACTACACTGCTCTTGAAAATGTGTTAACTCAGAAAAAATTGCCTCTGCTACTTCCATCGTTCCTGATGTTCCAATTCTTTCACCAAGCACTTCACTCGTACTGCAGCCCACAACAAAAAGGTTTCCGTTTCGCAGCGCGGCTTGCTCTTGAAATTCAAAAAGCGCCGTTTGCAACTGCTCTTTTAATTGTAATATTTCACTCATTACGCTCTTCCTTTCGCAGGTAGGTTCAACAAATTATATTACTTCTTACTAGAAGTTAGAATACAATTACTTCGCTTCGTATGCTTTAATTTTTCCAACACGATTTTCGTGACGGCCACCTTCATAGTCCGTAGTTAACCAAATTTTCGCGATGTCGCGTGCTAATCCAGCTCCAATTACACGCTCACCCATTGCTATCATGTTCGTATCATTGTGCTCTCTCGTTGCTTTTGCACTAAATGTATCATGCACTAATGCGCAGCGAATGCCGTGTACTTTATTTGCCGCAATTGACATACCAATTCCTGTTCCACAAATTAAAATACCGCGATCTACTTCTCCATTTGCAACCATTTCTGCTGCTGGGAATGCAAAATCAGGATAATCTACAGATCCTGCCTCGCACTCACAACCTAAATCAATATATTCAATGTTCAATTCTTCTAATAGACTTACGATTTCTTTGCGAATATTCATTCCGCCATGATCAGATGCTACAACTACTTTCATTGTAAACCCCTCCAAATATAAAATGAAACTTCTATTAGTGGAAATCTCTTCTTTCCATTAACTCCAATATCGTATTATACACGAAACATTAGCTTTCTGAGTGTTTTTTCACCAAAGTTTGCACAAGTTGTTCCATTTCTTCTAATGTTGCTTTATAAATAGCAAGCGAACCGCCAAAAGGATCAGAAATATCCTTATTTGTACCTTCTACAAATTTATAGAATGTATGCACTTTTTCACTTATTTCTGGATGGTGCGCTAATAAAAGTTGGCGATGTCCTGCTGTCATCGTCAATACAACATCCGACCACTCTAACAACTCTGCCGTCACCAGCTTTGAAGAATGGGCAATTGAAATCCCCTTTTCTTCTAGCGCATTTTTAGCATGAAGAGATGCATCAGTACCAACCTCCGCAAAAACACCGGCAGATTGCACGTCAAACTGCTCCTTACCATGATGATGTAATAACGCCTCTGCCATCGGGCTGCGGCACGTATTACCTGTACAAACGAATAATACTCGCTTCACCAAACACCACTCCTTATGATGAATATCTATTTTCATCATAACGCACAATGGTAGCGAAAAAAAGAAATGTATGTATAAGTTAAAAAAACGGACATAAAAAAGAATCCACTCCAATTATGAAATGGATTCCTTACTTATCAAAATGATTATTTCATTGTTACTTTCATTACTCCAGTTGAACCTTTTGTAGCTGTTACACCTACAGTTGTTTCAATAGATTCTGTTTCACCTGTGTTTGTAATAACGATTGGTGTAATTGTACTTTTCGCTTTTTCACGAATTAATTCTAAATCGAAAGAGATTAATTTATCACCAGCTTTAACAGCTTGTCCTTCAGAGACGTATGTTTCAAAACCTTCGCCTGCCATGTTTACAGTTTCTAATCCAACGTGGATTAAGATCTCCGCACCGTTTTTCGCTTTAATACCTACAGCATGTTTTGTGTGGAATAATTGTACAATCTCACCATCTACCGGAGATACTACCACACCTTCAGTTGGATCAATGGCAACACCATCTCCCATCATACGACCAGCAAATACTGGATCTGGTACTTCTTCAATATTTTTCACTTCTCCAGTTAATGGAGAGACAATTGTTTCTGCATTTGTTTTAGAACCAAAACCAAATAATTTTTTAAACATAGGTTAATCCTCCTTATCATTCATCGCTTTAGCGATATAAAAACGTTCCCATAAAATGAAATCGTTAACCAGACTTTTATTGTATCTTCTCAAAAAATTCCAGTCAATTCAGACTGTCTGAATTCAATTGAAAAAGAAGTGAACTTTCTCCATTTTCCCCCATAAATTGTATAAACCCCTTAACAACATCATTGTTTTTTCATCTATTATTTGTAAAATTTATTTTCGTTTTTTAGATAATTAGCTTGACTAAAGTAAGTAACTATTTTATTATTTACTTACATAAGGTAAGTAAATAACTTTTTGGAGGTTTTATAAAATGATGAACATTGGTCTTCTTATTATCCGTCTTATTATTGGGATTACTTTCATGGGGCATGGCACACAAAAATTATTTGGCTGGTTCGGCGGTCACGGTTTAAAAGGAACTGGCGGCTGGATGGAATCAATCGGTTTACGACCAGGCGTATTTATGGCATTTATGGCCGGAGCAACTGAATTACTAGGCGGTTTCTTATTTGCTGCTGGTATTTTCACTTGGGTAGGTGCTCTATTTATTGTCGGCACAATGTTAGTAGCCATCATCACAGTTCACGGAAAAAATGGCTACTGGGTTACACAAAACGGTTTTGAATATAACCTTATTTTAATTACAGTTGCAGTTGGCGTTGCCCTTATCGGACCTGGCGCTTACACTTTAATTTAACTAAAAATCTTGAATTCGAGATTTTTTCAACCCATTAAAAAAGTCGATCTCTTAACCAAGAAATCGACTTTTTTTATTTGTCCTTATTCAACTAAAGCTCCTGTTAGCTTAATAAGGAAAAAAGGTTACTAGAAGAATAATGGCTTTTATGTTGATTAATACCTTCTTCTAAAATTTATTATGTCTATTCTTTTGAAATTACAGTAAACATCCCCGTCATGTTGGGTGAGTAATCTTTAAAATCATACTTTTCATAGAATGATTTTTTACCTTGTGATGCAAACAAACCAACAAACGCTTTATCTGGGGCATTCCGATTTAAGTATTCAACCAAAATACTCATTATTTCCTTTCCAATACCATTCTTTTGATAATCTGGATGAACCACTATATCTTGAATATAGAAATAGATAGCCCCATCGCCAACAATTCTCCCCATACCCACAATTTGATCATTATCATAGACTGTGATGCAGTGAATAGAATTTTGAAGTGATGTCTCCACCACTTCAAAATTCATATAATTAGTCCATCCCACAGAGTCACATAAATATTTATATTCTTCCAATGTTGGAATGTTATTTTTAATCTCATATTTCTTCAAAATGGATCCTCCCAGCCTTCAATTTCACCAAATAAAGTATATTCGACACAGTTTTATCTAATCCTCTTACTAACTGAACCTGCCCCGTTAGGTTTTCCGCTTAACATTGTAAATCCGCATAAACCTGACACTACTCCATGCCTATCAAGCTAAGAAAGGCAAATACCCAAAAAAAATAAAAAAACCCTCAGATAAGCCGATAAGTATCTTAAAATCACAATCTATTATTCTGTTAGTTCCTTTAATCAATTGTTATTATTCTTTAGAATAGGTCTAAAAGATCATCAAATTTCTCTATAACTTGATCATATTCACTTACATTTCCAAAACCGTACTTTGCGTAAACAAAAGGGATACCCGCATACCTAGACGCCTTTAGATCACTCTCTGTATCTCCAACATAAACAGGTTTTGAAAGGTTGTTTCTTTCAATTATTAATTTGATATTGTCTCCTTTTGAGAGACCCGTTCTACCAGGGTTTTCATAATCTAAAAAGTAATTCTCAAGTTTATGATACCGATAAAATCCCTCAATATAACCCTGTTGACAATTGCTAACGATAAAAAGTTTATATTTCTTAGAAAGGTTATATAGTACATCTTCCACGTTTTCAAAAAGAACCCCACCGTGTTTCTCTATATATTTACCTTCGATCTCAAAGCACTGTTTAATGATTTGTGTTCGAGTGTTTAAATCTAAGTTTGGAAATAACTTGCTACTTATGTCTTCCATTTGAAGTCCCATAGTACCTTCGAAGTCTCTTCTTGTTAACTTCTTTTCTATTTGCTTATTTTCCTCAACTACACTATTCCATGCAAGTAGTACAGTGTTTATAGAATCCCAAATAGTTCCATCCAAATCAAAAATTATACTATCCATATGTATGCTCTCCCCATCATTTATAATATATACGTACGAAACTCAGCTAAACCGCCCCGAATTTCCTATATATGTAAATCATATCATAAACACAAAATTTTTGTGTAGGCCTATTTAAAGATAGTAACTTGATAGGGATATGACGCTATCCCCTTTACAAAAATATATTTTTTCAGCAGGAGTTTCCCCCTCTTATCTTGTAAACAAACAAAGAAGTGTTACACATATTAAGAAGGGAGATTACATATATGCGATCTATTAATCCAAATGAACAAACTGAGAAGGACAATTACAAATTACTAACGGGGAGTATCATTCCACGCCCAGTTGCATTCGTCACAACCGTTACAAATGATGGGGTACTAAACGGCGCTCCATTTAGCTACTTTAATATCGTTGCGGCAAATCCGCCTCTTATCTCAGTTTCCGTACAACGAAAAGACGGAAAGCCAAAAGATACAGCACGAAATGCGATGGAGAAAGAAGAATTTGTCGTTCATATTTCTGATGAATCTTATGCAGAAGCCATTAACGAAACAGCAGCTAATCTTCCTCCAAATGAAAGTGAAATCGAACTCGCAAAACTAACACCGATCGATAGTGATGTAATTTCTGTACCAGGAGTAAAAGAAGCAAGCATTCGTATGGAATGTATATTAGAGAGCGCTATTCAATTAGGCGGAACAGAAAACTCCCCAGCATGCGATCTACTAATCGGTCGCATCGTACGATTCCATATCGCTGAGCACCTATACGAAAATGGACGCATTAACGCTGAACAACTAAAACCAATAAGCCGATTAGCCGGACATAACTACGCAAAACTTGGAGAACAGTTTGAGCTTGTAAGGCCATAATTAAAAGCGGAAGCGACTGCTTAGCTCCATCGGCTAAGGTTCTTTCCCACAAAAGGTGCTCTTTACCTTTTCGTGAGGAAGGTTCTTAGACGGAAGGGGCTAGGAGCTGGATATACTAAAAGCGGAGGCGGCTCGATCAGAACAAGAGGGGGATGGAGCTTCTGACATAGAGGCGCTTTTTGCCTCGGCGGAAGACGCGAAGCCACCGACTGTTCTAGTCGCCGATATATTATGTATACAACTATGAAAGCCCAGCTACTTATCACAGCTGGGCCTTTACGCTATTCTTCACGAAATGATTCTACTTCTTCTTTCTTCGGTTTTTCTAATTTCACAACAAAGAAATATAAAGAAATAAGGGTTACAATAAAGACAATTAAAAATGGGTACGGAGAATAGAAAATATGCGCTCCGCCTGTTTGGTCATCCATAAATTTTAGTGCATCTATATCAAAAAACTCTGCTAATCTTTGAACACCTAGCATACTAAACCAGAAAACAAAAAAGCTAACAATAATACCGAAAAATTGTTTAATTTTAATCATAGCTGTCATCCTTTCTAAGAAGTTGGCTACGTTCATACCGAAAATAATAATTTTATCCCAAATCCAACAAGTATAATACCGCCAAGCACTTCTCCATATGTCCCAAAAATACTTTGTGCCCTGCGGCCAATTAACAATCCGAACCAAGTAAGCATCATGCTCACGACACCAAATATGAGAATTGTGACAAACGTACGCGCTCCGTAAATACCGAGACTTAAGCCAACAGAAAAACTATCCATACTTACACTAAAAGCAAACAATAGTAAACTTGCCCCAGCCGGAACACTTCTATATTCATCATTGTGAGATATTGACGTATACACAATGTGAAATCCTAATCCCATTAATAAAACACTACCTATAAAAGTGGCAATGGAGCCAAATTGCTCTGATAAAAAACGGCCAAGTATCATACCGATAAAAGGCATAATTATATGAAATGTACCAATTGTAATGCCGATAAAAAAAATTTGACGCAGCTTAAGCGCAATCATTCCCATACCGAGACTAACCGAAAACGCATCAAGCCCTAGCGCAAATGCCATAATAAATAGCGGCAACAATTCGCTTATAATATGTTCAATTGTCATAATGTCCCCCCTCGGACTTGCTACTTCACAATATGCACGTCCGAGGAGAGTTAGAATTTATTTTTCGAATATGATGTGGTGACCCGCGGCTTTTGTTAAACGATTCATGATTGCACTACCTATTCCTTCACTTGGGAACGACTCACTAAAAATAATATCAACACCGCTTGCGTCAAATGTACGCAATACATCATAAAGCTTTGTCGCAACGGTTGCTAAGTCACTGCGCTGTCCGCAAGATAGAACAACGTCTGCTTGATAGACATGCTCATATTCCTCTGTTGTTAATACGCCTACTTTATAACCTTCTTGCTTTTTATTATCCACAAGTTGTTGAATAAATGTACGCGAACCCTCAACAATACTAAGCGGAGCTTTCGGTGCATAATGCGTATATTTCATCCCTGGCGATTTTGGTTTTTCTGTTTCATCCTTTAATGCCGGATCTAATAAAACAGGTCCAATTACTTCTTCTAATTGCTCCTTCGTAATACCACCCGGACGCAAAATCGTTGGTATTTCACTCGTACAATCTAGTACAGTTGATTCTACACCAACACCAGTTGCCCCGCCATCCACGATACCAGCAATTTTCCCATCTAAATCTTCGTATACATGAGAAGCGAGCGTTGGACTAGGGCGCCCGGAACGATTCGCACTTGGAGCCGCTACTGGTACACTTGCTGCTTCAATAAGCGCTAATGCTACTGGATGATCTGGCATACGAACTGCTACCGTCTCCAACCCAGCTGTTACTTTTTCAGAGATCCCGTCTTTTTTCGGAAAAACAAGCGTTAATGGCCCTGGCCAGAAATGCTTCATTAATACATTTGCAATTGGCGGAACATGAGCTACAATACCATCTAATTGTTCTTCCGTACCAATATGTACAATAAGCGGATTATCACTTGGTCTTCCTTTTGCTTCGAAAATTTTTGCAACAGCTACGTCACTTAATGCATTCGCACCAAGTCCGTAAACTGTTTCAGTCGGAAAGGCTACTGCTTCATTTTCTCGTAATAAATGCGCTGCTTCTTGTAATTGTGGATAATCTTTTTTTATTTCCACAACATTATCCACAGTCCACATTTTTGTATTCATTTTTTTCCACGTCCTTTTCTACCATGAAATACTTGTTATTTGTAGTTTACTATGAGATTTATCCAAAAGACAAATAAGATTTATCCACAAAATGTGGATAAATCCATTTAATCAGTGGATAACTTTGTGAATAGCTGACAATTTAGTATAATTACATTCGGTTGTTTTATATTTTCACAAAAATGTTCTAATTCCTGAATCCCTTCTGATACAACGTCCTTTTCAACCGTTTCAAATTGAAAAAACTGAAATATCGTCACAGATTGTGGACTATTTGTGAGTAAAAATAATTGCTCAATATTTTTTTCTTTAATATATTGTAAAAACGTTTCAAAAAAATGCAAGAACATAGATTTATCCACAGCAGGTGTGAATAAACACGAGCGAAGAAGCGCATCACTTCCAGCTTGCTCATATCCAACAGCCGCTTGAATTTGGTCCTCTTCTTCTAATATCATAAAATTCCCATACAGTTGATCTAAACGTTCTTCGTTCATCCGAACTTGTCCAAAAAAGGTTTGTAGTCTTTCCACATCTGATTTTGTAGCAAAACGTATGTGCTTCATACACAATCCCTCCTCATACTTTTATATATGAGGAGGGATTCTCTTTTAGAACCTATTTTGAAAATAAAGATGTAAATACTTCTACGATAAACAATTTTACTTCCGGCTTTTCTTCCGTTTCTTCTACTACCTTCACTTGCTCTTCTTGTTTACTAACATCCGGTTCTTCTTGCTTACTTTCTTCTTGTAATTCTTTTTCAATACGTTTTTCTTGCGCATCCTTTGCTTTCACTTTTTGTTTCGGCGCGATGCGCGTCTCTTTCTTATCCTTAGGAGATTGTGTTATTTCTTCTTTTACAATTTCCTTTTGCACATAATTTTCTTCTATATCATCCTCATCAATCGTTTCGGCTTTCACAACAGGCTCTTCTCGTTTTACAGCTGTACCACTAGAGAAGTCTAAGAAACACATAGGCGGAAATAACACGCACCACCAATTCGCCCCTTCACCTTTTCCAATTGTCACAAGTACTGCTTCATACTCTCCAGCTGGATAAATAAAATTCCCATATACTTTCGTTGGAAATTTGATATGTTTATTAAACTGAACCGTAAAAGTTTCCTTACTACCTTCTCGTTTCAATGTTTTTGCAACTGTTTGTTCAAGCTCTGGGATACGGCTTTGAATGACGCGACGTGCGTCTTCAAACGATTTTAACTCTGCCACCCAACCATCGATTTGCGCTTTCACTTCATCACGCACTTTACGTTTTAACTCTTGATCTTCCTTCGAATCACTATTAGCCAAAATACGTAATCGAATCGCCTCTTTCGGAATTACGACAGGTCCTTTCGCATCAACTTTCATATATCCAAAGTGCGCAATCATTTGTGCACCAATTAATAATAAAAGTAGATAAGCAATCGCTTGTTTTTTCATCTTATCTCCACCGTCCCTTCAGTAAAACAGTGTAGACAAGTTTTCTTCTTTCTAACCTACTAAATTTAGAATCTATTTATTTTTATCCGATCGTTCTTTTCGATATATCGGCGCTTTTTAAAATATATCAGCGCTTCGACACAATATACAGTGAAACTTCCATCAGTGACGCCTTTTTCACTGATGATTAGCTCTCACCAATCGGGCTTTTACGGGCAGTTTTCTTCCCTGCTCTTCTCCAGCTTTTACTGCCCGTTAATGCGGGATAAAGACCCTTCAACACCGTTTGACACGCTAAATACACTACAGGGAGCTGACTCAGCTCCCTGTTAACATTACATTTCCGCGAAGACCATACGATCTTTCCCGTTAATATCAAATACAACTTCTACATGCGCATGAGGGAATGTTTCTTGCAGTAAGGCACGCACATCTTCACCTTGTCCTACGCCTACTTCAAAAGCAACAATCGCCTCTTCTTGCAACACCTTTGGCAATTCCTCCATAAAGCGTCGATAGAAGTCCAGCCCATCTTCACCTCCAACGAGCGCACGCTTTGGCTCATGCTCTTTCACTACGGAAGAGAGCCCTCTCCAATCCTCTTCTGGAATGTAAGGAGGATTCGACACAACAACATCTAGCTTTTGCTTCGTTTCCTGAAACGGCGACAATAAATCACCGTGATAGAACGTTACATTCGCCTGTAATTCTGCTGCATTTTTCTGCGCCACTTCAATCGATTCCGGAGCAATATCGACTGTATATACATGTAAACGGGGATTTTCTAAAGAAAGTGTAATCGAAATTGCCCCGCTACCAGTGCCAATATCAGCCACATGTACACCCTTATCTCCAAATTTACGACGAATACGTGTTAATATTCCTAGCACAAGCTCCTCTGTTTCCGGTCTTGGAATAAGCACTTCTTCATTGACAAAAAATGAACGCCCATAAAACATTTCATATCCAATTAAGTACTGAACAGGCATGCCCGCTACATGCTTGTGGATAAAGTCTGCAAAAATGCGCTCTTGTTCTGCCGTTAATTCTTCACGCATGTTCATCATTAAACCTGTTCGATTCGTCTTTAATACATGACAAAGGACAATTTCTCCCGCATTTTCATCTCGCCCATTTTCTTGTAAAAAAGAAGAAGCCCATTTCAGGGCTTCATAGACACGCATTACTCAGCTGCCTCCATCTTTTGCGCCTGATCTTCCATCACTAAGGCATTGATGAAATCATCTAACTTACCTTGTAAGATTTGATCCAGCTTCTGAATCGTTAAACCGATTCGATGGTCTGTAACACGATTTTGCGGGAAGTTGTACGTACGAATACGCTCAGAACGGTCTCCCGTACCAACAGCTTGTTTACGGTTTTGATCGTACTCAGCTTGCGCTTCTTGTCTAAACTTATCATAAACACGCGCACGTAATACTTTCATTGCTTTTTCTTTATTCTTAATTTGTGACTTTTCATCCTGACAAGAAACAACTACACCAGTCGGTAAATGCGTTAAACGTACCGCTGACATCGTTGTATTAACACTTTGTCCACCAGGACCACTAGAAGCAAACGTATCCACACGAACATCTTTTTCATGAATATCGATTTCTACTTCTTCTGCTTCCGGTAATACAGCTACAGTTGCTGTAGAAGTATGGATACGTCCTCCAGATTCTGTTTCCGGAACACGTTGCACACGGTGCGCACCATTTTCAAATTTCAACTTTGCAAAAGCGCCTTTACCGTTGATCATAAAGATAATCTCTTTATATCCACCTAGTTCTGTATAGCTCGCTTCGATAATTTCAGTTTTCCAACCTTGCACCTCAGCATAACGGCTATACATACGGTATAAATCACCAGCAAATAATGCCGCTTCATCACCACCAGCAGCACCACGAACCTCTACGATAACGTTCTTATCATCATTCGGGTCCTTTGGAACAAGTAAAATTTTCAGACGCTCTGATAATTCCTTCTCTTGTCCCTCTAGCTCAGACACTTCTTCTTTTACCATTTCACGCATGTCAGCATCTAACTTCTCTTCTAACATCGATTTTGCATCTCTTAATTGTTCACGAGCATCTTTATACTCACGGTACACCTCTACCGTCTCTTGTATATCAGATTGTTCTTTTGAATACTCACGAAGTTTGTTCGGATCACTTATAATCTCTGGATCACTTAAAAGCTCGTTTAACTTTTCATAACGGTCCTCTACAGCTTGCAAACGATCTAACACAACATTCACCTCAACATCCTAGTCTCTAATCTAATACAAATAGTATATGGTACATAACAAAAAAAACGCAAATTATATTTAAAAGTGGCGACGGCTCATTCAGCCCCTACGCATTTTCTAAAAAAACCCGCCTTATGTAGCGAGTTTTTATCTCTGTTCAATTGGTACAGCATGACAATGACGACAACGTGGTTCATATGATTCTGATGCGCCAACTAAAATAATTGGATCATCAAAAGAAGCTGGTTCCCCATTGATTAAACGTTGCGTACGACTTGCAGGAGATCCGCATTCAGCACATACTGCTTGCAGTTTTGTTACATGCTCCGCAATTGCCATAAGCTGAGGAACTTGTCCAAATGGTAGACCACGGAAATCTTGGTCTAAACCGGCAACAATTACACGATAGCCGCGGCTTGCCAATTCTTGCACCACTTCCACAATGTCCCCATCAAAAAATTGTACTTCATCAATTGCTATAACATCAATATCCTCCGTTACGTGTTCAAATATCTCCTTTGAAGCCGCAACAGGAACTGCTCTTACTTTCAATCCATTATGCGACACAACGTCTTCTTCACTATAACGATTATCAATACACGGTTTAAAGACTATCGCATTTTGCTTTGCAAATTGCGTACGGCGCACACGGCGGATGAGTTCTTCTGATTTCCCGGAGAACATGCTTCCACAAATCACTTCAAGCCAACCGTGTTGATTTATTACGTACATAAAAGCCCCTCCGTTCACCTATATGAATCCATTTTGATTTTCTGACATATAAATTGGCCAGATGCCCTCGCCACCTAAAAAAGATGGTTTTATGTCGTTTTTTCATTTGGATTTATATGCTTATTCTCACTTTAAGTAGGTAAAGATTTATATTTTCGCAAAAAAAACAGACAAGCGGATATATACACTTGCCTGCTTTATGTTTGTTATTACTTAAGGCCGTATTTCTTGTTGAAGCGGTCAACACGTCCGTCTGCAGTAGCAAACTTCTGACGTCCTGTGTAGAATGGGTGAGAATCAGAACTGATCTCAACTTTTAGTAATGGATAAGTGTTACCATCTTCCCACTCAATAGTTTCGTTAGAACCTTTTGTAGATCCGCTTAAGAATTTGAAGCCTGTGTTTGTATCCATAAATACAACTTTCTTGTAATCTGGATGGATTCCTGCTTTCATTCTTTTCATCTCCTTCCGCCCTGAATCATTTTCGAAACAGAGTTTTTTCATCGTTAGCTGCAATCACAACTATAGTTGATGAAACGCACATGATGAAATTATAACAAGGCTATCTACATTTTGCAACTACCTGTTTTTAGCATTACTTCATCGTGACATATCTCTTTGAATCTGCAGGGATATTTTGCAAGAATTCTTCATTTGTCTTTGTTTGACGTAGCTTACGCAAGAAGCTTTCGATGAAGTCTGGCGTATCTCTCATTGTTTTACGAATACCCCATAACTTATCTAAATGTTCTTTTGGAATCAATAAATCTTCTTTACGTGTACCAGAACGACGAATATCAATAGCTGGGAAAATACGACGTTCTGCTAAAGAACGATCTAAGTGAAGCTCCATATTTCCTGTTCCTTTAAACTCTTCATAAATAACATCATCCATACGAGACCCTGTATCAACAAGAGCTGTTGCTAAAATTGTTAAGCTACCGCCCTCTTCGATATTACGAGCTGCTCCGAAAAAGCGCTTTGGTCTGTGGAATGCTGCCGGATCGATACCACCAGATAACGTACGGCCGCTTGGCGGAATCACAAGGTTGTACGCACGCGCTAAACGGGTAATACTATCCATTAAAATGACAACGTCTTTTTTATGTTCAACAAGACGCATCGCACGCTCTAATACAAGCTCAGCTACTTTAATATGATTTTCTGGTACCTCATCAAAAGTAGAACTTACAACATCACCTTTCACAGAACGTTCGATATCCGTTACTTCCTCTGGACGTTCGTCAATTAAAAGTACAATCAGTTCTGCTTCTGGATGATTTGTTGTAACGCTATGTGCAATTTCTTTTAACAGTATCGTTTTACCAGCCTTTGGCGGCGCAACGATTAGACCACGTTGCCCAAATCCAACTGGTGCAATTAAATCCATGATGCGTGTTGATAATTTCTTTGTTTCCGTTTCCAATTTCATTTGACGATTTGGATATAACGGTGTTAGCGCTGGGAAATGCACACGTTCTTTCGCTGACTCTGGATCATCTCCATTAACCGCCTCAACTTGTAGCAATCCAAAGTAGCGTTCATTTTCTTTCGGAGGTCGCACTTTACCAGAAACCTTATCTCCATTACGCAAATCAAAACGACGAATTTGCGAAGCTGAAATATAAATATCTTCAGAACTCGGAGAATAGTTGATTGGACGTAGGAAGCCAAATCCTTCTGATTGAATAATTTCCAGTACGCCTTCCATGAAAAAGAAACCTTCTTTTTCTGCTCGCGCTTTTAAAATTGCAAAAATTAACTCTTTCTTCGTTAATTTGCTGTAATAAGAAATCTTAAATTCTTTTGCAAGTTCATATAACTCTTTTAACTTCATGTTTTCTAATGCTGAAATTGTTAAATTCATTCGGACACCACACTTTAATATTATTCTCTTTTTTCATTGGGTAAGGGAAATTATGGAAGGTTAATGCATATTAATGAAAGGCAATAAGTACAAGTAGAGTAATATTCACTATTGTAACCCTTTTACCTCATTTTAATCAATACATTGCGAGACAAATACAAGAAGCGAAGACAACAAAATTTGTCTTCGCTCTATCTATCACTTTCACACTTCCTATTTTATAACTAAATTTGGTTTTTTATTTAAACTATGACGACCGTCAACAAAGCGAACTGTTCCCGATTTCGCGCGCATAACAAGAGAGTGTGTTGTACCAGTACTTCCTTTAAATTGAACACCGCGCAGTAATTCACCGTCAGTAACACCGGTTGCTGCAAAGATTGCATCGTCACCTTTTACTAAATCTTCCATATAAAGAACACGGTTAACATCATCGATGCCCATTTTTTTGCAGCGTTCTAGTTCTGCTTCATTTTGCGGAAGAAGCTTCCCTTGAATTTCTCCACCTAAACATTTTAATGCTACAGCAGCTAGAACTCCCTCCGGTGCACCACCAGATCCGAATAAAATATCAACACCCGTGCGATCAAATGCTGTGTTAATAGCACCAGCTACATCACCGTCGTTAATCAATTTAATGCGTGCTCCCGCTTTACGAATTTCCTCAATAATTGCTTGATGACGTGGTCTATTTAAAATAGTTGCTACAACATCTTCAATATTTTTATTTTTTGCTCTCGCAACTGCACGTAAGTTATCAATAACTGGTGCATTAATATCAACTGCACCAACTGCTTCTGGACCAACCGCAATTTTCTCCATATACATGTCAGGTGCATGTAATAAGTTTCCATGGTCTGCTACGGCAATGACTGCTAACGCATTCCATCCTCCTGCTGCAACGATATTTGTTCCTTCTAATGGATCAACTGCTACATCAACGCGCGGACCATATCCAGTCCCTAATTTTTCACCGATATATAGCATTGGTGCTTCATCCATTTCCCCTTCACCAATTACTACAGTTCCTTTCATCGGTACTGTGTCAAACACATCGCGCATCGCTGAAGTTGCTGCCCCATCTGCTTCATCTTTCTTACCAAGCCCCATCCAGCGTGCTGATGATAACGCTGCAGCCTCCGTTACACGTACTAATTCCATGGATAAACTTCTTTCCAATCTAATCCCTCTCCTTTAAACCTTAATATTTCTCCCATAATTAACATTCACCATGCGCCCTATTATAGACGCAAAGCTCTTTAGGCGTTTTTCATCTGTTCAATCTCTTGTCTTGTCATTTTTTCACGCCAAATTTTTGCGCCAAGACCTCGAAGCTTGTCCTCTAAATTTTCATAGCCGCGATCAATATGCTCCAGCCCTGTAATCTCAGTGATCCCTTCTGCCATTAAACCTGCAATAACAAGAGCAGCCCCGGCACGTAAGTCACTTGCTTTCACTTTCGCTCCTTGCAGCGAAATAGGCCCTGTCACGATAGCAGAACGACCTTCTACTTTAATTTGCGCATTCATTCTTCTTAATTCATCTATATGTTTAAATCGTGCGCCGTAAATTGTATCTGTTACAACTGCCGTTCCGCTTGCCTTTGTTAATAACGTCGTAAACGGTTGCTGCAAGTCAGTTGGAAACCCTGGATATACGAGCGTTTTTACATCTACCATTTTTAACTGGCGATCCCCACTTACCACAATTTGATCATCATGTGTTTCTACTCTGACACCCATTTCCCGAAGCTTAGCCGTTATAGATTCTAAGTGCTGCGGAATCACATTATCAACTACAACTTCACCGCCAGAAGCCGCACCCAGAATCATATATGTTCCAGCTTCAATGCGATCAGGAATAATAGAGTGATAACAGCCGTGAAGCGATTCAACACCATCGATACGAATTACGTCTGTTCCTGCTCCTTTAATGCGAGCTCCCATACTTGTAAGCAATGTGGCTACATCAATAATTTCAGGTTCTTTCGCTGCATTTTCAATGATTGTCCTACCTTTTGCACGCACGGCAGCAAGCATAATGTTAATTGTCGCACCTACACTGACAACATCTAAATAAATACGTGCTCCCCGCAGTTCCTCTGCACGCAAATATATTGCACCTTGCTCATTTGTGACATGTGCTCCAAGCGCTTCAAACCCCTTAATATGCTGGTCAATTGGCCTTGGTCCTAAATGACATCCACCAGGAAGTCCAATTACCGCTTGTTTAAAACGACCGAGCATTGCTCCCATTAAATAATAGGAAGCACGCAGCTTTTTTACCTTTCCATTCGGAAGAGGCATTGCTACCATCTTAGAAGGATCAATTGTCATTTCTTCATCTTGATGATATGTGACTGATCCACCAATTTCCTCTAACAAATCACCGAGTATTTTCACATCAGAAATATTAGGTACACCACCAATTGTAACGGGTGTTTCTGCTAAAATGGTCGCAGGAATAAGCGCAACAGCACTATTTTTTGCACCACTCACACGAATTGAACCATGTAAAGGTACACCGCCTTCAATCAGCAACTTATCCATCTTAAGCCCCCTTCTTGTGAATTCATTTCCCGATCCATTCCCTACTGTAACGGGTAAGTTCACTACTTCGGATACATTCTTACACTTGCGAGTATGTCCATGCTCTCTGTTCCCTTTATTTTTACATAATTACAAAAATAATTCTCTTAAAATGCCCTAACAAGCAGAAATTTGTCTATTCCGCAAAATGTTCACGCTTTCATTATACAACGAAACGAAACCGTCTAAAAGGCTAGACGGTTTCTAAAGTCATTTTTAAAATTATGCTTGACCGTTAGAACCAAACTCACGAATTTTACCGATTACAGTCGCTTTAATTGCTTCACGACCAGGCCCGATAAATTTACGAGGATCATAAACTTCTTGGTCTTTATTTAACACTTCACGAACCGCTTTTGTAAACTCGATTTGGTTTTCAGTGTTTACGTTGATTTTAGAAGTACCTAAAGAGATAGATTTTTTGATGTCAGCTGTTGGGATACCAGTACCACCGTGAAGTACTAAAGGTACACCAGTTACGTCACGAACTTCTTCCATCTCTTTGAATCCTAAGTTAGGCTCACCTTTGTAAGGACCATGTACAGAACCTAATGCTGGAGCAAGGCAATCAATACCTGTTGCAGCTACTAGTTCTTTACACTCTTGAGGATCAGCGTAGATAACACCTTCAGCTACTACGTCATCTTCTTGTCCGCCAACTGTACCAAGCTCAGCTTCTACAGATACGTTACGAGCGTGTGCATATTCTACTACTTTTTTAGTAGTTTCGATATTTTCTTCAAATGGGTGGTGAGAAGCATCGATCATTACAGATGTGAAACCTGCATCAATTGCTTCTTTACATTTTTCGAAGCTTGAACCATGGTCAAGGTGAATCGCAACAGGAACAGTGATGTTCATTTCTTCGATTAAAGCTTTAACCATAGCTACAACTGTTTTGAAACCAGTCATATGACGAGCTGCACCTTCAGATACACCTAAAATTACAGGAGATTTTTCTTCTTCTGCAGCAGCTAAGATAGCTTGTGTCCACTCTAAGTTATTCATGTTGAATTGACCAACTGCATATTTTCCTTCTAGCGCTTTGTTTAGCATTTCTTTCATGGAAACTAAAGGCATGGTAAATCCTCCTAAAAACGTTTTTTTGTATCCGATAAGTTCTTATCGGTGGTAGTATGACCACAATAAGGAAAAATATGTATAATCACATACCGGACTTTTTTCTACACTCCATAGGATACCAACTTGTACTCAAAAACTCAACTGCATTCACCTGCTCATTAGTTTATGAAAACGCTTTTTTACTATTTTTTAATAAAAAATTCACGATTATGCTTCTACAGCAATTTCTTTTCGCACAGCACTTCGAATTTCATCAATATCAAACGGCTTTGCAAAGTGCATTAACGCACCGAGTTCTTTCGCTTCTTGAATCATATCTAACTCGCCATAAGCCGTCATTAAAATTACTTTAATGTCTTGATTAATTTTTTTCACATGTTTTAAAATTTCAATTCCGTCCATACCCGGGATTTTCATATCTAAAATAACTAAATCTGGACAATCTTTTTTCACAATATCGAGGGCTTGAAAACCGTTTGCTGCTTGAAATGTTTCGTAACCTTCCTTTTGAAACACCTCATGTAATAAAACTCGAATGCCGTATTGATCATCAACGATTAAAATTTTCCCTTCCATATTCCCCAACCTTTCTATATAAATACAAAATTTGTATTTCTCGTATCCCTATAAATCCAAATTAAAAACAGGCATAAAAACCATTCTTTTTATATAGCCTGGGAGCATCTGACCATGCATAGAAGCGGTCAGAACTTTTTTCTACATAGCAACAATCTAGATGTCGAAAAATTAAAATGGATTCATATCTTTCGATTAATTTCGCTACTTTTTATCAAATTCCTTCCTATTCTTTCTTATTTTACTGCTTCCTATTTCCTAGCGCTAGCACCGTTATGAATAAATAAGCTATAATGAAAGCCGATAAGCATGCTAGAAAGGAGCATCACCATGTTTAAAATTTTTTCCACCCAGCTAGGTGGCTATTTCACAAAAATTGCTCAGAAAGAAGAGATGAATATAGAAGATAGTGCTCGTTTACTTGCACAAGCATTAATCGGAGATGGACACATTTACTTGCACGGTACGAAAGAGATGGAAGGTGTAATTTCCGAAGCTTTATACGGAGCCGAGCCTATGCAACATGCAAAACGATTATTTGCAGACGATAAACAAGAAGACGTAACCGTTGCCGATCGCATCCTACTGATTAGCCGTTTTTCTACAGATGAAGAGATTATTTCACTAGCGAAACAATTGCAAGAAAACGGTCATTTTATTGTTGGTATTTCCGCTAAACAAGAAGGCGAATTGTCATTAGAACAATTCACCGATGCACATATCGATACACAACTTATCAAGCCATTAATTCCAGATGATGACGGATCTCGGTATGGATTTCCAAGTTTAATGACAGCTTTATTTGCCTATCACGGATTAAAGTTTACAATTGATGACATTATGAATGAATATGAGTAACGCAAAAAGGCGCCCTATAATAGGACGCCTTTTTCTTATTACTTACCTTCTTTATTAATAATAGAAGCTTGTACAAAGTCACGGAACAACGGTTGTGGACGGTTTGGACGAGATACAAGTTCTGGGTGGAACTGTGCTGCCACGAACCAAGGATGTTCTTTCAATTCGATAATTTCTACTAAACGGCCATCTGGGCTTGTACCAGAGAAGATGAACCCAGCGCCTTCCATATCTTTACGGAATTCATTGTTGAACTCATAACGATGACGATGACGTTCATATACAACTGGCTCATTATATGCACTATAAGCATTTGTTTCTGGCGTAAGCTTACATGGGTATAGCCCAAGACGAAGTGTACCACCTAAGTCTTCTACGTCTTTTTGCTCTGGTAATAGGTCGATAATTGCATAAGGCGTGTCAGGATTAATTTCAGAAGAGTTCGCACCTTCTAATCCTAATACGTTACGTGCAAATTCGATTGATGCAAGTTGCATACCTAAGCAAATTCCTAAGAATGGAACTTTGTTTTCACGTGCATATTGAATTGCAGCAATTTTACCTTCAACACCGCGGTCACCGAAACCACCTGGTACAAGGATACCATCTGTATCGCCAACTAATTCTTTCACGTTTTCTGCTGTTACGTGCTCAGCATTTACCCATTTCACTTCTACATCTGTATCAAATTTATAACCTGCATGACGAAGTGCTTCTACAACAGAAATGTATGCATCTTGAAGCTCTACATATTTACCAACAAGAGCAATTTTTGTTTTCTTAGACAGATTGCGTACTTTCTCAACTAATGCATTCCATTCTGTCATATCGGCAGCTGGATTGTCTAATTTTAAATGATCACAAACGATTTGGTCCATGTTTTGCTCTTGAAGAGATAATGGAACTGCATATAATGTATCTGCATCGCGTGCTTCGATTACTGCTTTTGTATCAATGTCGCAGAATAAAGCAAGCTTATCTTTCATATCTTGAGAAACAGGAAGTTCTGTACGAACAACGATAATATTTGGCTGAATACCTAAGCTGCGAAGTTCTTTAACACTATGCTGTGTTGGTTTTGTTTTCATTTCGCCAGCTGCTTTTAAATAAGGGATTAACGTACAATGAATGTACATTACATTGTCACGGCCAATATCGCTCTTAATTTGGCGAATTGCTTCTAGGAACGGTAAAGACTCGATATCACCAACAGTTCCGCCGATTTCTGTAATCACAACGTCCGCATTAGTTTCGCGGCCTGAACGATATACACGCTCTTTAATTTCATTTGTAATGTGAGGAATAACTTGAACAGTTCCTCCTAAATATTCACCACGACGCTCTTTTTGAAGAACAGAAGAGTAAATTTTACCTGTTGTTACGTTGCTGTATTTATTTAAGTTGATGTCGATGAAACGCTCATAATGACCAAGGTCTAAATCTGTTTCTGCACCATCATCTGTAACGAATACCTCACCGTGTTGGTATGGGCTCATTGTTCCTGGGTCTACGTTAATATACGGATCAAACTTTTGAATCGTTACGTTTAAACCACGATTTTTTAATAATCTTCCAAGGGATGCTGCTGTGATCCCCTTTCCTAGAGATGATACTACACCGCCTGTTACAAAAATATACTTAGTCATGAATGTACTCCCTTCTACTTTGCTGTTATATAATTACCGCTGCAAATTGCAACGTATGTAGATAACACTTACCTTATCTTATTGTTAGACTCTTTCATTTTTCTAAACAAAAAACAAAAAAGAAAATTGCTCCCTTTATTACACAAAGTAATGAATAGGGAGCAATTTTCTTTTATATTTATAAGAAAAAATTATTATCGTCTTTTTTAAAGAGCCCAAAAATGATTCTACATGGACGATAATGAAAAGTCAAGAACTACAGCTCTTCCTCTTCTTCTTCTGATTCGTCGTATTCTAATTCATCTTCATCAGCGAAATCATCATCATCATCTTCTTCATCTAAGTCATCAAGATCATCATCTTCTTCATCTTCTTCATCAAGAAGCTCATCAAGATCTTCTACGTCTTCTTCTTCATCTTCTTCGAAGTCGCCATCGTCTTCGAAATCATCTTCCGCTTCGATGTAGTCATCTTCTACTTCTTCAACTTTACGTTTCTTCTTAGGCTTCGCTTGAGGTAAAATTTCCTCATCAATTTGCTCGTACGGGTACCATCCACGTAGTCCCCAACGATTTTCTCCAAGATTGATAAAGCGGCCATCGATATTTAAATCTGTATAAAATTGCGCGATTCTCGCTGCAACTTGTTCTTCAGATAGTTCTAGTAATTGAGCGATTTCTTGAACTAGATCATGAAAAGGTGTTGCTTGTCCTTTTTCCTCTAACAAGCTATGTACAACTTCAATCATGGACAATTCTTTTAGCTCTTCTGGTGAAATTTGCTTTAAATTCACTTGTGCGGCACTTCCTTTCTTAAAATATATCCTAATTATATAAAGGCCTGTTCAAAAAAATCCATACTATTCATTATAAACAAAACTGCACCAAATATGCCACAAAAAAATAGGGAATCATCAAGTGATCCCCTCTGCATATGGAAGGTCATTTTCCTTTCATATGAACCCATTTTCATTTTTCGATATATAGACTGCTGCTAGGCAGAAAAAGACCCTAACCACTTCTATACATGACCAGACGCCCTCGCCCACCTAAAAAATGCTTTTATTTTATTTTTTTAATTTGGATCTATATAGCTCGGAATCATATGAGCACCATTTAATACATAACGAATTTGCATCTCTGTATACTCTTCCAATGTATAAAGTTTCTGCAACGCCCAGCGCCGAAATCCCCACATTTGTCCTTGAATAAAAATATTATGAGCAAGCAGTTGAATCTCATTTTTTGTTAAAGTAAATACTTTATTTTGAACACATTGCTGCAAAATATCTTCGAACATCCCTACCATTTGAAATTCTTTCTCTAGTACGTAAGGCAGCGATTCTTTTGGTAGAAAACGAACTTCTTGATACATAATAAGAACCTCTTCTTGCAATTCATCCATCACTTTAAAATAATTTGTAATCGCTGCTTTTAAACTATCAACATTTCCTTTTCCTTTGCAAAGCACTTGCTCTAAACGCTCTTTTACATGTTCATAAATACTATCACACACTAAATAAAGCACATCATCTTTCGTTCGAATATATTCATAGAGTGTCCCAATGCTAAAGCCTGCTGCCTTTGCAATTTCTCTCGTTGTTGTGCGCGGAAATCCTTTTTGTTTAAAGAGCTGCACAGCACCTTTAATCATTTGTTCACGCCGAAGTGCAATAAGTCTTTCATCTTTCACAGATGCTTGTACATTGTGCTTAACCATCTATATCCTTCACCCCTTTTCTATCATTTTGCAGGAAGAAGCGTAGGAGGCTCCTACGCTTCTAATCTCTTCTACTTTGTTAACATACGTGAAATAACAAGACGCTGAATTTCTTGCGTTCCTTCATAAATTTGCGTAATCTTTGCATCGCGCATAAAGCGTTCTACTGGATAATCTTTTGTATAACCGTATCCTCCAAATACTTGCACAGCCTCTGTCGTCACTTTCATTGCTGTATCTCCTGCAAATAATTTCGACATTGCTGATTCTTTTCCATACGGCAAACCTTCTGATTCAAGCCAAGCTGCTTGATATGTTAATAAGCGCGCCGCCTCTACTCCAGTTGCCATATCCGCTAGTTTAAAGCCAATTCCTTGCTGCGCGGCAATTGGCTTCCCAAATTGCTGGCGTTCCTTCGCATAATCAGCCGCGGCATCAAGCGCGCCTTGTGCGATACCAACCGCTTGCGCCGCAATACCGTTACGGCCGCCATCTAACGTTTTCATTGCAATTTTAAATCCTTGCCCTTCCTCGCCAAGTAAGTTCTCAGCTGGAATGTGGCAGTCCTCAAATATAATCTCCGTCGTCGGTGAAGAACGAATACCAAGCTTGCTCTCTTTCTTTCCAACAGAGAATCCTAGCGCACTGCTTTCCACAATAAATGCACTTGTACCGCGCTGCTTTGATTCTGAATCTGTCAGTGCAAATACCACATAAATATCCGCAATGCCGCCGTTTGTAATGAAAATTTTCGAACCGTTTAAAATATAATGATCACCGTCACGCTTTGCCGTTGTTTTCATTCCGCCAGCATCTGATCCAGAACCCGGCTCCGTTAAGGCGTAAGCACCGATTTTCTTTCCTTCTGCCATTGGACGTAAATACTTCTGCTTTTGCTCTTCTGTACCGAATGTGAAAATTGGCCAACCTGCAAGCGATGTATGAGCTGATAATGTTACACCTGTAGAAGCACAAACACGTGACAACTCTTCCACCGCGATCACATAAGCTAAGTAATCGCTTCCAATTCCGCCGTACTCTTCAGGCCACGGAATACCAGTTAAGCCAAGTTCCGCCATTTGATCAAATAAAGCGCGGTCAAAGCGTTCCTCTTCATCACGCTCCGCTGCTGTGGGTGCGACTTCATTTCTCGCAAAATCACGAACCATTTTCCGAATCATTTCATGCTCTTCCGATAATTTAAAATGCATCTCTATTTCCCCCTTAAAGCGCTCTGCTAATAACTAAACGCTGAATCTCACTTGTTCCTTCATAAATCTCACATATTTTTGCATCGCGGAAGAATCGCTCTGCAGAATACTCTTTTGTATAACCATAACCACCTAACACTTGCACAGCTTCAATTGCCACTTCTACTGCTGTTTTGGAAGCAAATAATTTTGCAATTGACGCTTCCTTCCCGCACGGTAAACCTTGCGTTCTTAATGATGCAGCGCGGTATACAAGCAGACGAGCTGCTTCAACGGCTGTTGCCATATCCGCTAGCTTAAACCCTAATCCTTGCTGCGCGGCAATCGGTTTGCCAAACTGACGACGTTCTTTCGCATAATCAGTAGCACAATCTAGCGCTGCTTCAGCGATACCAAGTGACTGTGCCCCGATACCGATGCGACCAGCATCTAAATTTGCCATTGCCACTTTAAAACCTTGGCCCTCTTCGCCAAGCAAATTCTCAGCAGGAACTTTCATATCTTCAAACGTTAATTGCACTGTTCGAGAACCTAATAACCCCATTTTGTGCTCATCTTTTCCAATAACTAAACCTGGTGTATCTTTCGGGACAATAAATGCCGATATTCCGCGCGTACCCGCATCCGGATTCGTAGAAGCAAAGACAATATATGTATCTGCCTCGCCGCCGTTTGTAATAAATACTTTCGAACCGTTAATAACGTACTCATCGCCTTGCCTAACCGCCCTTGATTTCAGACTCCCAGCATCCGATCCTGCGCTTGGCTCTGTTAATGCAAATGCCCCTAAATATTCACCCGTTGCTAACTTTGGAATATATTTTTTCTTTTGCTCTTCTGTTCCAAAATATAAAATAGGATTCGTTCCAACAGAAGTATGTACTGATAAAATGACCCCTACCGTAGCGCTTACTTTTGAAATTTCATGAATGGCTAAAATATACGAAATAAAGTCCATTTCCGCCCCGCCGTATTTCGCTGGAATTGGTATCCCCATTAGTCCAAGCGCGCCCATTTTCTTTAGAACTTCTCTAGGAAACACCCCTTGTTCCATCATTGGAACAAAGGGAGCAATTTCCTTCTGAGCGAAGTCCCGAACCATTTTCCGCATCATTTGCTGCTCTTCTGTAAATTGAAAGTTCATCTACTTCACCTCAAATTGTTTTTTATTATGATTGAATGGCTTAGTAAGACCACTAGTACACCGGAAGAGGTATTAATTATTCATAAACGTAAAAACCGCGTCCTGTCTTACGTCCTAACCAGCCTGCATTTACATATTTACGTAGGAGCGGGCATGGTCGATATTTGCTATCCCCTAATCCTTCATGCAGCACTTCCATAATGTATAAACAAGTATCTAAACCGATAAAATCAGCAAGTGTCAATGGTCCCATCGGATGATTCATGCCAAGCTTCATAACCTCATCGATCGCTTCTTTTGTTGCAACGCCTTCATATAGCGTATAAATTGCTTCGTTAATCATTGGCAATAAAATACGGTTAGAAACAAACCCTGGGAAGTCATTTACTTCAACTGGGACTTTGCCGATTTTTTTTGTAATATCCTCAATCGTTTCATATACAGCGTCCTCCGTTGCTAAGCCGCGAATAATTTCGACAAGCTTCATAACCGGAACAGGGTTCATAAAGTGCATACCGATGACTTTTTCTGGACGATTCGTAACAGCTGCAATTTCAGTAATTGGCAGCGAAGATGTATTTGTTGCTAAAATCGTATGCTCCGGTGCTAATTCATCTAGTTTCGCAAAAATTTGCTTTTTAATGTCCATTCTTTCCACAGCTGCTTCGATGACAAGATCTGCTTCTTCTACACAATCTAGCGTAATCGTTGCGGTCAGACGCTGTAACGTTGCATCCTTATCATTTTCACTCATGCGGCCTTTCTCAACTTGCCGAGATAAATTTTTCGTAATAGTTGCGATTCCGCGGTTTAGCTGCTCTTGCTTTAAATCTTGTATATATACGTCATAGCCTGCCATCGCACACACCTGTGCAATTCCAGAACCCATTTGCCCCGAACCAATTACAACAATCTTTTGTACTGTCATGTTTATAGCCCCCTTTTTACTGAACCTCAATCATGATTGCGTCGCCTTGACCACCGCCGCTGCAAATAGATGCAATTCCAATTCCACCGCCGCGCTGCTTCAATGCATGGATAAGAGTAACGATAATGCGCGCCCCGCTTGCTCCAATTGGATGCCCCATCGCAACTGCTCCGCCGTTTACGTTAATCTTCTCGGGATTAATACCTGCAAGGTTTGCGCTTGCAATCGCTACAGCAGCAAACGCTTCATTAATCTCAAATAAATCAATGTCTTCCACTTTCTTGCCTGTTTTCTTTAATAACTCATTAATGGCATAGCCTGGTGTTCTCGGAAAATCCTTTGCTTCAACCGCGATCGCTGTATGCCCTAAAATCGTTGCAAGCGGCTTTCTTCCTTCTTCCTTCGCACGTTCTTCACTCATTAACACGAGCGCTGCTGCTCCATCATTTAAACCTGGTGCATTCCCAGCCGTAACCGTTGCATCCTTATCAAATACAGGTTTTAGCTTTGCTAATTTTTCAATTGTTGTATCTCCGCGCGGCGCTTCATCGTGCGCTACGACTACCGGCTCCCCTTTTCGCTGCGGCACAGATACAGGAACAATTTCTTCTGCAAAGCGGCCTTCCTTTTGCGCTTCAATGGCAAGCATATGACTTCTGCATGCCCACTCATCTTGCATTTCACGAGAAATACCGTCTTCTTTGGCAACATCGCCGCCATACACACCCATATGCACGCCAGTAAATGTGCACGTTAAACCATCCGCCACGTTTAAGTCGGCAACTTCGTTATGCCCCATGCGATATCCCCAGCGCGCGCCGCGTAAAATATATGGACTATTGCTCATCGATTCCATGCCGCCTGCTACAAGCAACGAATGATCACCAGTGCGAATAATTTGATCCGCTAACGTTACAGCACGAAGTCCAGATGCACAAACTTTATTCACTGTTTCTGTGCGAGTCTCCCACGGAATCCCTGCTTCTCTAGCTGCTTGGCGCGATGGAATTTGCCCTTGTCCTCCTTGAATAACCGTCCCAAATACAACTTCTTCAATATCACTTGCTGCAACATTCGCACGCTCTAAAGCCGCTCCAATTGCAATTCCTCCAAGCTCTGTTGCCTTTACATCCTTTAAAGCTCCCCCAAACTTTCCAACAGGTGTTCTTGCAGCACTTAAAATTACTGTTCTTGTCAAAACATATTCCCCCATTTCTTCTTATTACGGCGTTGATTGAACGCTCGTTCAGTAGCGCTGTCGTGAGAAAGAGGTGCAAAATTTGCACCCCTTTTATCTAAAGTTGTACGGATTCTTATATTGCTTCTTTCTTCGGTCCAATGACAGAGCGCTCTAGAATCTCCGTTATATCAAGCGTTTGTACGCGCTCTTCTACTTCTTTCGCCTTCGTACCATCGCTGATCATCGTTAAGCAATACGGGCAACCCGTACCGATCATCGTCGGCGATGTCGAAAGTGCTTGTTCAGTACGTGCCACGTTAATACGCGAACCAGCCGTCTCTTCCATCCACATAAGACCGCCGCCCGCTCCGCAGCACATTCCTGTTTCACGGTTACGTTCCATTTCAACAAGCTTCACACCTGGAATCGCTTTTAAAATATTGCGCGGTGCTTCGTACACTTCGTTGTAACGTCCTAAATAACAAGAGTCGTGATACGTAATCGTTTCTTCGACGCGGTGAACTGGCTTTAAGCGCCCTTCTTTCACCCACTGTGCTAACAATTCTGTATGATGATAGACTTCTGCTTGTAAGCCAAAGTCTGGATACTCATTTTTAAACGTGTTATACGCATGCGGATCGATTGTAACAATCTTCTTCACGCCTGCTTTCTCAAACTCTTCAATATTTTTACTTGCCATCTCTTGGAAAACAAATTCATTTCCAAGGCGGCGCGGTGTATCTCCTGAGTTTTTCTCTTTATTTCCGAGGATCGCAAAGGAAATACCAGCTTCATTCATTAATTTCGCAAAAGATAACGCAATTTTCTGGCTACGGTTATCATAAGATCCCATAGAACCTACCCAGAATAAATATTCAAACTCTTCGCCTGCTTTTGCTTTTTCTTTCACAGTTGGAATGGAAACTTCCTCTTCCATCGTACGCCACGTTTCACGCTCTTTACGATTCAGTCCCCAAGGGTTTCCTTGACGCTCGATATTTGTCAGAGCACGCTGCGCTTCTGGATCCATTTTTCCTTCTGTTAAAACAAGGTAGCGGCGCAAATCAATAATTTTATCAACGTGTTCGTTCATAACTGGACATTGATCTTCACAGTTACGACACGTTGTACAAGCCCAAATTTCTGTTTCAGTAATGACATCTCCAATTAAACTTGGATCGTATGCGAGCGTTGCGGCAGATTCATGTTGTCCATCTCCAGCTGCCATCATCGCTAGTTGATTGCCTTTTGTTTTGTTAAATGCAACGGTTGGTACCCACGGTGCGCGCGACGTTACTGCTGCACCTTTATCCGTTAAATGGTCACGCAGCTTTAAAATTAAATCCATTGGCGATAGCATCTTACCAGTTCCTGTTGCCGGGCACATATTCGTACAGCGGCCGCACTCTACGCATGCATATAAATCAATAAGCTGTGTTTGTTTGAAGTCTTCAATTTTCCCAACGCCAAATGTTTCTTGCGTTTCATCTTCAAAATCAATTTTTTCTAATTTCCCTGGGTTTGTTAAACGGCTAAAGTATACATTTGCTGGTCCTGCAATTAAATGCGCATGTTTCGATTGTGGAACGTAAACTAAAAACGTTAACAAAATTAGTAAATGCAACCACCACGCAAAATAGAACACGACAATTGCGGCTGTTTCGCCAATCCCAGAAAATAAGTAAGCGATTGCAGAAGCGATCGGTTCACTCCATGATAATTCCTCGCCATGCCAAATGATGCCCATTCCATTACCAAGAAGAACAGATAACATTAAGCCTCCGATGAAAATTAAAACAAGCCCTGCTTTAAAGTTCCTCTTTAAGCGAACAAGCTTCTCAATATACCTTCTATAAAAAGCCCAAAAGACTGCGATTAAAATAACGAGTGTGACGATTTCTTGGAAGAATGTAAATGCAGAATATAGTGGTCCAAGTGGAAGATGCGATCCTGGCGCTAAGCCTTTCCATATGAAGTCAATTGCTCCAAATTGGACAAGAATAAATCCGTAAAAAAACATAACGTGCATAATGCCACTTTTTTTATCTTTGAGTAATTTCTTTTGTCCGAAGACATTCCCTTTAATAAGATCCCATCTTTCTTTGAAGCGGCGATCAAACTCTACTTTTTTTCCTAATCGTATGTAGGTAATCCGTGTTCGTATAAGATACACAAATAAATAAGCTGCATACGCAACGATGGCAATTGTCGCCAACCAATTTACAATTAATAAGCTGTTCATATTTCTGCCAACCCCTCTCCATGTAGTATACTTTTTTATTTTCGAATCTTCAAAAATAAATAATTTTCTGAATTCATTACCCCTACTCCCATTATATGATGAGTGAGCATTCAGTCAACAGTTTTTTGTTATACAACAATATATTTTTTCATAAAGCTTTTTATTTCGGTGAAACTATAAAGCGAAGCTTCCGTCAGTAGTTTTTTCATATCCCATTGATACTTAGAACGAATCCGGCGAATTGCAAGATAAAAATGAATATAGAGGAGGGAACTTCATGAACTTTTTATTTCTCATCCTTATCTTTCTCTTACTGTGGGCAGCTTTTGACTTCATCTATGGAAGAAAAATTCATTTAAACAATCTTAAACCACGTTCCTTTCCTATACGCCATAGTAATTTTAAACTTTATACATATGGGAAAGCATTATATAAGGAGCTATTTACTGATATACAACACGCTAAACATCATATACATATTTTGTTTTTTATCGTAAAAAATGATGAGATTAGCCATACATTTTTACAGCTTTTAATGGAAAAAGCAGCGCAAGGTATTGAAGTGCGTCTTCTTCTTGATCGAATCGGCAGCCATCGTTTATCAAAACAAACGATTCAGAAATTAAAACAACACGGTGTGCACTTTTCATTTTGTCATAAAATTCGTTTTCCCTTTCTCTTTTTCTCTGTTAACCAAAGAAACCATCGAAAAATTACTATTATTGATGGGAAAATTGGGTACATTGGAGGTTTCAACATCGGAGAAGAATATTTAGGACATAACCAAGAGCTAGGTCCTTGGCGTGACTATCACCTACGCCTTACCGAAGAAGGTGTACAAGATTTGCAAACGCAGTTTCTACATGATTGGCGCGATGATACAAACGAAGACTTATTGGATGAAAATTGTTATTTTCCAATACTAAAAAAAGGCGAAACTTCTCATCAATTCGTACCAACTGACGGCGCATATTTGCAGCAAACTTTTCTCGATCTCATTGAAAAGGCAACAAAAGAACTGTATATTGGCACGCCCTATTTTATTCCTGGAAAAGAACTAATGAACGCATTGCTGTGCGCGCGAAAAAGAGGAGTTCGTATTACTATACTCGTGCCTAAAAAAGCGGATCATCCATTTGTTCGCGAAGCAAAACTTCCGTATTGTCGGAAACTTATTAAAGCAGGTTGTCATATTTACGAATTTCTAGATGGTTTTTTTCACGCGAAAATTGTAATGGTAGATGGATGGATTTGTGATATTGGAACGGCCAATTTTGATAAACGAAGCTTATATATGAATCATGAAATCAATTGTATATTATATGATTCACCGTTTTTAGAACAAGTGAAAAAAGAAATCAATCAAGATCTAGAATCCTCCAATTTACTTTCTATGGAAGACGTTTCTTCTTTATCCCCTTTAGATAAAGGAAAAGAATGGATCGGAACATTATTTTCTTTTTTTCTATAAAGTGAAACCCGCATTGTTGGACTGTTCTTATGCAAAAAGGCCTAAAAAAAGAAACAACCGTCTTGACTAGACGGTTGTTTCTTTTTATTTTAATATTCAAATGGTAAATCTGAAGCTAATTGTACTACATCATTATGATTTGTTACTGCTTGATTTTGGTCTACTAGCGCACTGCCAAATGAAATACCTGCTAACATTGCTAATGTCAATAAACTACCAACAAGAAGTTTTTTCATATTCCATTCCCCCACGTCTTTTTTTCTAATATAACATGAAATTTTATCCATAAGACATGCAATTATGCATACCCTTTTTTTACCTGTTTAAATTTTCATTTTGTTTAACAGCGTATTTTTATAAGAATGTAGATCTAATAGTTCAAAAAAGAACAGCGCTTTTGCATAAGCAATTCTAATCTCATCTTCTGAATGCCCTAGCTTTTCAAGACATTCTCCTTTTTGATAGAATAACTGGCCAATGAGTGTCATGTTACTATTCTGGCATGATGTTTCAATTGTTTTTTCAACATTGTAAAGAGCTTCTTCATACCGGTCATCTAAATACAATGCCTTTGCATAATTATAGCCAACCTTTATAGCAAATTCCTCGTTACTATGTAATGATTTCAACTGTTTTAAAATATGTTTATAAACTTCAATGCTTTTTTGAATACATTCATTTTCCGCATAAATATTTGCAATTGAATTTTCGATATATAAACTTTGAAAGACATCCATACCCACTGATTGCTGGGTGATTAATTTTTTCAACTCTAAAATGCAGTATTCATAATTCACCTTTTTCAACATATACGCCGATAAATGATGATGCCAAAGAAGAAATTGCTGAAACTCTGGATGATCTTCTTCTTTCTTTAGCTCATCCCATGTTTTTTTATAAATTTCTTCATATTTCTTTTGTTTGCATAGCGATTGAATCAGATCTTTAAATTGTTTTTTTCGTTCAATATCAGAATAAGCCACTACTTCATAAAAATGAATAATCGGTACTTTTAACTTTGCTGCAATTCCTTGTAATATGTCCATACTCGGATATACTACTCCTGATTCAATTCTACTTATTTCCGACTGATGACATATGTTATCAGCTAAATGCTTTTGTGTTAAACCTCGCATCCTTCTAATCTTTTTAATTTCGTCTCCCAGCTTTTCCGCATGCACGTTAGTTCACCATCCATCCCATTTATTGCAATTTAGTTTTAAAAATGGTCATACCAATACAATACTGCCATTTCGACAATTTTCGATATGAAATATTGCATAATTTATATAAAATTCCGCAATTTTGTCTTACACTTAATCTCATACACTTGTGAGATTAAGTGTGTTAGAGAAAAATCACAAAAAATGACCAGTTCTCTTCTTTCGGCTTGCTCTGTCCTTAAGCAATTCGTATCCAAGAAATGAATAATAAACAAATAAAAGTTGCAGCTGCTCAGCCCGGGCTAACAATCGAAACATTAGCAGGATCTCAAAGTAGCACGAAAGAAAATATCGTGAAAAAGTACTTGAAAGGTGAAGTACAAGAAAAAAAAGTACAATAACCCAATCTTAATATAACAAATTTTTTGTCGAAAAATGAAGTGAAAATTTTCTTACGAAATGCTCTGCAAATTCCAAACGATATGTCAGAAAAAGAATTTACTAGTGAAATTGTCATTTGTAAAAAACGAGAAGGCGACTACATACGTTGATATTATTAAATTCATATATTAAAATTATAACCCAATTATTAGCGATTACACAATTATTGATGTAATTTCACTTGTTACACAGTTACCCGCAAAAAAAGATGTTTACCGATTCACATTGGTAAACACCTTTTTTCATATCCATCCTTTTTCTTCCGCAATCGTAATCGCCTCAATCCGATTTTTTGCATCCAGCTTCGTTAAAACATCCGAAATATAATTTCGAACGGTTCCAGATGAAAGATATAGTGTTTTGGCGATTTCATTTGTCGTCTTTCCTTCTTTCGCTAATAGAAGAACTTCTTTTTCCCGATCTGTTAATGGATTTTGTTCTTGCCAAAGTCCGAACATAAGCTCAGGGGAAATTTCTCGCTTTCCATTCATAACATTACGAATTGCCGCTGCGAGATCTTCACTCGGACTATCTTTTAATAAATACCCATGAACATTTGCTTTCATTGCGCGCTCGAAATAACCAGGTCGAGCAAATGTTGTTAAAATCATAACCCGGCACAATGATTGCTGCTTCCGCAATGTTTCAGCAACATCCAGACCGCTTTGAATCGGCATTTCAATGTCCATAATACTAATATCAGGCTGTACTGTTTCAATGAGCTTCAAAGCCTCTTCTCCATTTTCCGCTTGCCCAACAACTTCAATATCATCCTCTAAATCCAGCAAAGCCCCTAACGCCCCGCGAAGCATACGCTGATCTTCTGCAATGATGATTCGAATCATGCATGCGCACCTTCTTTCCCTGTTCTTATGACAATTGGAACATGTATCGTTAACATCGTTCCATTATGAATATCATCTAATTTAAGTACTCCATCAATGAGAGCTAATCGCTCCCTCATGCCAAG
Organism: Bacillus sp. UNC322MFChir4.1; assembly: GCF_000746135.1. Classification (NCBI taxonomy): domain Bacteria; kingdom Bacillati; phylum Bacillota; class Bacilli; order Caryophanales; family Bacillaceae; genus Bacillus; species Bacillus sp. UNC322MFChir4.1. The sequence continues at coordinate 220,987 of NZ_JQKQ01000011.1, forward strand.
TATACCGTTCCCATCGTGATTGTTTTGTAATCCAACACCATTATCCTTTACTTGCACCATCAACTTCCCTTGCGCCTCAAGTAAAATAATTACGCACTCCGTTGCCTTACTATGCTTCACAACATTTGTCACCGCTTCACGTACACACATTCCGACAATGTTTTGTTCTAGCGGTGATAATACATTCGTACTTGTCTCCTGCTGCACCTCTAGCGATATGCTAGCAGCTTGAAGAATCACCTTCACTTGTTCTAGCTCTTCTTCGACAGTAATCATCCGCATATCAGAAATTAATTCCCGTAATTGTTTTAACGCCGTTCTGGATGTTTGCGTAATTTCCTTTGCCTCTAGACAAGCGCGTTCCGGATTTTTCACAATAAGCTTCTCAACAAGCTGGCTTTTTAATGTAATGAGCGATAACGTATGCCCTAACGTATCATGTAAATCCCTTGCAATGCGCTGCCGTTCTTCGCGTTTTACTAAATCACGAATTTGTTCATTTGCTTCAATTAATTGTGTTCTTAATACTTTTTTCTGGTTAAAATTCCGCATACCGAATGGTGTAACAATCATTAAAATAAACATCGGGATCACAGTTATAGCAGATGTGTTTGTAAACACGCGGATGTTCACCAACATAAACGAACAAATCATTACGATCAAAAGGAAAAATAATAAACGAAATTGTTTTTTTGTCTGTGCAAATGCTATTGCATTTGCTGTAAAAAATCCAAAGAAAATCATATATGGGTCATAAAACGTACTAAATAAGAATGTAATCACCAGTTGAATACAAGCCCACATAATAAAATTCTTTGGCACAAAATAAAGCTGGCGGTATGCAATAACAAAGAGTACAAGCATACCGCCTCCTAATATCAATTTCCATCCTGATTGCCCCATCAAATAGTAAAGAGGATACAACAAATATACGAGCCATATATAAGGGAAAAAACCCATCTGTTTCGGAAATAGTTCAAACTGCTTCTTTTCGATCATTTTATACCGCTTCCTGTCTTTTTCTTATATATATTGATAGTACAACAAAAGCGATAAAATAACCTCCTAAAATTGCCGCATTTTCCCAACCAATTGTCTTGCCAGCAACAATATCCCAAGCCCCGCTTCCGAAGTGATATGTCGGCGTCCATTCTCCAATGCTTCTTAACGTCTTTGGAAATATTTCAATCGGCATCCACAAGCCGCCTAGAACTGCTAAACACATATTTAATATATTCGCTAGTCCAGTAGCCGCATCCGCTTTCTTAATCGCACCGATAATCGTTCCAAGTGCTAAAAATGGCGTAACACCAACCAATAACCATAATCCAGCGCCAATCCACTGTCCTATTGTTAACTGTACATCATTAATGACTATACCCGCGATGAAAATAACAATGATTGAAAAAGCATTTACAACCGTTTGAGCAATAATTTTAGCTGTTAAATATACGCCTTCTGGTAGCGGTGTAATTTGTAAAAGCTGTGTCCATCCTTGCCCTTTTTCTTGTGAAAGACGAACACCAAAACTAAAGAGTGCCGTTCCTACAATACTAAACGTAGCCATTGAAATTAAATAATGTGCTTTCCATGCATCTCCGTTTTGCGGCACTGACACAACATTAGTAAAAATGTAGTAAAACATAACTGGCATTAATAATGAGAAAAAGATAAATAATTTATTGCGAAACGTACGTAATATTTCTATTTTACATTGCATCCAAAACGCTCTCATACGATTCCCTCCTTCTGATTTGCGACAAACTGTTCAAAAGCTTCATCCAAGCTACCGCGCTCAACAACAACATCCTTAACAGGCAAGTTTTTATGATAAATTTCTCGAAGCGTAGCGTCCGTATCATCTGTTGTCAGTACCACATGCTTTTCATTACATTGGACATTTGTAACATGAGATAGGCTGCGAAGCATACCCATCGGTACCTCTTCTTTTACATAAAACGAAATTGTTTTTTGAGAAATCGTTGCTTTCATTTCATCTGGCGTACCATCAGCGATGATTTTGCCGTTACCGAATAATAAAATTCGATCTGCTAGTGCATCTGCTTCTTCTAAGTAATGTGTTGTTAAAATGATTGTTTTCCCTTCAGCTGCCAATTTTCGAATTGTATCCCAAAAGCTTTTTCTAGACGTAATGTCCATCCCTACTGTTGGTTCATCTAAGAAAAGTAAATCGGGATTCCCAGCAAGTGCGAGCGCGAAATTTAAACGTCTTTTTTGGCCACCAGATAACTTTTCACATCTTTGCTTTCTTTCTGAAGCTAAATTGGATAGCTGAAGTAATGTTTCTTTTGCAACTGGATTCGTATAATAACTACGAAACAAGTCAATTGCTTCTTCTACTGACACACTATCAATGACGCTCACTTCTTGCAGCATTGCTCCAAGGCGATTGCGAACATCTCGGTGTTTTGGGCTCTTACCGAAGATAGAAACTTTTCCTTCTGAAGGATCCCTTAATCCAAGCATCATCGAAATTGTTGTCGTTTTACCAGCTCCGTTTGGTCCAAGTAATGCAACAATTTCCCCTTTCGCTACTGTAAATGAAACGTTATTTACTGCTTTTTTATGTTTAAATGTTTTTGAAACACCATTTACTTCAATTATCTGTTCCATTTCTCCACCCCCGTCGTTCTTATATTTATATTGTATAAATTGGAAGATGTGGAAAACAGTATGAGACGTCATGACATGGATATGACAAATGTCATGAAATCTTGAAATGAGCGACTCCCTAGGTAAGTAGCAGGACAAAAATAAACATGATACAATCATGTGAGATGTACATTTGAGGAAGGACAGTGGTTTTCATGATTATTCGAAATGAACAAGATTTAGAAGGCTTACGCAAAGTCGGCCGCATCGTTGCGCTTGCTCGCGAGGAAATGAAAAAACAAGCGAAACCAGGCATGACAACGAGAGAGCTTGATTTAATCGGTAAGAAAGTATTAGATGAGCACGGTGCTATTTCTGCACCTGAAAAAGAATATAATTTTCCAGGTACAACTTGCATTAGCGTCAATGAAGAAGTTGCACACGGCATCCCAGGAGACCGCGTTCTAAAAGAAGGCGACTTAGTAAACGTAGACGTATCTGCGGCACTTGATGGTTACTATGCAGATACAGGTATTTCATTTGTTCTTGGACAAGACGAAGCAAAAGAAAAACTTTGTGCTGCTGCTGAAAGTGCATTTTGGGCAGCCATGAAAAAAGTAAAAGCTGGCGCAAAACAAAACCAAATTGGCCGTGCAGTTGCCAACGATGCTCGTAAAAATGGCTATACAGTCATTCAAAACTTAACAGGACATGGCATTGGCCTTAGCCTACACGAAGCACCAAATCATATTTTAAACTATTTCGATCCAATGGATAGCGCTCTCCTAAAAGACGGACTTGTCTTAGCAGTAGAACCATTCGTATCTATGCATGCAGATCATATTATCGAACGCGGTGATGATGAATGGACATTTGTCACACCAGATAAAAGCCTTGTTGCACAGTGCGAGCATACAATTGTTGTAACACGCGGTGAACCAATTATTTTAACAGCGCTATAAACAAAAACATACGGTTATAGTCATCTTAACAACATAAGAACTATAAAGCAGCGCGCATCGAACCTCAATTGATGCGCGCTATTTATTCTCCATTCGAAAACACTTCCTTTTTCCTATAAAAAAACCCTTTAGGTTTCATTCTTTTCTTCACCTGTCCATGAAGTTTTTTGAATGATTCCCTAAAGGAGTTATCAAATAATACTCTACAGCTTTTTATTGTTTCATTCGTTGACGAGCAAATAACATTCCACCTAAAACGAACAATACCATACCGCCAACAATTGAAATCATCTCCGCTGGTGCTCCTCCTGTTTTAGGAAGTAATACTGTCGTTTTATCGTTTTGTTTATTAGATGGAACTCTTGGATCGCTATTTGTGCTTGTATTTGTGTTTGGATCTTTGTCTGTCTCTGTATTTGTGTTTGGATCTTTCGGATCTTTGTTTGTCTCTGTATTTGTGTTTGGATCTTTTGGATCTTTGT
>NZ_JQKQ01000012.1:0-18025 GCF_000746135.1 Bacillus sp. UNC322MFChir4.1
AACACAAAAGAAAAATCAACCATTTCATTAAATTGACGAAGCATATTATCTTTTGGCACGACGATATCGTAAATCGCCATGAATGGGCTAAGGTTAAGAGGTTGTTGTTTTGAAATCATCCGAGACACCACCTAGAGTTAGTACAACCATTATACATAAAAAAAGTGAAAGCTTCCTCGATTTCATCGGGGAAGCTTTCACTTTTTGAACTATGAGGACTTTTTCAGTGGCCTCCTTAAAAAGTGGTGTACTTTCTTATTTTATAAGGTAAATCGCCTTCTTCTTAACCGTTATCAACAATTGGTTGTTTCCCTGATTTATCTTGCATTTGTTTTCCTTTATTACCGCCCGCTGATCTTGACTGCATCCCAATCTGATTTGGTGCAAAATCTTGTGGTTTTTTCTTTGGATTACCCATTATATCGCCTCCTTACAACTAGTATCATTCTAGTTGTAAGAATTATTCAGCCTGTTTAAAAATACGTATTTCGTAGCGCTTTTCTAATTTTTCTTCAATCCGTTCAATCGCATCACGATCATTAAGTAGTTGCCGTTTATTTTCATTCACAAGCTCTTCAAACGATTTTCGTCGAGTTCTTCTCATACTGTTCACCCTTTCTTTCGTATTACTAGTATGAACAGCAAAAAAACACTCTAATCAGATTTATGAGAAGATTTTATTTTCGCACATGAAATGTAACTAACAATTTAAGAACGCTGCAATATTTGGTTTATTTCCTCGTACGCCTCAAGAATCACACCTTCAAAAGCAACTAAATCTTCAGGCTGATCGATCATGATTCTTGTAAGACCCCATTCACTTTTCGTCGCAGCTTCACAAATAACACTCGGATACAATGCTACTATTTCCTCTTGTTCTTTATTTGTTAATACATATCTTTTTCTTCCTTTTAGCTTAATCCTCGCAAATGAATACATTGCTTTAATGTCCAAATACTTCCCGACACTCGCGTGATGAATAACTGTTGTATCTTTATTATGTTTTTCCAATATTGCTCTTACAATCTCATAAGCTCTTTCTTCTTCTTGTGTTATAGCTTTAGAAATCACCTTTTTTACTTTTCCGCCCTTTAGCTCTACACACTTTTGATATACAGCTGCACAAGTGAAACAATCATCTAATGCATTGTGAGAAGCCACTTCAATTTGTAACAATCGTTTGAGAGTTTCTAATTTATGATTTGGTACTTGTTTTATATATCGTTTTGCTAAACTAAGTGTATCAATCACGACATTTTTCGGTGTGCCAATTCTTAATCGTTCCATATTACTCTTTAAAAACCTCATATCAAAAGATGCATTATGAGCAATAATTGTATCTTCTCCAAGAAATGAAACAAACTCTGGTAATACAATATCAATTGTCGGCGCGGCTGCAACATCAAAATTCCGAATCCCTGTCAACATTGTAATCCGACTTGGAATCATTCTCTCTGGATTCACATACGAAACAAATTGATCCGTGCAAATATGATCTCGATATCGAATTGCAGCCATTTGAATAATACTATCTTGATGAGGATTAAACCCTGTCGTTTCAAAATCAATTACAACATAATCACCTGTATAATTTCCCATAACCTTCTCCTCAGCTTTTTTATTTATATTATAACTTAATATACTATAAGAAACTCAACTGTATATCCATGCTCACTATTCGAAATATAAAGCTGCTATTCAAAATACTACATGACCGCTACTATGCACGGCTAGATGCTCTCTCCCCCCACTAAAAAAAGGGATTTTCCAACTTGTATATAGCTTTTAAATAGAAAATAGGAATGGTACACATGCCATTCCTACTTGCATCTTTACTTTAAATTTGCAACTCTTTTCTCCATTTCATTCACCGTCATCGGTCCAATAAATTTATCTTGGATAACACCTTTTGTATCAACAAAATATGACGTTGGAATCGTAATGACTTTATAAGTAGTTGTTACCTTTATTTCTGTATCAAGTAGAATTGGAAAGGTAACCCCTTTCTCCTCTGCAAATTTTCGAACCTTCTCTTTTCCTTCTGATCCCTCTGACGCTGTATAATTTACCGCTAATATTTCTACATCATTTTGGTATTTACTATAAAACTCCTGCATATCAGGCATTTCTCTTTGACATGGACCGCACCACGTTGCCCAAAAGTTCAAAATTACCTTCTTCCCCTTTAAATCAGAAAGCTTAACCTTAGTACCGTCAAGCTTGGACAATTCAAAATCAGGTGCCGCCTTTCCAATTTCAATGCCATTTTGCGCAATTACTTCTTTCTCATCGTTTGTACTTTGTTCTTGATTATCTGTTACTTCTACCTTCTCTTTCCCAAACTGCTGATAGATTGCATAACCAGCTAAACCTACTAACACAACAACAATTGCTATTTTCCTCCACATATACACCATTCCTTATATTTTATCTTTGTCCCATAGGCCCTCAAAAAAGACAGTTTTACTTTATTTTAGCTTATACGGAGAAAGATGGAAATATTCTCTATGGGAAGAAAAGCATATTCTCGTGAAAATGAAGGAATTTTCTGTTGGTGAATTGTATATTAAAAGTATAGAATTCCCTAAAAAATGTGTTATAAATCCCCAAAAACATACAAACCTCAAGATAAATACTCCTTCTCTTCAATACAATGATTACATAAAGAGAAAAAATATTAAATTTCTCAAAATTATATTTATACTAAGAATTTTATAAAACGAGTGGAGGTTTTCCGATGAAAAGGTGTTCAAATTGTAATGCTACATTCAGTAATAAGCAGCTATTTCTAAGAAATAATTCTCATAAGCTCGTTTGCGAGAACTGTAAGGAAGAACTAACCGTTACAAAATTCTCCTTATTCATGTATACTTTTTTTACCATTCTCATATGGTTTTTTATTTTTAAAAGCTCATTTCCTATAGAAATAAAAGTAACTATCACGATATTGTATGGTGTTCTTTCTAGTTTTATTTTGCAGCCTCTTGTTTGCTCGTATAAAGTTAGGAAATATTGAAGGGGTGATTACCATATCAGAGATTACACAAGTAATAATTACTTGGGCTGGGTTCTTTGCTCTTATTTTTCTCTTGATAAGAAGTGTAAGAGTTATGCAGCATCGTAATTGGCAAGCATTTATAACCATACATTTCGGAAAAGATTTCATCATTACTTTGAATATATGGATTATCTTACTTTGGATTTTTTATGCAAACTTTCCAGGACAATTCACTTACATATTAGACTTCTACTACAGAGACTCCATTCTGTTTATAGCCTTAGAATCGTTATTAATCGGTATGATTTGCGGAGCGGCTATTTACTTTTTTACTAAAAATAAATACGGCAGTATTTTCTTAAGTGTCCCATTTAGCGCATTATATCTTTTTCTTGTATATCATTACTCATTTCATCTGTTTTTAATGGTAATTGAATTGAGTATGTCGTACCTTTTCATTAATTGGATTGAAAAGAAATACAAGTGAAAATTACTATTTACAAAAAAGAGATCAAGTACGGATCTCTTTTTTGTATAAACATAAATTTAAAATAATTAATGACCCATATATGATAAAACAAATTTTCCAATCCATATAAAAACAAGTAGCCAAATGCATATGATAAGTATTGCTGTTATCCAATTCTTAGGTTTATTTACAAGTGATTTTTCTTTTACAATCCTCTAATACTTCTTCAGGGATAAGTTTTAATGCCAAATAAACACCGATAGGAACAAGAATAAGATCATCAAGATATCCTAAGATTGGAATGAAGTCCGGGATTAAATCGATAGGACTAAAAGCATAGGCAACAACGAGCATCGTAAACAGCTTAGCATGCCATGGAACTCTTTTATCTTGGTATGCTAAATACAGCAGAAGAACTTGTTTCTTTAAATTCTTTGCCCACCTTTTCATTTTCTGTATAATTGATAATTCTTTTTCCGTTTGTACCCGTTTATTTTGACTCAAAATAGATCCCCTTCATTTTCTTGTAATTTTGCATTCACTATTCAAGATTCCCTACTTTCTCCCAATCAGTTTTCAAAATCGAATAAACTAAAGCATCATTTGATTGATTTCCTTGATAAATATAACCTCTCAACAATCCTTCTTTCTGAAACCCTAATTTTAATAACAAATGAGAAGATGCCGTATTTTCAGGGTATGTAATTGCTCCAATCCGAAATAGATCAAGCTTTTGAAATCCATATGCTAACACTTCTTTTACTGCTTCAGATGCATATCCTTTTCTCCAAAAAGCAGGGTGAATATCGTAACCTATCTCTGCTCGTTTACTCCAAAGTTGTAAATTGTTAAAACCTACTGTACCAACAAAATCACCTGTTTCCTTCACAACGATTCCCCAACGAATCGCTCGTTTTTCTTGAAAATTTTTCGCAAAAGAATTAATCATTTGAATGGCTTGCTCTATCTCATTAAAAGGCTTCATCCCATAGTAACGTGTTACCTCTTCAATTGAAAAAATGTCATATATATTTTGGCTATAGGTCTGATTTATCTCGATTAAGCGTAGACGTTCTGTTTCTAATATTGGGAACATAACTATGTCTCTTCCTTTCGAATTGTTTTTATGAAATTAGTGAAAAAATATTTTAGACCATAGAAGTATGTATTACACTATTAAAAAATTGTTTTAGACTGATAAAGTGTCCCTGCTATGAAAACATCTTTTGTTTACCTAACTTGTGCTAATTATATATATCCAGTTTAATTTTCCGACATATAAGTCACTTCTATGAAAAATACAACATGACTGCTACTTGCTTTTTCTTTTTGTTTTAAACCTTGCATGTGGCAGAAATAGGCCCTGACCGCTCCTATGCCTGGCCAGATACTCTCGCCATCCTAAAAAGAAAGAGGGTTTTTTATGTCGATTTTTTAATTTGTACGTATATAAATTATTAACCCTATATTATTTCATTAATTTTCGGACTACTTCTTCTAGAGCCATTCCTCTTGAACCTTTTACCAAGACTGCATCTTCCGGATTACATACGGACCGGATTTCTATAATAGCCTCTTCTTTTGTGCGAAATGCCTTCACTTTTCCTTTTTTATATCTAGGTTTTGCTTCTTGTGCAATCATGTTCGCAAGTTCTCCAATTGTGAAAATGTAATCTATTGTGTCGGGATTTACTATCTCACCAATTTCTCGGTGGTATTTTTCTTCCTCTAGACCCAACTCCAACATATCACCTAACACAATAATTTTCTGTTTGTATCCTACAAGTTGTTCAAATGTTTCGATCGCTGCTTTAACAGAAGAAGGACTAGCATTCCAAGCATCATTAATAATTGTAGCCCCTGATTTTGCTTTCAACATTTCAAATCGCATTTCTGTTATTTCTACTTGTTTTAATCCTTGTTTAATTTTCTGTCGATTTAAATTGAATTGTTCACCAACTTTTATAGCAATAATAGCGTTGTAAACATTATGTTTTCCATGGAGAGGTATAAAATAAGTTGATTTATCGTTTAATGTAAAATCGATTCCTTTTGAATGTTCTTTCATAGACACAGGATAAACATCATTTAAAAAAGATTCACCAAATTTGATACATTTAATCTGATTGGAGTTAAGCAACGTTTGAATTTTTTCATTTAAAAGAGGTTCATCCCCGATGTAAATAAGTAAACTTTTTTCCTTTAAGTTCATTACTATTTCAAGTTTTGCATCTGCTATTGCTTCTCTTGAACCCAATGTTTGTATGTGCGATTGTCCAATCATTGTGATAACAGATATATTCGGTTCAGCAATTTCTGACAAACGTTGAATTTGTCCGCGTTCACTCATCCCCATCTCTAATACTGCTATTTCACAATCCTCTTCAATTTCTAGGATTGTTAATGGTAAACCAATTTGGCTATTCAAATTACCTTTTGTTTTATGAACTTTGTATGTTGTATTTAATACAGAGTTAATTAAATCCTTTGTTGTTGTCTTTCCGTTGCTTCCTGTAACACCAATTATATTGACAGACAATTGATTTCTGTAAGATCGTGCTAAGTGTTGCAAAGCTACTAATGTATCATTTACAAAAATTAATGGTATATCTTTCGGTGGATTTGGCTGAGATTTCTCCCACAAAGAAGCAATAGCTCCTCGCTGTATCGCCTCTTCCACATAATCATGACCGTTCTTTACCCTAACAATTGGGATAAATAAATTGCCCGGTCTTATCGCTTTCGAATTAATAGAAACCCCTTTTATAAGATGATTATGATATTTCGTCTGTAAACCTTCTCCGATTACCATTTGTTCTATTTCAAGCAATCTTCTTTGAATCAAAATAGTCACTCTCCATTTATAATTATTTCTACTATCTCGTCTACTAATTTTATTTCATTAAAATTAAGCAAATAATAATAAAGAAATCTAATTAGATCAAAGATTCTCAGTATGAAATATTTTTTAATGGAACAACAAATTTTAGAATCATGGCTGTTTGAATCATAAATAATACATGAATTCATATATTTCAAAACGATACCCTTTAAATTATTGCTGTAAATACAACGCCATCAAAACATTATCTGCATATCGGCCATCCGCAAATTTAATTTGCCGTTGCTCTCTGCCCTCTTCTTTAAAACCGATTTTTTCATATACTTTTATCGCTCGTTCATTTGTTGAGAAAACACCTAAACAAATTTTTTCTATACCTTTTTGTGTTTTTGTCCAATCTATTAATTGTGAAAGCAATTTTGTTCCGACACCTTGATTACGATAACCTTCTAAAATTCCCATGCCAAATGAGCCAGTATGATTCAGGCGTTTCATAGAATTTCTTGTAAAAACTAGAAAACCAACAATTCGTCCACCATCTTCTGCAACAAATGTTATGCCGCCCTGCTGACTAGTTGTAATTGTTTTCTTTCTCTGCGTTTCAATATCAACATGAAATTCTTCGCTAGTGGGGATAAAAAATTTATTTTGAGAAATAATGCTCTTTCGAATATATAAAATTTCCGCTGCATCGCTTTCTGCTGCCTCTCTTATGAACAATTCAATACCCTCTCCCAATAGAACTTTATTTAAGTTACTGTATTTCTCTATTTCTTTTGATGTATTATACTTTTTGAAACGTATTCACTACATGCAACAACTCCTGTAACTCCTCAATGACATGCTCATCTGTAAACGGCTGTCCCCAAAATGTATCCTTCTTCCATATTGCATGCATTCCTACATTCCTAGCCGCTATTACATCATTCTCTGGATGATCGCCTATGAATATACTTTCTTCTGGTTTGACACCTAGTCTTTCTATAGCTCTTAGGAAGATGTCAGCCTGTGGTTTTTTTATCCCCTCTTGTTCGGACACTAATATAGTATCCATATGCTTCTCAATATTAAGAGCATGAATATTCAGTAATTGAAATTCAGTAAATCCATTTGTGATCATACCTAATAATAACCCTCTATTCTTAAGCTCCTGTAAAACATTCTCCATATGAGGAAAAGGTGTACAGTGATATTGAAAGTTGTTTATATAATCCTCTAATAATTGCTCCCAAGTTAAACTGGAAATAGCATATTCTCTAAGCAATTGCTCATATACTTTGTCTTTCCAAACATAACCCTTATTATCTAATTCAATGAACCGAGTTACATATTGTTCTTCAGTTATATGATTCAATTCATTGATATACCTTTTATATTGGTCTCTAATGAAGAGATTAAGAGAATGATCTCTGTCTAATAGCGTTCCATCTAAATCGAAAATAACAGCTTTAATCATATTGACTCTCCTTATTTCGAAATTTTGCAATTATTTAAAGTTGTATGTTTTATATTCTCCATTATTTGATGAAAGTTTTAAAATATTGCTGTCTTCTGGTATCCCTTCAAAATAAGCAGCTATACAACCTGTTGTACATCTATGCCCAGACAATAAAATATTTAACTCTTTCTGGCCGTATTTACTTTCAAGTTCATTCATGAAACTGAAAACTCTTTTTACGTAACGATTCGGTTCTTCAACACCGTTATAAACACTCGTATCGGGCACAGCTCCATCCATTTTTACTTCACCTTTTTTTAATCCATCAGCTTCTCCTAAATCAAAAACATCAAGTCTTTCATCAATTATTACTTTAATACCTGTTGCTATTTCTGCTGTTTGAATTGCTCTTTCTTGCGGAGAGGAAAATATGTAATCGAATTTTATCTCTTTTAATTTATCTCTTAAACATCTTGCTTGCTCTATACCTTGTTTATTTAATGGCAATCCTGCTCTTCCTTGTAGCCTTCCTTCTTTGTTCAAATCTGTTTGTCCGTGTCGAACCACATAAATCATTGCCTGTCCTCCCTTTACTTGCGAATTTTTCTCCTCTAATTGATAGCTTTTCTTATTACTTTTATAACCTCTTTACTATTTATATTGTAAGCTTTACATTTTCTTTTGGTACCCATCCTTCTTCAAGAGTAAGAACTCTTTGACACCAAATCCATCCATTAAGTTCTTTTAAACACACTAAACGTTCACCCTCATCAACATCTAACTCTTTTGCGGTATAATCTTCCTTAGCAATACCTTCTGTCCCCTTCCATTGGATAATTTGCGCTGGCACCCATCCTGAACTATTTTTATCGACTATCGTACAAAAGTACCAATTAATCCACTTCTCCGGTCCATTATATTTTTCTCCAATAGTAAATGACTGCCCCTTAATTAAGCTAATAGGATTCGGATAATTCGTCCTATGACTTTTTATAACTACATAATTCACTACGAATCCCTTCTTTCTTATCTACGTAACACTATAATTTTACCTATTTCCTGTAAATTCGACAAAAAGTATAGTGAATCCTTTTACAGAAAAAGCAAAAAAATTATTCTTGCACTTTCATTAACATGCTCCCAATTGTATCCGCTCCATTTTTTAAGGTTACTTTTACATTTCCTGATTCTTTAAATGTGTAAGGAGACATCTCATAAATTTCTTTGATTTTAAATTTCTTATTCACATCTTGTTTCGTTGTATCCATAAGCAAAGACATTTGCGGCTCCCAAACTTCTACTTTTCCAGATGGATAAGTGATAACCATTTGAGCATCCACTAGGCGAATATCTTCCCAAAGTGTGATATACATGTGAGTTTCTTTTCCTTTTTTAATCAATTCATCGGAATAATATCCTAACTCCCCAATGTTTCCAAAGACTGTATATTCCTCATTATTTACCGTAATATCAATAAATGGAAGTTTATATGTCATTTTATGATATATACCGTAAGCAGTACAAAGAACACCAATAGCTGTTATTCCTAAAAGAAACTTTTTTAGCTGTTTTCCTTGAAAACTTACCATCATCGCTGAGTTTGCAGCAATTTTTTCTGCTAATAAAAAGACGAGAACAACAATTAAAATTCCAATCCCGATTAAAATATACATAAGATTCCCTCCTTTGATATAAAAAAGATGAGCTGAAATCCCTTCGCCACTTAGATAAGTTATTTCAGTTCATCTTTTTTATAAACGGTACGACTTTCTTCAAAACGATGCGTCTTTGTTTCAAACCGACAATTTAAGCATTCAAAATGATCCCCATAATGAATAAACCATGCCTCCAACAAAAAATGCTAAACCTAAAGCAAAAACAGTCAAAGCGAGTATTACATTTTTATTATTTTCCATAAATTTGTCTCCTTGTAATTTTGTATTTGTTTAATTTTTTATACTAAAAAACCTTTAGTCGTAATTATGTCTAAAGGTTATCATCATCATACTTCTCAGTTTATAAAAGTTTATATTCTTCCTGTTTTCACCGCTCTAGCCCAATCTAAGCGACCGTTTATTTCACTTTTGTTAATTGCTCCATCTCGATTATAAGGAATATGTAATTGCTCTATCATCCAATCATTTTCTTGTTTTGTAACAATTGTATAATTAGCAAATGGTGAACCTGATTCCATTTTATGATAGATTGGTAATTCATCTTCATAAGCAGGTAGTCCAACACTTCCTGGGTTAATAATTATTTTATCATTTGGAAGATAAATGACTCTTGGTATATGTGTATGCGCACAAAAAATAAGCCTTTGTGGAATACCATTTACTAATTTCATAATATCTTCTGTCTTTTTAAGCACTGATCCACTAGCGTTCATTTCCTCTAACAAATATATTTCATCACTTGCCGGTGCTCCATGACAAAAATAAAAATCATCTGTTTGTAAAAAATTAGGTAAATTAGAAATCCACTTTTTATGCTCATCCTCTAATAAATTCTGTACATATTGAACTGTTAAATTAGACGTATTAGACTCTAATAAAATTCGATCGCAATTCCCTTTAATACTTTGAATATTTTGGTTCATTAAAAGATCATAGGTTTCCAGTGGAAATAAAGGACCATATAAGCTATCCCCTAAATTATAAATAGATTGAATCCCTCGGTTATTAATATCTGTTAGTACAGCTTGTAAGGCATCTTTATTTCCGTGAATGTCGGCTATTATCGCGATTTTCATACCAATTACCCCTTCAGAATTTATAGTTTCACTTTTATTTCATCATAAATATGAAAAAATTCTGCCCTCAATTTATATAAAATGAATATTCACACTATTATTATACATTAATTGGAAAAAGCCGACACTAAATATTTTTAGGATTAGCTCTTGCTATTAAACATCGTGACTCTATTTCAAATTCACATATATGCGGAAGTTTAACAAATTAGAAGCAAGCAAACTGTGGTTTTGAAATAAAGTCGTATCGTTTTGAAAAAAGATTAACCGAAAACTCTTTATACTTTCCCGCTTAATCTTAAGGAACTAAAGCTACAGTTTAATGGAGCAACACATTTCAAATTCCTGTTAAAATATATATGAAAATGGAACTTAAATAAAAGAATGGAGTGAAAAACGTTGAAAGAGAAAGTATGTCCTAAGTGTAATGCTAATCAAATTGAGAAAGGGATTATAAATGCAGGCAGCGGAGTAGTTCATATGTTTTCCTATAACAACCCAAGAAGTCAATCTTCACCGATATCTTCATATTTTTGTTTGAATTGTGGATATATTTTAGGCTTATATGTTGAAAAGCCAGAAATCTTTTAAAGTAAAATATTACATCAGTCAGTATGTTAATTGAAGAAGGAATACAAAACAGTCAAACTTTTTTCTTTTATTGGTTTATCAAAATTAATAGCATTATTTCAACCATATAAAAAATGGGGCTGTAATACACACAGCCTCATTCTTCATATATCGCTCATTTATTTACTTTTAAAATGTTTCTAAAACGATCTTCCCAATCGTACTTCCTGTTTCAATCATCGCATGTGCTTTTCTAATATTAGCTGCATGAATTGGTGATAACGTCTTGTTTACAGTCGTCTTAATCACATTTTGATCCAGTAATTCGCTAACTTGATTTAACAAAAGATGTTGATTCATCATATCTTCAGTCTGGTACATAGCTCTTGTAAACATGAATTCCCAAACAAATGAAGCACTTTTACTTTTTAATAACCCTAACTCTAACGGTTTCTCATTTTCTACAATTGAACAAATTTTCCCCTGTGGTTTGATTACTTCTGCCATACCGCTCCAGTGTTGATCTGTATTATTTAAGCAGAAAATATAATCAACTTCTTCTATTTCAATTTGTGATAATTGTATTTTTAATGATTCATGATGATTGATCACATAATCAGCACCTAAACGTTCCACCCACTCTCTCGTCTCCTTTCGAGAGGCAGTTGTTATCACGTTAAGGCCAGCCCATTTTGCTAATTGGATGGCAATAGAACCTACACCGCCTGCACCGCCAATGATTAAAATGTTTTTCAGTTCATTCTTTTCCTTATTGTTTACATCAATTGCTAAGCGTTCAAACAAACCTTCCCACGCTGTAATCGCAGTTAAAGGAATCGCAGCTGATTGTGCATGGGTCAAATTTTTCGGTTTCACCCCAACAATCCTCTCATCCACTAGATGATATTCACTATATGTACCTTGTCTAATAATACTTCCTGCATAGAAAACTTCATCACCTGGCTGAAACAAAGTACACTCTTCTCCAACTTCTACAACAACGCCGCTAGCATCCCAGCCGAGTATTTTATACTCTTCTTCTTTCTTATCTTTTGGTGCTCGAACTTTTGTATCAACAGGATTAACAGAAATAGCATGAATTTTTACGAGTAAATCCTTTCCTTTCGGTATTGGACGTGGTAATTCAATATCGATTAAACTGTTCTCATTTTCGATAGGTAAATATTCTAATAAACCAACTGCTTTCATATTCATTCCCTCCGCTTCATAAAATTGAGCTTTTCTTTACATTATAAATTGCAAAATCAATTTATGTAAGAAGACACAATTATGTCACATAGTATTACAAGTGGTCTTACCAGGGTTATAAGAAATGACAAAATCAGTATTATTTAACAATAGGTATTAGTTACAAAATCATTTATTCTAATTGTAATAAGTAACGTTACTTTGGAAATAAACCTGTAGAGGTGTAGATAATATGATGTCTTTTCTATCTGAATTTGTAATATGGGATCCAATTTGTATGTCTATTATTTGGATGGTCGGTGCTATTGTATTTTATATTTGTATAGAATCTAAACAAATACTTTCTCGAGATGAAACACCGTTTGTTTCAATTTTAATACCTTGTTACAATGAAGAACAAACAATTCGAGAAACGATATATCATGTAATGAAACAAAAGTATCCCCATTATGAAGTGATTGTGATAAATGATGGAAGTACAGATCAAACCGTTCCTATCGTTAAACAGCTCATTGGTAAATATCCTAACTTACGATGTGTCAATGTGAAAAAAATCTTGGAAAAGCCAATGCATTACATGCCGGATTATTGGCTTCAAAAGGAGATTTTTTAGTTTGCATAGATGCTGATGCGATATTAGATGTACATGCATTACAATGTATGATTCCACATTTTTCAACTGCTAACCAAGGAAACAATATAGGTGCAGTAACTGGAAATCCGAGAGTTAGAAATCGGAATAATCTATTAAGCAAAATAAAAATATCTGAGCTTTCAATCATATTAGGTATGATTAAAAGAACGCAAAGTATATATGGAGGTATAATGACAGTTTTGGGTGTCGTTGTTGCCTTTCGAAAACAAGCATTATTAGATTGTCAATTATGAGATCGAGATATTTTATCGGAAGATATTGCGGTAACTTGGAAATTACAGAAAAAAGGTTGGCAAATTAAATATGAACCCCGTGCTATTTGTTGGATGCTAGTTCCCGAAACCTTATCTGGATTGTGGAAACAAAGAATTCGATGGGCACAAGGTGGCTTAGAAGTTTTAATTAAACATAAGAATATCTTTTTAAGTTGGAAACATAAAAGGTTATATATAATTTATATAGAACAACTTATAAGTATTATATGGTTCCTTATGACTGTGAATCTTTTCATAAATATTTCTTTTACATTTGACTTTTTGAAATTATTTACAATATCATCAGGGGGATTATCGATGATATGTGTGTTTCAATTTTTCATTGCGATCATGATAGATAAAAAATATGATGTAAATTTAATAAAAGAATATTTATGGGCTGCTTGGTATCCGATATGTTATTGGTATATTAATGTTTTTGTAATTATAATGGCGATTGTGAAAGCTTTAACAAATCGGAAAGGAAAATTTGTAGTATGGGAAAGTCCAGACAGATGTCTACAACAAACGAAATAATTATTAATGATTTGAATTTAACGAAAATGAGATTTTTACAACATTGTATATCCTTCTCTTTATGGTTTTATATTATGATATTTGGTATTTTTATTATCATGAATTGTTTCAAGTGGCATATGGATTTTATGGAATTCCTATTGTTTTTGTTGAATACAAACCGATCACATATTCGAATCATGATATTTATTATTCTTGCATGGGGTATTCTCTCATTTATTTTCATGTTTCTGTGGAATACATATAGGTCTTATAACCTCCAATCAAAAACAAAAAGACAAGTTTGGGATACAGAACAACATCCAGCTATGACATCTCGTTTCTTTCATTTGACGACAGAAGTATATGGAGAAGAAATCGGCATAGATGAGGTCGATTTTTGGTTTAGTAGTTCAGCTAATAGGTGTTGTAAAAATTGGACAGCCGCTTGATTAAATCGTTGATTCAATCCCTCAGGGCTGATGAGCACTTCTGTTGATGCTTCCAAACGGCTAGATAATTGAGTTAAAGAAGTCCAAGCAATATTTTGACTCATCCATACACATAAAGCGACTAAACCTTTTGCTTGGTATTTACTGGTTCGTTGTACGAAACCAACATCTCTAGCAAGAGTTCGTAAGATATTTGGAAATAAAAAGTTTTGAATCTCTTGAGCAAATAGTTGTAATTCATCAGATACAGAAATAGGCATACAAACACGCCATCCTTTCCTATGATTCTACAGAAAGAATAGCGTATTTTTTCATTTTAGGGAGGATTTTGTTTTATTAGCTTAATAGCATTGAGTTGCCACCAAAATTCCAAAAACACCAAAATCATTTTTTAGAGTAATTTGGGGTTTTTGAACCAGAAAGGTATATATTTAACTATAAAAACTATGACAAAATTTATCCGGTTTTCCTTTTTGCCTACTTGCTAAATTCAGCAAGTAAAATATTTTTAAAAGGATCAGGATTGTCAGCTGTTCCTAAGCTGTTCAAATTGACTGCTAACGTATGCTTACCTCCAAGTGTACCTCCAGCAAAAGTACTAAACCCTGGAATGCCACCTGAGTGTCCCCATATCGAGACACCGTTTGGAAGCTTAGTTTCATAGATTCCAAGACCATATCCGCCGAGTTCAGCACTTCCTGTAGGAACTGTAGTAAGCATTTGTTTTAGTTGCTGTTCATTCAGTAATTTACCACTGAGTAAGTAAGAGAAGAATTTGTTTAAGTCGTCAGCAGTAGAAATCATATCTCCAGCCGAGCTACCTATACTTGGGTTATAATAAGTAACGTCTTTTAGCTCACTTACTCCGTCTGGTTGGAAATATCCACGGGCATGGTTGGTGCCTGGAATAACGCTTGAATTGCCAGGTAGAAATGTATTCGACAATTCAAGTGGTTCAATAATCCGATTTTCAATCTCTTCCGCATAGCTGTTTCCGGTTACTTTTTCAATAAGGATACCCAGTAATACGTATCCTGTGTTTGAATAAGACCAGCCCTTTCCTGGGACAAAGTCTGGGGGCAGCGAAAGTCCAATCTTCACTAGTTCTTCAGCAGTAAACGATTTTTTTGTATTCTTAAAAAAATCAGCTTCTTTTGACCTTGAGTATTCAGCGATACCACTTGTATGGTTCAATATCTGCCGGATAGTAATCTGTTTAGCATCATATCCGTTTCCTTGAATGACACCAGGCAACCATTTTTCGATGGAATCGTCTAGATTCAGGCGGTTCTCTGCAGCTAATTGAAGTACAACCGTTGCGGTGAACGTCTTCGTCACGCTGGCAATACGAAAGCGAAAATCTGTTTTCATTGGTTTCTTGGTGCTCAGATTCGCTACCCCAGCGGCATAACCCCACGTTTTTCCACCCTCAGAAGTTTTAGCAAGTATCCCCGGGAATCCAAGATGCAATGTATCCCGCATTGCTTGTTTGACGGAATTACGATCTCGTTGAATGCTTGTGTGTGACGAACTAGATACATTTTCAGTGGGCTCTGCTTTTACAATTGAGGTTGGTGTTGTGTATAACAGGGAACTTCCAGCTGTTAAAAGGGCAAGACTTACAAATGTAATTTGACTACGTGTTTTCATAAGGCATTCCTCTCCTCTATTCATATTGTATGGGTGGTTGCTTGTTGTTTCGTATTAATTACACAGCTATCATCTCCATCAATGACAAAAGGACAACATGGAATTCGTAATTATCTTCATAATGATTATTTTTGTCCTAACAAACGGTGAATCCCTCTTCTTTTACGAGTATGTTAACCCCAGAAATTACTTCTTTTCCTTAGAACACTCTTATGACTAGTTTGTTTTTTACATAAATATATCTTATCTAATCCCCCTTTCACTCTTCTTTATATTTTTATCCTACACAATAAAAATTTCTTTTTTCTTATCCATTCCTTACAAATTTCTTACGTTCAAAATAGCTTCTATAATAGGATAGCAGAAGCATCTGTGAAAATGCTTTTCCAATAAATTATATTAATCAAAAAGAAACACAGAAGTTTTTCACTTCTATGTTTCTTTTTTCGTCCTTTAATTATTAAAGATTTAATTTACTCCGAACATTGTTAAAATCACTTGTTTCTAAGCCGAAATTTATTTAACCTAAGGGGGGACTCCATATCCATCAGTTTAAGAAAAATAAACGCCATCAAAACGAAAAAATAAGCTGACTTTTCAAAGTAACTACCTGTAGAAAAAGAAAATGTTCATTTAGGGGGTATATTAAAACCTTAGCTTGATGACGATGTGGCGGTACCCCTAACTTTGCAACAGAACCCACTTACGTATTAATTCAAAGTAAAATCATTCAGAAACAAATAGCTTTAAGGAGATTGAAATTATGGAAACGAAATCACGGAAAATCATTTTAGCTGGCACCATATGCTATACAATTTTAGTTTTATTTTTTATGTTCTTTGCGTTTAACAGGCTCGATAGTGTAACCAGTGTAGAACGGTACACCTTTATTCTTGTTCCAGAAAGAGTACCGCTTAAATTTCCAGAACTAAATTATTCATGGATTGTTGATTTTGGAAACATTGCTGCTTTTATCCCTTTTGGAATACTATTTCCCCTATTGTATCGTGTCAGATTTGGGAAGTTCATATCCTTGTTTGTCTTAGCGATTCTCGTTCTGGAAACCATTCAGGCTTTAACATATCTTGGTAGCTTTGATGTCAATGATGTTATTTCCAATACATTAGGTGCAATGATTGGCTATGTTACCTATAGAGTTGGATTTTCTTCAAAGATTTCTTATAAAAAGCTCATGGCTTCGGCTCTATCTATTGTTGTCCTTATAATTGGAGTCATGGTGGTCTCTGAAATCATCAAAAAAAGAGAAGGCCCTATTCAAACATTAACTGTTATGAAAAAAATGACAGGAACTACACCTATGATCGAGAACCTTCCAAGTTTCACCGTAGCAGGTGAGCGAATAGAGCCGAAAATGAACGTGTATAGCAGTGAAGGTGAATCAACCAAAACATACAACTATATTCTTGGGAACAAAGAAAATGTCAGGCTTTATTTTTATTTTGGCATTCCCGACAAT
The DNA here is from genome assembly GCF_000746135.1 of Bacillus sp. UNC322MFChir4.1. Lineage (NCBI taxonomy): Bacteria > Bacillati > Bacillota > Bacilli > Caryophanales > Bacillaceae > Bacillus > Bacillus sp. UNC322MFChir4.1. Next base: position 17,283 of record NZ_JQKQ01000012.1, read on the forward strand.
GTAGACTTTAAGGGTGAAGCCAAAATAATCGTAGATGGACAAGAAGTATATCGATTAAACGAACAATCTTCTCAAGGAGCAGAGGCTTTACGGGAGTTGCCTTTTAACAAGGTAAACGAGCTGACCATTATCGTTTCCGAAAACGCTAAGCTGTGGGATGTCGGAATCCGCGGAATGCAACATTGGTGGGAGTAAGGAACAATACATCCTGTATCACTAAGTGGTGGGAAAATTACAGAAAATAAACGTAAAAACGGACTGTTATTCAGGTGGCAGTCCTTAATTTCATTGGAGGGTGTGAGCGCAGAGTGAGTAATTCTATTGACCGCATTTTAGAAAAGATCAAGGGGATTAGAGAAACACTAAACGGGGATTTGCGTATTATAGGCGAGGAGTTTAAGTTCATTTTTTACAAATCTAATGACCCTGGAACCGAGATAGGGTTCTGGTGCAAAAAATACTTGATAGAAACATAGAGTGTCAAATTCCTTTAAATTACTAACTTATGAAGCTAATCCAAACAATTTATGAATGAATTCTTTTTGATTTTGGACAGACTTCTCCCTTTGGAGAATCTGTCCTTTTTTAGAGTAATAATATCAGTATGTCCAAGTTTGGGAGATTACTTGCAGATATTTTGAAGTTTTTGCACCAGAACCCTAATTACCATACCTGTTTTTTACCATCACATATTGGAGGTTAAAACATGAATAAAAAAAAGAAAATACAAAAATCAGCACTTT
>NZ_JQKQ01000012.1:18035-195351 GCF_000746135.1 Bacillus sp. UNC322MFChir4.1
TCCTCATTTTATGTATGATGTTTCTAGGTGGCGTCCAGTTGAGGAGGCAAAATCACGAAAAGAGCCTTTACTAATTCTGCAAGGTGCACGCGATTATCAAGTAACAGTAAAAGATGAGTTTACAAGATGGCAAGAAGGACTTTCAAACCGCAGGAATGTTCAGTTCAAAGAATACCCGAAATTGAATCATTTCTTCACGGAGGGTGACGGAGAATTAAGTCGTCCTAGTGAATACGAAATCCCTGCTAATGTTCCCGAGTACGTCATCCAGGACATTATTACATGGGTCAACGAGACAAAAAAATAAGAAAACATCAAAATCCTTCATGCAATCATCATTGCGTGAAGGATTTTTTGAAAATTCAACAATTTTATTATCATTTTACAAAATAGTTTCCCTGATTTGTACTCTATTTTTTCTCCTGGAAACCCTAGAACGATATTTTTTCCATAAAAAAATCGAACGATAAGCTTGGCCGCAAACTTATCGTCCGATTCAAATTATTTGCTTTCATTTGTGTATAAAAAACAATGTAAACACAAATAAATCAAACAAAGTATGAGTTATAAATGATATTAATATATTCCTAGTATAAATATATACGGCTATTTGCCAAATACAAGGAATTCCGATTATCAAAACACAATGTAATAAATTCCAGTTATACGCTAGTAGATGTAGTAGACCAAAAATTATTCCTGTGGATACAAGAGCAAAAGATACATATATCAACGAATTTTTGATTAATATTTTAAGTGAGGCTAATGAAAACAAAAATGTTCCAATAAGTATCATCTGTTCGCCGAGTAATTGAAGTGGAATGATTACTAATACTATAGGGCTTGAAAATTGAGAAGTAACATTATTGCTAGATAGATTTAAACCTAATGTTTCTAATACGTACAAAAAAATAATGCTGTTTATAATCTCTATACCAACAAAAATAAAACAAATTCTTATATCACCCTTTTTAATACCTCTAAATATAATTAAGCATATAAATAAAATTAGATTTTGGCTGGAATTATCATATTCCCGGTTTTTTTAAAAAAACTTATATTTTAGTATTATAATATTCATGGTAAATAATATGTTGAAATTAAGGAGATATTATAGAAACGAAATCACGGAAAATCATTTTAGCTGGCACCATATGCTATACGATTTTAGTTTTATTTTTTATGTTCTTTGCGTTTAACAGGCTCGATAGTGTAACCAGTGTAGAACGGTACACCTTTATCCTTGTTCCAGAAGGAGTACCACTTAAATTTCCAGAACTAAATTATTCATGGATTGTTGATTTTGGAAACATTGCTGCTTTTATCCCTTTTGGAATACTATTTCCTCTATTGTATCGTGTCAGATTTGGGAAGTTCATATCCTTGTTTGTTTTAGTGATTCTCGTTCTAGAAACCATTCAGGCTTTAACATATCTTGGTAGCCATTTTTTATACATCCCTATCCTGGCGCGGGTTCCAGGGTTCCCGTTTGTTACTGGATTAGCCGGAAAACTGTATAAAATCTTGCATACTCTTAGCGTGGGTTTTTTCCAAAATGCTGGCGTTACCCCACCCCATCGCTATCAAGCTAAAAAGAACGAGTTACCTCAAAGCATACTACACAAAATTTTCGTTTTGGGGTATTTCAAAATCTTAAGTTGATGGGCATGTAAGGTGACCCCTAATAAGAAAAAAACGAAGTTAGTAGCAATTCGGTTTATCTTTTTTATAAACGGTATAATTTTCTTTTAAATCTACATCATAACAGTCACAATAACTCCTCCTATATTGTCCCCTGAAATCTCGTAATGCTTATTCACTGGAACATTCACGTTAATATTCTCTGAAACTTTATAATAAGAAATCGTATATTTTTCACCTTCAATATACGTTGAAATTTCTTTTTTCTCTTTTAAGAAATCCAAATATTCCTCTAAAGTAAAATTATTTTTTTGCATAACAGCACTATGAGGTAAACCGACATAACGTATATGCCATGGCTCATATTGAATTCCTGTAATATTACTTTTATTTTTCGGATAGCGTAAAACAAATCCGTATTTCCATACATTTTCCTCAATCCATTTTCCTTCAGGAGCTTTCTCCATTTTCATTTGAGTAGACCCAACATCAAGTGATAACCCTAAATTATGTTCACTATATCCTGCTGGAAGTGCGTAATCAGAGCCCAGTTTCTCATATAGCTTCCTTTGTTCTTTAAAATCTCGATAACCGCTATTCATCAAAAAATGCTGTACTCCTTCTTTTTCCGCTGCATCTACAATCTTCAAAAATTTTTTCACAATATCCATTGATAAGCGAAGGTTTCTATCAAATATCACATACCCTCTTACTAATTCAGCATTTTGAAATACATTTATAATATCAGACCTTATACTATCTTTCTTAATAGGGTAATCTTTATTAACTAGTAATAAATCCCCTTTATGAATTTGTTCCTTTGTAATCTCTTTCTTTTCAGTATTCACAGTATTTACTTTATCATCTTTTTCTACGATTTTAACATCTATCCCCTTTTGAAATAACGGTGCTATATAAATCCCAACACATACTGTGCACAATATAAAAAGAGAAATAAATACCCACTTCTTCATTCTTAGTTCCTCCTTTATCTAACATACGTATAGGATAGAAAAAACTATTAAAATAAAAAGTGGGGTAAACTTAAAATTTTTATTAAATTCTCGAGCTATCTTCTTTTGGCAATCTCACTTCAAATATTGTTCTTATTACATTACTTTCAGCAGAGATCGTCCCATTATGCTGTTCCACAATATTTTTTGCAATAAATAAACCAAGGCCTGTACCGTCTTGTTGCTCCGTTCTAGCTTTATCACCTGTATAAAACATATCAAAAAGATATGGCAAATCTTCTTCTGGAATGCTATCTCCGTAATTAATAATTTGTACGACAACTTCTCCATTATCAATATATCCATTCATATCAACAAATTGCCCATCATATCCGTAGCGAATAGCATTCGTTAAAAGGTTTTCAAATACTCTAGCTAACGATTTTCCGTCACCATTAATAAGTAAATGCGAATCAACATTCAATCTAGCTTCTAAATTTCGCTTCTCTAATAACGGATATAATTCCTCATCTAACTGTAGAAGTAACTCACTTATATCAATTGTTTTTTTTTCTAACTTTAGTATGCCATAATTCATTCGCGTAATTTCAAATAACTCATCAATTAAACTTTCAAGTCGTTGCGATTTCGTAAATGCAATCGTAGAAAAATGTTTAATCTGTTCCTTTGTCAAATTTTCATCTTTAAGAATTAAATCTAGATAACCTAAAATAGATGTTAATGGCGTTCTTAAATCATGAGCTAAGTTAACAACTAGCTGATCTTTACTACTTTCCGCAAAGTCTCCTCTTTCAACCGCTTCTTTTAACTTTTCGCTCGCTAAGTTAATCTCACGCGCAATATTTCCGAATTCATCATTTGATGAAATATGAACTTTATTTGTAAAATCACCGTTAGCGAGATAATGAATTCCGTTAGAAATTTCATTAAAATACTTTAAGTATGGTTTTGTTAAAAAGAAAAAGAATAAAATAGATAATGGGATAAAGAAAATCAAAAAGAAATTAATATCTCCAAACTCTCTTACTATTGACCTAAATTGAGCTAGAGGATCTTCATAGCGCACCATCGTTTTATAATAGAACTGTAATCCTTTATAAATCATATATGTTACGCCAGCTGCTAATACCATACTTAACATAAACAAGGCGATCATTTTAAAACGAAAGCTTCTCATCATTTTAGCCATTGAAAGTATAGCCTACCCCCCATATCGTTTTTATTAACTTATTCTTCCTTTTATCCTCCCCAAGTTTTTTTCGTAAAGTACGAATATGTACCATAACTGTATTTCCACCTTCGTAATAATCATCTGCCCATACTTGCTGAAAGATATTTTCAACACTATATACTTTCTTCGGATGACTAGCTAATAAATATAAAATATCAAACTCTTTTGGGGTTAATTCAATTTGCTCTCCGTATACATTTACCGTTCGTTGCTCTGGATCAATAATAACTCCACCTACTTCTAAAACGGATTTATTCTCCTCTACTTTCGGCTGATTTAACATAAGAAATCGGCGTAGTTGTGCATTTACACGCGCAACTAATTCAATTGGTGTGAAAGGCTTCGTCATATAATCATCCGCGCCTAGTACAAGACCTGTCACCTTATCAAAATCAGATGTTTTCGCACTTAAGAAAATGATAGGCATATGATGTTTCATACGAATTTGTCGTGTTACTTCATAACCGTCCATTTTGGGCATCATAATATCTAAAACAACTAGATCGATTGGTTGTGATTGAATGATACGAACTGCTTCTTCTCCATCAGTAGCTTTCACAACATGATAACCTTCTTTTTCTAAATGTATCCCAATTAATTCAGCAATTTCCACCTCATCATCAGCTATTAAAATTGAAATACGCTTCATTTTATTCCCCCTCCTTTTTAAGAAAGCTTGCTTTTTCTAAGCTGTATTCGTATTCTTTGACTCTCCTATAAAATGTATTACTCTTCATTCCTACTCTTTGCATTGGTTCTGCAAAATTACCATAAGTTTCTATCATTATATAAAAAGTCAAAATCATCACTTCCTGTTATTTTTTAGGTTTGGCTTGATATGATTTCATTCCAGCTTATTCTACCATATTGTTTAACAACAAGAACTTGTAGAAATCACTACAAGTTCTTTCTATTAAAATGTTAACAAGGCAAACTATTCTTTTATTTTTTCCTCATGTTGTTTAGCGAGCTTATAAAAAGAAGAACGTTTGATGCCATACTTTTTCATAGCTCCTACCGCTGTAATTGAACCAGATTTCCATTCCTTGTAAGCATCCGTAAATTCTTCTGTTATTTCGACAGGAGGACATCCTAAACGTTTACCTTGCTTTCTGGCAAGAGCAATTCCTTCAGCTTGACGTTGTTTAATATCAATGCGCTCTTTTTCTGCAAAGGCAGATAATATTGTCAGTGTTGCTTTTTGAATTGCGCTCTGAATGACATCATTTGTACTTTCCCCAGTGTAATTGACGTTAATGTATGGTTCCTTTATAAATTGTAAATTTACTTTATGTTTTTCGTAATATCTAAATTCTTCTAATGTATCATTTATATTTCTTCCGAGTCTTGTCAAGGAATCAAACACAATGGTATCTCCTGTACGAACAAGACGTTTTAGCATTTGATAATTATCTCACTCCATATTTTTCTAGACTCTTTATCTATGAAAATATCCCGTTCTTCTATCCCTAAATTCTTCATATTCTGAATTTGTCGTTCTTCGTTTTGATCTTTACTCGAAACTCGCACATATCCAAATTTTTTATGTTTCATATGCTACACCTCATTGATAATGATAACAATTATGTCTGTAAAGATATATAAAATAAACGGATGTCTGTAAAGGTAGAAATGAACATTTATAGATGTGGTTTTTTATAGTTTTCTATATATCTGTAAAGGTATACTTTTACAGATGAATTGAGAGATTCACTTAACACTTAATACATGAAAGTAAAAAATGTATCTAAAGGTTCATGCCCATCAACTATGACCATTTGTAACTGCTTATAAATTTCCTGAGTATATGGCGTGCTTTTCGCCTGTTTATGCTCTCGTTTTACTGTCACTTCATTATTCTCTACTAGCATTTCCTCTGCATTTTTTGACGGTACTTGTGAATGTTCAAGTATTGCAACAGAACCATAGACACGTTCTAAGAATCCGTATTAACATCAAACAAATCTCTTCTTTACTCTTACAATACATCGTTAAAATTTTCTAAACGTAAAATAGTTTTGTTCTTTTATTAACAGTCATAAAAATGATCCGTTTGTTTTTATTGATAATACATAAACATTATTATAAACTGTCTGTATATATGCAAACGAAATCATTTTATGTTTACTCATATTTTAAATTGATAGGGGATATTAATAACAATAAAAGAATAGGTATTCCACCAACAAAGTGCTGCAAAATAATGGAACCAGTACGGAAAAGATGCTTTCAAAATTGATATACTAAAAATCGAAAACGAAGCATTATTAGCCCTTGAAGAAAGTATCAACCATACGAGGAACGAGATTATAATCAAAAATAGTTTTAAAAAGGGGATAAAATTATGGGACAAAGAAAGTATCCAGTAACACCTCAAGATCGAATGAATTATATATTAGGTCTTTATTCTGCAAATCAACAAATTAATGCCGTTCTTTATTTTTCTAAAGGTATATCAATGAAAATACTTGAACAATCAGTAAGGATAACGTTACAATTACAGCCAGTTTTGAACAGCCGTTTTGTAGAAAGTGATATTCCTTACTGGAAGGAACATACATCTAGTACTAAATCAACGACTTGTTTTTTTTGCAGAAGGAAATGATCAAGAACTTGAAATGATGGCGATAGATTTTATTAAGGAACCTGAAAATCATATTCAGGGGCCAATGGTTCAAACAAAATTATTACAAGGCACTACAACAAATATGTTAATTGTTAAATTATCACATCTTTGTTCAGATGGTGCAGGAGTCAAGGAATATATTAATTTGCTGGGAGCAATTTATACTCAGCTTTTCCTAGGACAGTCTAAGGATCAAATTATAAAGGGATTTTGTGCGGGGAATGAGGGGTTTCGCGATCAATCACCTGTTTTCAAATATGCTGGAATACCAGACGTAAAAAGTGCGTATCGTCCTAGCCAAGCACAACAGGCAGCGTTATGGTCTTTTCCTTCTCAACCTAACAAAAATTCATACCCAAAAATGTCCGTGCGGCGGTTGAGCTATGAACAAACTCTACGTCTAATCCAATGGACAAAAGCACAACAGGCTACCTTGAATGATGTCATCATGACTGCATACTTCCAATCTTTATCACATTTCACTGTGTATGCAGAACCTCGCACTGCAGAAAAAATGATCGGTTTAACAATTGATTTACGCCGATATCTTCCCAATCATACAACTGGTGCTATTTGCAATTTATCCGGTATGGAAATGCCAGTGATTAAAATGGAAGATAATGAATTATTTAATCAGACTCTAGTTCGAGTCAAACAATCAATGGATAAAATAAAATCTCAAAATCCAGGTCTCTCTTCAGCCGCAGGAATGGAGCTACTGGCAGGTCTAAAGCTATCTGAGGTGAAAGAAATGTATAAGCAGCAATACGAACAGGCTTTACAAATGGGCATGGCGTTGCCGTTACTTACAAATTTCGGGGTGATAGCAGATGAACCTATTAAGTTTGGTGAAGTTCTAGCCGATGACGGGTATATGACATCACCTATTATGTATGCCCCATTCTTTACAATGGGGGTAAGCTCTTATAATGGAAGACTTACATTTACGATTGGTTATCATACGCCGGATACATCAAAAGAAAAAGTAGAGCAATTTTTAGAAAGTGTGGTCAGTCAACTAACATACTTGTAAATGGAGGCTTTTGGTTTGTTGCTAAACCAAAGTTTGATCAGAATTATTGCATCAATAGATTCATACAAAAATACCATCATTTCTGTATATTTCTACAAAAAGAATAGCATTTTTTGTTTATGTGAGTACAAATTTATCTTAGCTGGATAGATATGTGGCCGTATCTCATTGCTATCCAGCTAAGTTCACACAACGTCAATCATAGTAGAGGTTGCTTCTTTTTTCTAAAGGCTACGTGTAGGGAATTTAAAGATTTGCATACGAAATAAACCCTAACGAGTTTCATTTTTTTGAATTAAGCCGATTGATTAAATCGTTGATTCAATCCCTCAGGACTGATGAGCACTTCTGTTGATGCTTCCAAACAGCTAGATAATTGAGTTAAAGAAGTCGTAGCGATATTTTGGTTCATCCATACACATAAAGCGACTAAATCTTTTGCTTGGTATTTACTGGTTCGTTGCACGAAACCAACATCTCTAGCAAGATCTCATAAGATATTTGGAGATAAAAAGCTTTGAATTTCTTGAGCAAATAGTTGTAATTCATCAGATATAGAAATAGACATACAAAAAACGCCATCCTTTCCTATGATTCTACAGAAAGAATAACGTATTTTTTCATTTTGGGAGCTTTATAAAATTCTTAAGTTGATGGATGTGTGTATCTCCTCCCTTCCAAGATATCATTTCCCTCATGAAAGTGTATGTTTGCACCTATTAACATTTGAGAATTAAGTGTAACTAATCGCTTATCAACAACCTTTTCAGAGAAGGTAAAATACTCCTGTTCTATCAGTTAAAAAATATTCATTGGTAATCAGCCCTTTAAAAATGATAGCAGTGCCTCATTAAATTCTTTGGCATGTGTTGCATTGAACCCATGTGGACCACCCTTTATTAAAGCTACCCTAGAATTAGGAATTGCTTCATGTGTCAGTTTTCCACTATATTCAAATGGAACAGTTGCATCTGAATCACCATGAATAACAAGGGTAGGTATATTAAACTTGGCTAAATCTCCTCTGAAGTCCGTTTTGCTGAAAGCAGCGATACAATCTAGTGTTCCTTTAGGCGATGCACCCGCTGCAATATCCCTATTGTAAAGTCGGAACGGTTCACTGACTAAGTCAGTTCGATCTCCAGCAGCAAAAAATCCTCTCGTAAACTCATCAAGAAATGCTAGACGATCATTTTTTACTCCATTTTCAAATCCTTGAATTGCTGCATCATCTAATACTCCCTCAGGATGATCTGCTGACTTGTAAAGGAATGGTGGTACAGCTCCCGCAAATACAGCCTTCTCTACTCTATTTGTTCCGTAGGTTCCAATATAGCGAGCTACTTCTCCACCCCCCATTGAAAATCCGACCAGTGTCGCATTTTGGAGATCCAAATGCTCTAGTAACAGATGTAAATCAGTAGCGAATGTATCATAATCGTAACCGTTCCATGGCTGAGAAGAGTTCCCGAACCCTCGACGGTCATAAGTTATGACTCTATATCCAGCCTCAACGAGAGCAGGAACTTGGTATTCCCAAGATCGACCACTTAATGGCCAACCGTGAATGAATACTACTGGCTTTCCTGTACCATGATCCTCATAATATAGTTCAATGGGTATTTGATTTTCGGTTCCTACAGTAATTTTCGCCATTCTTCTACCTCCAAGAAATATTCTGATATATATCCTTTTCTCCAATAATCCGGATGAATCTCGTAACCTATTTATGCACGTCTATGTTGTGGACTCTAAGCATGAAACTCTATTGTTCCGCTGAATTCATTTTCTGTTTTTGTAACAATTCCCCATCTAATACCTTTTTCATCATGAAATAATTGCTGAACATTCCTCATATTCAATTCTAATAACAAAAATAGGTGACTATCAATATTGTTCTATCTATAGAATGTATAGGTAAAACCAATCAATTTTATGGTGAAAATAACTATAGTTACCATCTATGTAAATTATAGATAATTTAGAATTGATTAACGAATTGGTTTTCAAATACTATAAATTTGTATAGCGCTTCATGTTCTGTGAATGCTGCTATAACTAATATAACGAAACTAGGAATTTATGATAATGTTCCACTGTTTAAACTTTCTTCGATTACTTAATTTTAGGAGGAATACATAATGTCTGATCTCTATTCTCGTATTAACAAAGATGATGCTGTCGTTCTTTTAGTGGATCATCAAACTGGCCTTATGTCCGGACTAGTACGTGACTATGGTGTTGATGAATTCAAGAACAATGTTTTAGCTCTTGCTCACACTGCTAAGTTTTTTGATTTACCAGTTATTTTAACAACAAGCTTTGAACACGGACCTAACGGACCTTTAATGCAAGAATTGGTTGATCTATTTCCTCACGCACCAAAAATAGCTCGACCTGGACAAATTAACGCATGGGATAATGATGATTTTGTAAAAGCAATCGAAGAAACTGAAAAAAAACAACTTATCATCGCGGGCGTAGTTACGGATGTTTGCGTTGCTTTCCCGGCACTTTCCGCTATAAAAGCTGGGTATGAAGTATTTGCTGTTACTGATGCTTCAGGAACTTTGAGTAAACAAGTTGCAGATGCTGCCAATACGCGTATGGCACATAGTGGCGTGCAACTTATGAACTGGTTTAGCGTAGCGTGCGAATTACAGCGCGATTGGCGCAACGATGTCGAAGGTTTTGGCAATTTGCTTGCTAGTAATCTTCCAGGTTATCAAAATATAATTGGAAGCTATATGGGAGCTCAGCGGGATCTTAGTAAACAAAATGCATAAATTTAGCGCTGGCTAAATCAGCGCTCCTTTTTAAATTAAGAAGTATTGCAAAGCTTTTATTTTTACGATTACAGCTAAAACTAATAGAAAATATAATTGTTTCAAAAAACTTTATTTGAAACAATTTTAAAAAAGGAGAGTTTTATTATGAGTAATTTAGAATTGTTAACTCCGGAGAACAGTGCATTAATTTTGATCGATTTTCAGCCTCAAATGACTTTTGGAGTTGCAAGCATTGACAGACAAACATTGATTAATAACGTTATGCTGCTTGCTAAATCAGCAAAAGCTTTTAACGTACCTACTATTCTTACTACAGTTGAAACACGTAGCTTTTCTGGTTATTTTTGGCCACAAATTCTTGATATATTCCCAAACCATGAAATTATAGAACGTAGTTCAATGAACTCTTGGGAAGATTCAAAATTTGTTGAGGCAGTTAAGGCAACAGGTAGAAAGAAATTGATATTTGCAGCACTTTGGACTGAAGTTTGCCTTGCATTCCCTGTGCTTGAAGCAATTAAAGCTGGCTATGAAGTTTATGCAGTTGATGATGCTTCAGGTGGTACTAGTTTGACAGCACATAGCGCTGCTATGCGTCGTGTAGAACAAGCTGGAGCAATTCCAGTGACAGCAATTCAAGTTTTACTTGAATACCAACGTGACTGGGCACGCAAAGACACTTATGATGCTGTTATGGAAATTGTAAAAGAACACACTGGCGCTTATGGTCAAGGCGTGGAATACGCATATACTATGGTACATGGCGCGCTTCCAAGCAGGAAAATATGAAACAAGAAAAAGTAACTGCCGGAGAAACTCATACAGGGAACACGATGAATGCTGGCGGTCCAGTAACAACGATTGTTACATGGGAAATTCAAGAAGGTAGAGAAAAACAGTTTGAAACATGGAGACATGAAATCGAAGCTGCCGCTACTAAATTCCCAGGGCATTTAGGCGTAAATCTAATAGTCCCCAATAACGGATCCAGAGAGTATACTGTTATTTTTCGCTTTGATACGTATGAGCATCTACGTACTTGGCAAGAATCAGATATTCGTCGAGATTTGTTAAAAAAGGCAGAACAATTTCAAGCTACTAATCCAACTTACAAAACTGAAAGCAGTTTGGCTTATTGGTTTGTTACTCCTAAAACGCCAGTTCCACCGCCAAAATGGAAAATGTCTATTGTTACCGTTCTTGGTGTATGGCCTCTTAGCATGTTGGTTCCTAAAGTGATAGGACCTATTATAAAAAATATGAATCCTATTATTTCAGCTTTTTTTGTTTCTGTATGTATAGTGTCCTTGCTATCATGGGTAGTAATGCCGATTCTCGGTAAAATATTTCATCCATGGTTACAGAATAATAGGAAGTAGACGAGGTGTGAACATGAATTTACCGGATATGATCTTATATAACGGAAAAATCACTACCCTTGACCCATCTCAACCTGAGGTATCGGCTATCGCCATAACTGAAGGTTTAGTCACTGCAGTAGGTGGAGATGAACTTCTTGATAGTGCCACAGAAAAAACCAAAAAAATAGACCTTAAAAGAAAGAGAGCTATTCCGGGCTTGAATGACTCTCATATACACGTTATTCGTGGCGGTCTTCATTATAATATGGAATTGCGCTGGGAAGGTGTGCCATCACTTGCTATTGCTCTGGAAATGCTTAGAGAGCAGGCAAGGCGTACACCTGCTCCTCAGTGGGTAAGAGTAGTTGGAGGTTGGTCTGAATTTCAATTTAAAGAGAGACGGATGCCAACTTTGGAAGAGATTAATGCTGTTTCTGAATACACGCCTGTCTTTGTGCTACATCTTTACGATAGAGCACTTGTAAATCGTGCAGGGCTGCGTGCACTGGGATACACAAAAGATACTCCAGACCCTCCGGGCTGTTTAATTGAGCGGGATAAACGAGGTAATCCAACGGGTCTTTTAATTGCCAATCCTAACGCTTCTATTCTTTATTCAAGTTTGGGTAGAGCTCCAGTACTTGATTTTGACGACCAGATTAACTCAACTCGCCATTTTATGCGCGAATTAAATAGATTAGGTATCACAAGTGCCATTGACGCAGGTGGTGGATTCCAAAATTATCCTGATGATTACAAAGTTGTTGAACATTTAGCCGAGAAGGATCAATTAACTTTGCGTATTGCGTATAATCTATTTACGCAAAATCCAAACCATGAATATGAAGACTTTGCTTCATGGGCAAAAATTGTTTCTCCGGGTCAAGGAAATGATAAGTATAAAATGAATGGTGCCGGAGAAATGTTAGTATTCTCGGCAGCCGATTTTGAAAAATTTCAAATGCCGCGACCCGAACTAGCTACGGTGATGGAAGCTGACTTAAAGAAAGTAATTTCTCTATTGGTGGAAAACCGTTGGCCATTCCGTTTACATGCAACTTATGACGAGTCAATAACACGTTTCTTAAATGTTTTTGAAGAAGTCAACAGAGAAATTCCTTTTAATGGTCTACGCTGGTGGTTTGACCATGCAGAAACAATCTCAGATCGTAGTATGGAACGTGTTAAGGCTTTAAATGGCGGTATTGCCATCCAAGACCGCATGGCTTTCCAAGGTGAATACTTTGTTGATTTATACGGAAAGGAAGCTGCAAAGCGTACTCCTCCGATTTATCGTATGCTAGACCTGGGTATACCTGTTGGCGCCGGTAGTGATGCAACCAGGGTTTCCAGCTATAACCCTTGGGTTGCTCTTTACTGGATGGTTGCCGGAAAAACCATTGGTGGTCTTTCGATATACGATGAAAAAAATAGACTTGACAGAAAAGTAGCCCTGGAACTATATTCCAAAGGAAGTGCGTGGTTCTCTGGTGATGAAGGTAAAAAGGGAACCCTTGCAGTAGGTCAGTTTGCTGATATTGCTGTATTGTCTTCTGACTACTTTACTGTGTCAGAAGAAGAAATCAAGGACCTTGAATCATTACTCACCATTATGGGTGGGCAGGTTGTTTATGGAAATGATGAATTTAAAAATTTATCACCTGAATTGCCGCCAGCATCACCTGACTGGGCACCGACGGGAGTTTATGGTTATGGTGGTGCCAACTTAGCCCAAAATATACTTTCTCACGATGCTCATGATCACAAGTTACATAGTTGCAGTAACCCTCTCCATCAACATACTCATACCGTAATAGGAAAAGATGGAACTAAATGGGGTATTGGTTGTACTTGCTTTGCTTTCTAAGTCAGAACCACCGGTCTAATGCCGGTGGTTTTCTTTCTACAATAAGGGTTTGGGGCCGAGGACGGACCCAAATAGTAATGGTATTAAGATCATAATGGTAATATGGGTCTTGGTGCAAATAATATGTAGATCTGAAATAGCAGTGTATCCCTAACGGAATCTATTACTATACGGTAAGACCGAAGAGTTGATTGATTAACTTGATTTGTTTTTTGACAGACTTCGCTCCTTGCAAAGTCTGTCCTTTTTATATCCACTATCTTAATCGCCTATTTTATACCAAGGGATGCAAATAAGAAACCTGAAGGATCTGTTTTCTCTTGTTTTATTAAAATTGGAGTAATATTTAATAAAAAAGACTTACCTATTTGCTATATTATTCCCTCTTCCAATCACCATATATTTCCAGTGTACTATTAACTATAAGGAGGGAGTGCAGAAATGGAAGAAAAGAAAGTGACGTGGTTAGAACTCTTTTATGATTTGTTATTTGTGGCGGCGGTGACGGCTGCGACTCATGTTTTACTTCATGTTGAAGATGGTCATATCCATGCAGAGTATTTAGTAAAGTTTGTCTTAATTTTTATTCCGATCTGGTGGGCTTGGGTAGGGCAAACCATCTTTGTTAACCGGTTTGGAAAGGATTTATTTCATCAACGAATCTTTTTGATCCTGCAAATGTTTTTTGTCCTAATAATGACATCAAGCTTATCAGCTGATTTTGATCCTTATTATCTTTCTTAATTGGCTATATTGGCTTAAGGGCCGTGACTGCAATCCAATATCTTGTTGTCCAGCGTATAGAAGAGGGAGCTCGAAAAAAAGCAGCACTCTTTTTAGGAAGATATTTTTGGATTGGAGTCGTTATTTCATTATTATCCGTCTTTTTTGATTCTTGGATTCGATATGCTGCGTTGTATTTGGGAATTCTTATCGATATTATTGTCCCACTGCTTGGAAGAAAGTGTTTAGAAAAGGTTCCGACAAATACAGCCCACTTGTTAGAGAGATTTGGTCTATTTTCCATTATTCTCTTTGGGGAAGCTCTTATAAGCACTCTTGTGGTCATTCAACCCAAACAAGGAAATTGGGATTCAATAAGCTTTGCGATCATTTCATTTATCCTCATTATTTCGATGTGGTGGCAATATTTCGATAACATGGAGAAGAAACTCGACAAGTCTAGACAAACTTCCGGTCAAATTATTATTTACGGTCATCTGTTTATTTTAATGTCTTTGAGTATGGTTGCAGCATCCATTAGACTATTATTTTTACATGAGGTCTATTATTCTTTTATCCTATATTTTGTTTTTGGTTCTGTATTGCTCTATTTCCTGTCAACTACAATTGTTTTTCATCAATACAGGTTTGAACAACACCGTTTGAAAATTTATCATTTATGCTTGTTTTTAGGGATTTTAGCAGTCTTTTTTGTTATTAATTTGATTGTAGTAGTACCAAATATTGTGTAGGACAATTAACCCTATTTTTTATCATCTATGCTAAATTAACAACTACATAAATGGTTCTGGTGCAAAGATAAAATAAAAGAGAATATAGCTTATATATTTCTAGCTGGATTCTTATCGACTGTTATAACACGAGGCTTTGAAACATGAAAAGACCGCAAAGCTTTCTTGAAAAAGCGCTTTGCAGCCTTCTGGTCTCTTATTTTGCTTAGGAAAAAATAGATTGTGTTTCCTCTCGAATCAACAGCACGATACAGGTACATCCATTGACCTTTTACTTTAATATATGTTTTAGCGACCCCGCCCCCCTAAAGGGGATTGTACTTTATGCTGAAACCCCAACAATTGATGGATGAATGCTTTCTGATTTTGAACAGACTGATCTCGTAAATTAATCTGTTCTTTTTTGATCATATGCATGACTGCTAATCTCAAAATAATAGATGTAGCCGTGTCAAAAGACTTGAACCTTAACATTGGAAGGGCTCAGCTCTTAATAAAATGAGGAACAGGTGCATATGAAAAGATACTTGGCTGATTTGATTTTTCCATTTTTCCTTAAATAAAAAGTCAATGATATTCCCTTTTGAATCGACTACACCACACATATAAATCCACTGCCCTTTGACTTTAATATAGGCCTCATCCCAAGACTTATAGTTTATTTTCAATTTTCCTGAAATTTTTACACTAGAATCATTATTGTTTCTATTATACTGATACTTTTTCAGGATCATTTAACTTCTGCATAAAGATACGTGCTGCAAAACTTAAAAATTTATCATCAAAGTGAATAAGATTAATATCTTGACTTGGTGTTGGATCAACAATACGAACTATGCTCAAGGAATCATTATTAACAAAATCAACCAGTGAGAGTGGTATTATGGCAACCCCATGTCCATTGCATACAAGACTCAATAGAGAAATAGAAGATTTTGTTTCTATATTTGCTACAGATAAAGATAACCCTAAATTTTCACAATATATCTTAATTGATTCACGACAACTGCTTGAAGTCATTATTCTACTCAGCCCTACTAATTCTCGAAAAGAAACAAATGATTTTTTATTCAAAGGATGATTTTTTGGAATCACAAGGACAAGCTCTTCGCTATACAAAAGAGTGCTTGTTAATGTGTCTGGAGTTTGAAAACTACGTGTGATCCCTATATCAATATTATTTTCAACGATTTGATTTACAGTAACTTCTGATTCTATGATTTTTACTAAGATGTTGGGATAATGTTGTTGAAATTGCATAATATAAGGTGTTAAATAGGTGAGGTCCTCTAATAACCCTCCTATAGTAATCACGCCTCTTTTCACACCCTTTAATTCAAAGATCTCATTATGAACCTCATCAAATAGCTGCATGATAAATTTACCTTTATCCAATAGTAACTTACCTGCTTCTGTAATTTTGATACCCCTTCCAACTCGATGAAATAAAGGTGTATCAATTTCACCTTCTAACACACGTATTTGTTGACTTAAAGTTGGCTGTGAAATACCTAGAACTTCCGCAGCTTTAGTAAAACTACCATTATTACAAACTTGAATAAAATACTCTAAATGACGTAGTTCCATTCTTAATATCCACCTTCCGCTTTATGAAAGATTCACACTTAAAAGAACACTATGTATGCATTGTTATAACAATTATCTTTTCTTCTTATACTAATTGTAATTCCATGATTTCTCTATTTTGGATACTATTAAATATACTATATTTCTTGATTTCCCCCCTCCTGTTCATTTATTTTTAATTAATTTATATTTAATTAGGATATTACTAATTCGAGATATTTATCAAAAAATTTATAGTTCTTGCGCATAATAGCCTAATTTTTTCAACTGTTCGATCATCACTTTTTTCTCACCAGAGTCCAAACCACCAAATATTTGTCGAATCGCCTGTTTATGCTTAGGGAAAATAGTATCCATCAATTCAATACCTTCTGGAGTAATTGACGCATACGTGACACGGCGGTCTTTAGGACATGGTTTTCGTATTAATAACCTCTTCTTTTCCAACTTATCAACTACATACGTGATACTGCTACTTGCAAGTAATATTTTGTCTCCAATTTTTTGTATAGGCTGATCGCCTTTATTGTATAGTAACTCAAGAACTGCAAATTCAGTTGGATTAAGCCTATAACTTTTTATATCTTCTTCAATACGCTTTGTGATTGACTGTGCTGCTCGTGATAATATAACAAATAACTTTAAAGATAAATTCTCATCATTAATCAAACTCATAATTACCAATCATTTACAAAATATCTCGAATTCAAGATTTATTATATGATTATCAAAATATTATGTCAATAATTCAGTTTAGTTTGATCAAACCACTTATAATTTATTTCTCAACATGAGACGTACGGAGGCGTAATAAATCAATTGGTAATATATAGACATCTCAATTGCGTTATTTCTTTTAAAGAGAGCTTGTTTTCTGACACAAGCTCTTTTTTATCATAGCCTACATAGAATTCAGAAACATTTTATATGGTGAGTTTTGTACCCTTACAGTGATAGAGACAAAAAATCTGGTTCTGGTGCAAAAACCTCAAAACAATTGCAATTAATCTCTAAAGTTTAATTAAAGAACTATTTTTCTGTGGCAAAATAAAGCAGTGCTATGACCGGAAAAGCGATTCCCATCCATAATGCTGCACTCCATCCACCTGAGGCGTATGCCCATCCTCCAACAGAGGATCCAATAGCACCACCCAAAAAGAAAATAGCCATGAATAATCCATTTAATCGACTACGAATTTCCGGCTCCAAAGAGAAAATCAAACGTTGACTAAGCACAAGGTTTGCGGATACTCCCATATCCAACAGAATAGCTGCAACTACTAGAACAGCTATTCCGACAGGCGAACTACTCCGAATCATGAGTGGTAGTAATAAAGAAGCGATGATAACAGCGAGAGCTATCCCAGTGGCCATCCGAGTCCATCCACGATCAGCTAGACGTCCACCAATTGGCGCAGCTATCGCACCCGCAATCCCGACAAGTGCATATAGTGCTATAGCTTTCTGAGAAAAATGAAAAGTAGGGCTAGACAATAATAACGGAACAGTAGTCCAGAATAAGCTGAAAGTCCCGAATACACACGCATGATAAATCGCGCGACGGCGTAAGACCGGAGTAGTTCGCAGCAGTTGCCACATTGAACCGAGTAAGGCGGTATAGGTTGTGTTTGCCATTGGCCTCCTAGTAGGAAGTACTTTTGATAATATAATCGCTAAGAGAACGATTACTGCTGCAGACAAGGCAAATATTGCATTCCATCCCCAGATCTCAGCTACTAGGCTTGATATCGGACGAGAAAGCATGATGCCAAGTAACAGACCACTCATAACATTGCCAACAACGCGGCCACGTGTAGCTTCTGATGCAAGGTATGATGCAAAAGGTACGAGCACTTGTGCTGCGACCGATCCCAACCCGATGAAGAATGAAGCTGCTAAGAACAGTATTCCGTGTTTCACAAATACTATGGCAGTCAAAGCGACTGCACTTAGAAGTAACGATATAACTACCAGCTTTCGGTTTTCAACAATATCTCCTAAAGGTACAAGAAATAGTAAACCGACAACATATCCAATCTGGGTTAGCGTTACAATCAACCCAGCACTACTAGTAGAAAGCCCAATTGCAGAGCTAATTAACCCAACCAAGGGCTGTGCATAGTAAAGATTAGCTACAATGATACCACATGCAGTTGCTAGAAATATGGTTAACCCTGCTGAAATATCTTTATCAATTGTTTGATTTTTTAAATTAGACATAGTTAACTCCTCCTATACCATTATCCCGAAGTTCTTGAATCATCTTGGCAAATGCTACGGCAACATCAGTGGCCATTGTACTAAATTGAGTCTGAACTGCATCCCACTCTTCTTTCAAGACTTTCAATTGGGCCATCTCTTTCTTCTCCCTTTCCATGTATTTTTAGTAGTAAGTTCTTGTGAAGTCTTAGGCTTAGTTACATCAGTTAACATTGCAAGATTTCTTAACAATTAAATACTAAACGTTTAGTTCATTAATTAAAATAAATAATATACTAAACGTTCAGTTTTGTAAATGGGTTATTTTATTTTTTATTCAAATTAAGTATACTAAACGTATAGTTTATATTTTTGGAAGGAATGATTCATGTGCAAAGTAAAAGAGGTCGGCCGCGTAATGTCGAAACGCATAAGTCTATCCTTTCCGCATCCTATGAGTTATTGTTGGAAAAGGGCTTTAAAGCGGTCACGGTCGATAAAATTGCAGATCGTGCTAAAGTTAGCAAGGCCACGATTTATAAATGGTGGCCTAACAAGGCAGCCGTGGTAATGGATGGTTTTCTTTCTGTTGCCGCTGCCAAATTGCCTGTGCCTGATACGGGCTCGGCATTGAATGATATTCTAATTCACGCCACGAGTTTAGCCAGGTTTTTGACAAGTCGGGAAGGGACCATTATTACAGAGTTAATAGGCGAAGGGCAGTTTGATTCAAAATTGGCGGAGGAATATCGCACCCGATATTTTCAGCCCCGTCGACTCCAAGCTAGGCATCTTCTGGAGAAGGGAATTCAGAGAGGAGAATTGAAAGAAACTCTCGATATTGAATTAAGCATCGATCTCATTTACGGACCGATTTTCTATCGTTTGCTCGTAACTGGCGACAAATTGGATGATTCCTATGTGCATCATTTGGTGATGAACGCATTTGAAGGAATCCGATTGACCTGAATAACATTCGAACAAAAATTTATTTACCACCGGAGCATCGAAGAGCACTTTTTGAATTTATACCTGACCGATAAACTGAGTTTCCAACCATATTAATGAATTGGATGGTGTGAATTTAGGAAACCCGAACTTTCATCTCCTCAATTTATTGAGGAGATGAAAGTTCGGGTAGATGCGGTAGGTATTTACTACCTATCAAGCATCTGAAAAGGTTATACTGTACTTGTAGTCCAACAGCCTATGCATAGGTGCTTCTTATCATGATTCGTGCATGGATTATCATGGTACAGGCTAAATAGTTGGGTAGCTACATTCTATTTGTTCTTCGACAAACTGAATATATGAGGTTGTTGTAGGAAATGGTCTACCATGTAAAATATTCAGCCTGTGAGAATCCCAAGTATCTGGAAGTCTTGTGACAACCAGTAGTGGTGTTGGGTACGCCCGTGATGTACCGACTTTTGTTGGGAATCCGAAGCTCTCCATTTTAATGGAGATGTAGTTCACAGAGTATTGAGGAGCATTATACGGATACAAATTTATCTTAAGTTGATGGGCATGGGGCGGTACCTCATCTCCATTAACTTCAAATTTTATAGCACCTCCAAAAACAAAAAGCGCTCACTTTGAAAAAGATTGAGCAAAGCAACCTTTTAACTTCATGCATGAAATACACCTGTTTTCCAAAAAAATAACCTCTTACGGATATCACATCCGAAGAGGTTATTTTTGATTAAACTTTATTTAAAATCCACATATTTAGCACTTGGTCTCACAGACAATACTATGCATCAGCATATTGAATAAAATCTATCATTTTCTCCTTTAATTCAGAAACAAATTCTGTACGTGTACTGAGATAAAATTGATTATTACTAGATAGATGTACACGTATAAGGTTTGCTGATCGCAATATCATCAGGTGATGATGGAGGTTTCCTTTAGCTCCGCCTATATAATTTAAAATATCCGTAAATTTATATTTATCTCTTGAAAGAAACTGGAGTATATCTAAACGTTTTTGATCTGCAAGGGCTTTTGAAATGTTACATATTTTTTCTCTTGATTCTTCAAAACTTACAGGATACCACACAAACATTTTCTCTTTAAAAATGCTAAAAGTATGGAGCGGACAAAAGTGAAGAGAAGGAATTAGAACAACGTGCTTAATTGTTGGAATTTCTATTTTAAGGCCAGTCGCAAACTCTTCTACCAATTTTTCTGGTGAATATGTTTCAGCTTTTTCACTAAATTTTGAAGCCTCGTTAACTATTTTTTTCTCTATATTCTCAAATTTAAAGTACTGGTTATACCACTCCGACAGGAAATAAAAATAATTTTTTTTTTGATTTTCTAAATCAAGCAAAAGATGAGAATCCTCTTTTTTTAAGTGTGGCGCTAGTAATGCATACAATGTGGTTATTGATGCTTTCTGGAACCAATTTAAAAATGAATGAATATCCTCTTTTTGAGGACATCCTTCAATTATCAAGCATAGCACATCCCCAAACGATACATCTTCAAATTGTTCAAGTTTATTTTTATATTGATCAGTTAGTTTAGCATTAACTGTTTCAATCCAACTAGTACCTTTATACAAATATTTTAGATTTTTCCTTCTTTTATATAATAAAAAACTTAAAAGTAATTCATAAACTAATGAATCATCCACTGCTACACGATATGACATTATTTACCTCCTATTAAGCTATTAAGTATAGAATATCAGAATATACAACATTCGAACAAGAATAATCATTCTGAATTTATTTTCATTTTTATATTTTTCTGATAATATTGAACTGTAATTTAGTTCTTAATTTGAAGAACTGATACTATAATACTATTGGAGGTTGTATTTATGAATCAAATTCCTCATAAACCTACACGCTGGGACTTACAAAGATTATATCCAAATGAATGTGATCAAACTTTATCTAATGAATTAAATGAAATTAAAATTTTAATTCATTATTTAAAAGAAGAAACGTATTCAAAATTTAACACTGAAAGTTTTATTGATAAAAAAATGCTGCAGAGCTTCTCCGATGTCCGCAGTAGGCTTAAAAAAGCGGAATACTATTGTTACTGTCTTATGTCCGAATCAAAAGATTATTCTACTCCTACTTCATTGCATAACAAAATAACTTCCCTCAAAGATGAAGCTCATTCTTTATTATCAGATTGGCAAAAATATATAAATAAACTTCCTGCTGAAATCCAAAAGGAATGGTATAGCCTTCCTTTTGTGCAACCCTTTATTTCTGATTTATCTACTAACATTTATACTGGTATTGAAGAACAAGTGATAAACTTTACAAGAAATGAATTGAATCATTGGAAAGACATGTACACTCAGCTTAAAAACAAATTAGAGATTGAATTTATTGATGATGATAATAAAAAAGTAGTTTCTTTTAGTGAAGTGAATGATTTAGCTATGAATCATGATGACCCTATCAATAGAATGAAAGCGTTTGAGCTTCTAACAAGTAAATTGGACAAGGAAAAGGATCTTTTTGGTACCGTTTTTAATAACTTTGCACGATTACGGTTGTCTCAAAACGATGCCCTACAAAAAGACGATATATTATCAGATTCTCTTCATTTAAATGGAATTTCTCGAAAATCACTCTTTACAATGTGGGAGACAATAGATAAGAATTTTAAAAATTTAACTCGTTTTCTAGACTTTAAAAAGAATAATGTAGAAAAGCTAACATGGCATCAATTAATGACTTCTCAACAAAATGAGCAAAGAAAAATGCCTTTTTCAAAAGCCGTAGAAGAAATATTCAATTCATTTAAAATTATTGACGATGAAATTGCTCAATTTGCACTTCATGTAATAACAGATGGTTGGGTAGATGCAGAGCCAAGAGCGAATAAACCTCCTGGAGGTTTTTGTGCTCCTTTTCTAAGTGAGGGAGAATCTAGAATTTCTTTACGATACGACGGAACGATAGAGAGTGCAAGGATACTAGCACATGAGATCGGACATGCATGGCATTTTAAACAGTTAAAAGATGCTCCTTCACTTTCTTTTTTAAAAGAACATTTTCCAATGAGTATCGCAGAGTGTTCATCTATTTTATTTGAATTAATTTTTGTAGATCATTTAATTACCGTTACGAGTGATTTGGAAGTTAAACAATCTTTGCTTAACTATAAAATACAAAGTAGCTTAAATTATTTAATGGCAATTCGAGGATCATTTATATTTGAACAACTTTTCTATGAAGAAAGTAAAGGTGGTCCATTAAGTCCTATTCAGATAGAGGAATTATCAATCGAATCTCAGAAAAGAGCCTATGGTGATAGCCTAGAACAGTATCAACCTTTTGTTTGGATAAAATATGGGCATTTTTATGAACCTAACATTCCTTTTTATAATTATCCTTATACTTTTGGCTATCTATTAAGTCTAGGTCTGTTAGCCACTGCAAAACAGGATGGTAGTGAATTTAATTCGAAATATAAAAGGTTCTTAGGTGAAACTGAAAAAA
Source organism: Bacillus sp. UNC322MFChir4.1 (assembly GCF_000746135.1). NCBI lineage: Bacteria > Bacillati > Bacillota > Bacilli > Caryophanales > Bacillaceae > Bacillus > Bacillus sp. UNC322MFChir4.1. The sequence goes on from NZ_JQKQ01000012.1 coordinate 41,294, forward strand.
GGCCAGTTGAAGAATTAGTATACGACTACTTTAATATTGATCTTTCTAACCCAAAATTTTGGCAGCAATCTATTAATCAAATTATTAAGGATATAGAAGAATATATTCATCTTTCAAATAGTTAATTTAATCCAGTTCATTTCAAAGGTAGCATAATTTTTTTGTGCCCAAGATAGTAAATTTCCAAGTTCCATAAACGGTCGTTTATGGAATTTTATTTATTTCTACTCAAATAGAGCAAAATACTATTCAAATCTAGTTTCAAAATTTATTGCCAAAAACAAAGGGCTTTAACATATTATACATGACTAATATGTTAAAGCCCTTATATCTCTCACTCTCTACTTATTTCCTACTTACAATTCCAAAAATGAATTTGAGTTCATTTCGGTTCTTTGTCATTTTCTTAAAACCTTCTTTTGTATCTACAATAAAACATGTTTTTCCTACCCAACATCTCATATACGCCGATTCAAAATGAATTGGCTTCACAATACCACGCTGCTCCGTTTCAGTTCCATCGTCATGTTCAATTTCTGTTCTAACAAGCCACTTATTTCCGATTCCAAATTCGATATACTTCAATTGTAATTCCCCTTATCAAAATATCTATCAATATAAGTAACATAATTATATTATGTTACTTATATTGATAGATATTTTGGCCATACTACTTGTTCTATGAATGAAATGTAGAATCCTTCTTTTATCATATCTGGTGAGAAGACCCCCTCATCATGGACTTTTTTAAGCATTCACGCTTCGGGATACAGGTCACCTAGCTTTTCTTCTAAAAATTAGTAACAATTATATTAGCACATTCTACTCATCTTCTAAATCTTGTCCTTGTTTCACTCTTAAATTATATACATAGTAAACTGGTATTAAACCACAAATAAATAAAATAGCTCCTAATAATAGACCATCTTTCCAGCCAAAGTTTGGTGTAATGGAAGTAAGATATGCAACACCTGTTCCAAATACAGTTAGTACTACCATGCTAATAATAAATGATTTCTTAGGATCTTTTATTTCTTTTTCGTGTTCTACACTAATACTCATCGATAAATAGGCAGCTACAATAGCGGTTAACATAAATACCATCCAAAGGGGATTTTCACGCATTCTCTCCATTCCCCCTTGAATGAAGTCGTAGCCAAGAATACATAAAACCCCTATTGTTTGGACGATATATGCAATTTTAATATTTTGCAAATTCCTTACAATCAGTCTTTCATCTGTAATTTTTTTCATTCAAAATCCTCCTTATCCACCCAAAATATTTCATCGAGTTTGGCATTTACGGTATAGCAAATTTGTAAACATAGCTTTAATGACGGATTATATTTTCCTTTTTCAATAAGGCTAACCGTTTGTCTTGTAATACCGACTGCATCCGCAAGCTGTTGTTGTGTCAAGTCTGCTTTTACACGAGCAACCTTTACATGATTTTTCATTTAACACCCTCCACTTAAAGTGTAATATATATGTTCCTTTATGTAAAGTATAAGTTACATAAAAATGACAGTTCCTCCATATCTCGCGAGATAGGTGGAACTGTCATTTTGAATTGGATTAATTTCATAAAAGTTTTTCCGAAACTGGGGAATAATCTCCAGCAATCATTATAAATTGAAAAAAATATCTTTAGATACACCCTTATCTATTCAAGCCTTCTTTGTATTAATAATCCAATAAAGCAAGCATTCGCTCAACCCCTACCGCTTGAATCAACATCGGCAACCGCGGTCCATTTGAACTATTCAAAACGAGTTTATATATCATATTAAATAATAATTTTTGATTCGCTCTCATAGTTTTCTTGTCATCATCATGACAAATTGCATATATTTTCTCCATTAATTGATCAGCCTGCCAACTTTTACGAATTACGTCACAAAATTCTTTTAACCAATTTTTCTGAATCTCATTTAATGTTTCATAGTATTCGTTATCTTTCCTATCATTTATACGAATCATTTTTTGTGGATACCAATTTTTAATCCAAAATTCTACTCGATCGCTTATTTGCTTGATGTCTGTGACGGTATATTCCTCATCTGTTTTACTAAGCACACTTTGTAATGCCTGCACATGAAAGTTTACTAATGGTAAGACACCTGCTACTTGGTTAAATTTCGGTAATACTTCATTTTCACCGTGAACTTTTGATAATTTAAGTGAAGAACATATATCTTTATCTTGTAACGTTCCATTTCGGTAACTGTCTCTAAATCTTTCATATTCAGAGTAATTTCTAATCACATCTTCATCTAAGCCAATATTGAAAGGTGCATTGGGCTTATACTTCGAAAACATAAATAGAATGATTTCAGGTAAGTATATGTTCAGTAGCTCATTTGGCGTTATAATATTTCCAGCTGAGCTAGACATTTTTTTATGATCGCCTTTTATTCCTATAAATTCATAAGCTACATAGCTAGGGGCTTCATAGTTAAAAATCCTCCTAGCAATTTCTTTTGATACGTTATAACTTCCTGTTTCTGATGAGTGATCTCTTCCTCCAGGTTCAAAAATGACATCTTCAACCATCCATCTCATTGGCCAATCTATTTTCCAATTCAGTTTCATATTATTTGCACTCATCACTGATAATATTGAATGGTTTCCACAACTACAAACATATTCAATCGTTTTATTTTCTTCATCAAACTTTTTTATTTCTGTATGATCTTTTCCGCAATTCTCGCAATATAGTGCAATTGGGTAGAAAGCATTTTTCTCTTCTTCTGAAATATCACTCGTTTTAAATTTCATGACTATGTCATATATTTCTTTTCTTTGTTGTAATGCATGAAGAATGTGTTTGTTATATCTACCAGTTCTATATTCCTTACTCTGATATAGAAACTCCACTTCAATCCCAAAGGCTGCTAGAGACTTTTCAAATTCTTTTTCAAAGTGTTCTGCATACGACGTATGACACCCAAAAGGATCCGGAATATCTGAATACGGCAAACCAATATATTTTTCAAAAGAGGGATCAACATTTTTAGGAACTTTCCTAAAACGATCATAATCGTCCCAAGAGAAAATAAAACGTGTTTTCTTCCCTAAGTCTTGCAGCGCCTTCACTACAAAATGTGTTGTTACAATCTCCCGAAAGTTCCCTATATGAACTGATCCCGAAGGACTAATTCCTGACGCACACACAAAAGTATCTTTATTTGGATACGTATTAATTAATTCATTTGCTATTTTATATGCCCAGTGCATACTATCACCTCTTCATAAAATCATTTCAATTCTCTTTTTCCTTTTTCCCAAATAAAAAAACTCCCACCCCCAAGACTATACATCTTGAGGACGAGAGTTGTGCTCATCGTGGTACCACCTCAGTTTATTGATATGTCACCATACCAACCTCTTCGGGTACGGCAAATTGCGTATACCCTATCTCTATAACGGGAGAATCCGTCGTATTATCCCTAATCAACTTAGTTCCATACGAAGCTCCAAGTCTTTTTTCATTAAGATCGCTATCTCTCCTTCTCAGCTATCGGAGTTCTCTGTTACATATCAATTCTTAATTACTCTTCTCTTCATTGCTGCTAATATTTTCATTTTTTTAATTGCATTAATAATAATCAGAAAAATGATTATTGTCAATCATCTTTCTGATTATTATTTGTATCAAGCTGCATCGCTTCACCAGTGGCGTACTTAAGTTGAATAAAAAATTACATACCAAATCTTGACAAAACAGAACTTATTCAATATGCTTACATCAATACTAAATGTTTAGTATTAAATGTTTTCTATTTTAACGGAGGGATACTAATGACAAGATTAATGGTACTTGGTTTATTAATGCAGTACGGTCCTATGTCCGGCTATGAATTACAGCAAGCAATGCAATCTGCGCAAACTGATACGTGGGCAGGTGTTTTCCCCGCTTCTATTTACCACGCTTTAAAAAAAATGGACAAAGAAGGGTTAGTAGAATTAGATACTGTTGAAAAAACAGGAAATCGTTCCAAGGCAATTTATAGTGTCACACCTGCTGGAAAAGATGAATTTCACAAGCTAATGATTGAATCTTTTCAGCAATCTTCGGTAACTTTCCCAACTCATCTATACACAGCACTAACTTTTTTCACAGCTGATGCAGTTTCTGTCGAGAAAATCATAGTTGCTTTGCAGGAGCAAAAAAAAGGAATTGTTGACATGTACGAAAATATGAAAGCAGGACAATCGATTAAAGAGAAAATGATTGACCTTCCTGAGCATGTAACTCTTATTTTTGAAAATATTTATGAACAATGTGAGATGCAGCTTCAGTTTATCGAAAAGCTAGAAAAGAAGTTATCTATATTAGAAGAAAAAAGCAGAGAGGAGGACAAACAATGAAATCTCAAATAAAAATGTCTCGAATACAAAAAGCTGCTTTATGGGTTGTCGCAGTAGCCGTCTTTACTGACATGCTTATTTACGGAATGATCGTGCCAATCATTCCAAGCTATGCAAAAACACTTGGGGCCACACAAGCTGAAATTGGCTTTTTATTCGGCAGCTATGCCATTACGTTACTTCTTGCAACTCCAATATTAGGAGTACTCTCTGATAAAGTAGGAAGAAGACTCCCTATGATTCTAGGTTTATTTGGATTAGCAGCTGCAACTTTGTTATTTGGATTTGCGAACAATTTTTGGTTATTGGTTCTAGCACGAATGCTACAAGGTATATCCGCCGCTGCAACATGGACAGCTGGGTTAGCCCTTCTTGCTGATGTATTCCCGCTGCAAGAGCGCGGGAAAGCAATGGGGATTGCTCTATCTGGCCAAGCAATTGGAATGCTATTAGGTCCAACTATCGGTGGTTTTCTCTACCAATGGGGCGGCTATCACTTACCATTTATCTTCGCAGCAGGAATCGCACTTATTGATGGTATATTACGAATCACATTGCTTCATGATGAACCGAAACAGGATACTGACCAACGTATTTCTTATCGTTCCATCTTAAAGATGCACTCTTTATTTATGATTATCGGAATTATTATAATTGGATCTGCCTTGCCTAGCGCTTTAGAGCCGACTCTTCCTTTATATTTACATAATGTTTTAAACGCAAGTTCAGGAACAATCGGACTTTTATTTGCTGTTCCCACACTCGCTTATGGATTTACTGCTCCTGTAATAGGAACACTTTCAAACAAGCTTGGCAGAAATCAAACAATGATTATTGGACTTATAATTGCTGCTCTTTGCTTTCCATTTACAACACTTGCTCCTAATATGATCACTGAAATAATTGTTTTGGCTGTCCTAGGAATTAGCTTCAGTTTCTTACTAGCACCTGCCCTGCCAGAACTGACATACATCGCAGACAAAAATGGAATTCGTGCATACGGTACACTCTTTGCAATCTATAATACGGCATACTCAATTGGCATGTTCTGCGGTCCAACGTTAAGCGGCAGTCTATCGGATTTATTCGGATTAACAAACACACTATACATCTTTAGTCTTATTCTCCTATGTTATCTTGGACTGTATTTTTGGAAAACAAAAAAACAAGCATGAATATCCTATAACGTATTTTAAAAAGCTTTAACGTTAGATTAAAAATGTAGCCAAGAAATTATCTTTTCTTCTTTGTTCATTACAGTATATTTAAGTGCAATTTGGGATGTACTACGATTCAGTATTTCTTATAACATGGCTACATCTTTGGTTTGCTTATAGGGGGCCTGCCATATTGCCATCAAGCTAAAAGAACGAGTTATCCCAAAGTTTTGGGGTATTAAAAGCTCTTAACTCAATCGGCATGGGACTGTACCCCTATTAAAATTTTTTAAACCTAATTGGACTTACCATTAAGAAAGCGAGGATTAAGGTAATCCACGCATTGCTATATGAAAAAAATGCCATACCAGCCAATGGTAATCCAGCAGCTGGAATAGGTAATCCCTTAAAATATCCAACGGTTGGTTTAACACTAAACTTAGCTAACCTTAAAGCACCCATCGTTGGGAAAAGGATAAATGCCAAAGAAGTTAAAATTGATGGTGCCGCTATCGAATGAAATAAAAGTGCAGGAGCAACTCCAAAACTAACAATATCAGCTAAAGAATCCAATTCTACGCCAAACTCACTATTTACTTTTAATTTCCTTGCAATCCTTCCATCTAAGAGATCTAAAACAGCCGAAAAGAAAATAAAAATGGAGGCTGTTTCCAAAAAGCCGCTCATATTTAAGGTAATTGAAAAAACACCGCACAATAAATTTCCAATTGTAAATAAATTAGGTACAGATTTTACTATCCAATTGTACAAAGTTGTCCCTCCTAAGTTGATCAAACTTCCTATTTATGTAGCATTTTCTATATATTCTCCTGTTATTCTGAAAAATACATGACTAGTGTACGCTAAGCATATTTGACAAGAAAAAAACCGACTTTCTGTACATTAAGGAAAATCGGCTTTTTATTATTCTAATTGTTGTATTCCTCTTTTAAAGGTTAGTACTAACATCGGTAATGGCCGGCTTTTAGTAAACCTCTAACGACTTTGATCTCATTTTTGTCTTGACTCATAACGTTTTTCAAAATATAACTAATTAGCCCCGTTTAAAACAGCAATTCAAGATTCACTGACTAGGTAAAAAAGTGACGACTCCTTACAAACTAAAAACTTCCATTGTATGTTTAATTTTGTTTATAAACATCTGCCGCCAACTCTTGTAGTAAAAGCTTATCTATTACTTCAAAATAACTCCCCTTCTTTTCTAACACTCCTTTATCACAAAGAATATTTAATGTTCGCAGTAAATGTCGGTAACTTGTTCCTAACAACTCGGATATCTCGGTTAAATTCCCTTGAAATACCATTGTATTCTTTTCATTTTCAACACTTTCACCTGTCGCAAGAATATAACTCGCTAAGCGATTCTCAAGTGGATAAAGTAAATTAATGGAGCTATTTTGAGCAAGTCTTGCAAGTTTATGTGCTAAAGAGTCACAAATAAAACTTAAAAAGGTTGCATCATGAAGTAAACGCAATCTAATTTTTTCTAATGGAATTCCAATGCAATAAGAGTCCTTTATTACTTGGACATTCGAAAACGTTTTTTGAGAACGAACCAATTCAACATCTCCCATAACTTCAAACCCATTATAAAAAGTTAATAATAACGATTTACCGTTACTTAAAGTCGTATATACCTTTGCTTTTCCATCTACAAAAAAGTAAAGATGATGAAGCGTTTCATTTTCTCTACATATATATTCATTCTTTTTAAATAACAGCAACTCCATCACAGACTTTATGTCATGACTAAAAAAATCTTCAATATTATTCTTTTGAATATACTCATCTAACTTCTTTGAATCATATATTTTTTTCATAAATTCTCCAAATCCCCTCTTTACTATGACATATGTCATAATACACGATACTTCAATCATGATAAATTAACTTTAAAAATGCAAGGGGGAAATGCTATGTATAAATTACTTTCCGCATTTATCGGTGCTCTCATCGCGCTGATGATTCCACTAAATGGCATATTAGCAGAAGTTATAGGAAATTATAACGCTAGTGTTCTCATTCATATCGTTGGATTAATTGCGGTTATTATCATTTTATTAGTGGGTAAATTTAAAATTAAGATTCGTAAAGGAATTCCGCTTTACTTATATAGCGCGGGAGCTATCGGTGTATTCACCGTATTGTTTACCAATGTTAGCTTTTCAACACTCGGTGTATCCTTAACAATCGCTTTAGGCTTACTCGGCCAGTCGATTACTTCTATTGTCATCGATCATTTCGGATTATTAGGAATGAAGGCTGTGAAGTTTGAAAAAAAGAAAATGGTCGGTTTATTACTGATCGCTTTTGGAATTATTGTAATGAATATTTATTAATGGAGGAGAAAAGATGTTATATATATGTATCGCGATTTTAGCTGGCTGCTCTATTGTAATTGCTAGAGTGATAAATGCAAATTTAGCAACTCAAATCGGAATTTTCCAAGGTACTTTTTTCAACTATGTTACTGGTCTCGCTTTTTCGCTGCTGTTTTTAGTTTTTAGTAATGAATCTTTTAACATGTCCTACACCACATTGCAGTCCATACCGTTTCTTGCTTATTTAGGTGGTTTAGTAGGTGTTGTAGTAATTGGGTTATCGAACTATATTATTCCTAAAATATCTTCCTTCTATTTGACATTACTCATTTTTATCGGTCAATTAGGTATGGGTGTTATCCTTGATTTTTTCAATTCACATGAAATATCAATTGGTAAAATAATAGGTGGACTGTTAGTATTAATGGGACTGACATATAATTTAGTCATTGATCGGGCGGATATACCTGTTCAAAATAAGAAACAAGCTTATTGAGGCTTGTTTCTTATTAATTTATTTGCATAATATTTTCTAAATCTGAACTGGATAACACCAACTGACCGCTATCCAAATTCTCTGTCCTCAATCGTTCTAAATTTAAATCATAACAGAGACGTCCTTTAGTAATTCCAATTCTCCTCTTCTTACAAACAGTTTAATTTTTCCAAATGACTTGAACAACGATTATTAAAGAAGGATTAAACCAGTATAAAAATTAACATCTTTTTTGCATATGCTACAATTCTATTTAGAGATTCTAGTCAAATGCATTTATTTTTAATACTGTCTTAGAAAGAAAAAATATACTGTTAATTACTAGGAGGATTAATGTGAAACGTAGCGAAAAAATGTCTATTCAAGAGAAAGAGCAGTTTGTTCAATTTAGTGGTTTCAAATTATTTACAAAGTTGTATGGGGAGAAAACAGACAAACCTACTATTGTAATGGATGCTGGGTATGGAGACTATTCTAAAGCCTGGAGTTCCATAATTACTGAAATTTCTATGCTAACGGAAGTACTTGTCTATGATAGAGCCGGATTAGGAAAAAGCGAGAAAAGTCCTAATCCTAGAACGAGCCAAGAGATGGTAGAAGAATTGAACCAACTTCTAATAAAAATGAAGATACACCCCCCATACATATTAGTAGGCCATTCTTTTGGTGGAGTAAACATGCGGATATATGCTACAAAGCATCCTAACAACGTCGCTGCATTACTTTTAATTGATTCTACACCAGAAGATTATAAAGAAAGATTTCTTCCAACAATGTCAAAAGAATTTCAACAAGCATATAACAACCAATTTATTTATGAAAGTACATACGATGAATTCACCGCAAGTCTAAAGCAGCTAAAACAAACAAAACAACAATTAAATGTTCCCTTAATTGTTTTATCAGCAGGAAAAAAAGATCATTATTCTAAAAAATCTCAAGAATTATGGAATGAAATGCAAAAAGAGATTCTTGAGATATCTACAAAAAGTGAGCTTATAATAGCAAAAGATAGTGCCCACTATATACAAAATGATGAACCATTTGTAGTAATTGATGCAATAAAACGATTAATTAATAACTTCTAACTTAAATTGGTTATGTTTTTTATTAATCTCTCAGGCTCTTTAGTTTAGTAAAAGGAGAACACATAGTATACATGAAATAATATACGCTCTCCTTTTATTTTTTTAACAAAAAAAATTTACTCTTTCTTATTTAATAACTTCTTTCCCTCATAATCGAATTCTCTTTTATTGAGAAATGAATAATTGGCAGTACTAAGAAGCTAGCAATTGCACACAATATACCAATATCTAAAAATGTTTGTCCGCCTACCAATAGCCAAGAAGCACCTGCAGAGGCAAACATCATTCCCATATACATTGCTGAGCTATTCAGAGCCATTACGGTCCCCCTTGCTTTGGGGCTTAATTCTGAAATTAATGCTGTTAATGAAGATTGACCAAACCCAATTGATGTACTCCATAATACATGTACAATCATTGCAAATATTACATGTTCAGTTAACAAAGTGAAACTAACAACTCCAATTGCTGCAATAATAGTAGCAATTGAAACAACTGCTTTTTTACCGATTTGATCCGCTAATTTACCACCTATGACGTTGCCTATAATACTACCGGCTCCTGCCAAAAAAATTACCATTCCTGTTTTTTCTACACTAAAATCAAAATTCTCTTTGTAGTAAACTCCAATATAAGAAAATATACCTTGTAAACTAACAGTCCATAAGAAAGTAGATAATAATGCAAAGAACACAGATGTATTTGTAAAGGCTGTCTTTATCCCGGAAACCATTGCCGCTGGTGCAGAAACTGGAATTTCATTTGTTGGTGGCGTTTTAGGCAAGATGCCCATTATAATAAAGGCAACCAACATTGCTAAAACCCCTATACCATAAAAAGTCCACTGCCAATTACCAACAGAAGTTAAAAAAGCCCCAATTGGTACACCTAACACGGTAGAACCAACCATAGCCCCCATGATCATTCCCATTGCACTGCCCCGCATGTTATAAGGTATTTTATCACCTATTAACGCAAATATACTTGGCATCACCATAGCCCCTGATAAGCCTGTTAATGCACGAAAAACTAAGATTGTATTAAAATTTTCTGATAGTCCTGTACAAAAAGTTCCAATTGAAAATATAATCATTCCTGTCACAATCATTTGTTTGCGCCCAAATTTATCAGAAATCGGGCCAAAAAATGGAGCAGTTAATCCATAGAATAACGCATAAGAGGTAATTAACCACCCTCCCCTTTCCATTGGTGTTGCAGTAGCTTTAGCAATATCAGGAATTAAAGGTGATACCACTAAAGAATCCATTCCAATAAAAAATGCTACAATTGCTAGTAGAATTAACATAGGTCTCATTCCATTATCACTCACTTAAATCTCTCCCTTAGCTTCTAATTTTATTTCATATATGAAATAAATGCCCGGAAATATATTTCATATATGAAATATTTATGTAAACAAAAATACAACTATTATATTATATAAATCCATTTTGATTTTTCAGCATCTACATTGCTGCTATGCAGAAAAAAAAGAGCCCACACTTGCTTTCTCCCTTTATTTTTACTTCGCATGTGGCAGAACTTCTATGCATGGCCAGATGCTTTCTTCCACCTAAAAAGAATGGTTTTATGGCGTTTTTTTAATTTGGATTTATATAGTTACACTTTTGTTATTTCTTTTCAACGTTTAATAAATGACGTTTATAGTCTTCAAGAATTTCTGATAATGTTATAAATTTTTCTTCATCAAAATAAGAAAAATTTTCTTTAAGAAATGCTTTGTATTGAACATTTACTTTTTCTTTCGTTTCTTTACCTTTTTTAGTTAAATATACGAATGTTTCTCTTTGATCTGCTGGGTTTTTAGTAGTTGTTACAAAGCCATCTCTCTTCATCCGTTGAATCATAGTAGTAACATTACTAGGAGCACAACCAATTTTTTGTTTTAATTGAGACATCGAAGTTTTTTCTGATTCTGATAACACTTGTATAACTCCAAATTGAACTATACTAATATCGAATTGTTTCAATTGATTCTCGAGATTATTTTGTAATTGATGATATACATCTCTAATTAAAGCATATAATTCCCTTGCTGTTATTTGCATATTAAACACCCTTTCTGCAGAGAACAAATTCTACACTAAACAAGTCAAATAGAAATAAATTTATTCCTAATCGTTCATCTGACGTTATACAACTATTTCTATGTATCTTCCTTATTTCTCTAAAAGTTAACAAATATTTCATATATGAATTATATGTTACCAATACATAACTGTCAATAATTCGTTATATTGTAATATAACTCTTTACAAACTTATCTATCTTTAAACTAACTCATATATTAGAATCTAGCAAAAACAAGAACCAGTAGCTTAAAACCTCTTATTTTATGTAAAAAGGTCCTTCATTAAATTGTACATAGACCATAAACCAAACATTAATATAATAAATCCAGAAATACGATTCACAATATTAAAAGGGAAATTTCCCATTCGATTCATCAATATTCCTGTTACACTGCTAAGAAAGAACCACCATAATGCAGAACCTAAAAATACTCCTAATACTACGACCAAGTTAGTTATCGTATCATCATTCGAATTAGATATTCCAAGTCCAGAAAAAATGGCCAAGAAAGACAATATGGTTACTGGATTTGTAATGGTTAAAAAAAAGGTTGAAGCATATGCACTAAAAACATTATTACCATTGGCTTTAGCTGCTATTTTTGACGGTTTCGAAACGAAAATTTTTAATCCTAGATATAATAAAAACACACTACCAATTAAATGAATCCATCCTTGTTGTTCAACTAAAAAATTTGTTATAAATGTTAAACCAAGTCCAGCAATCAGCCCATATAGACCATCAGCTGTCGCTGCACCTAAACCTGACATAAAACCAATAAATTTTCCGTACTCCAATGTGCGTCGTATACATAAAACTCCAATAGGTCCAACAGGAGCAGCGATACTGAGCCCCATGATTAATCCTTTGACAAACAATTCAATTGCCAACTTATTCTCCCTCCGATTTTAATACTATCCTTTTATATGTCTTATTCTCATTACTGTGAAAAGCTATAAAACTGAAAGTAATGAAAGAGACCGTTATCAACGGCCTCTTTCATTGACATTGTACTTCACTCATTAATGCATGTGTATTACCTTCCGTATCTTTAAAGAATGTCATCCATGTTTCTAATTGTCCCATTTTCGCTACAATATGTGGTTCATCGATGAAAATAATTTCCTTACTTAATAGATTTCCGTAAGTTTCTTTCATGTTTTCAACTTGAAAATAAATGACTGAACTAGATTGAGAAAATTCCTCTTTTTCTGGAAGGCTTAAAAAGAGACGTAACCCGTTACATTCAAAGAATGCCATACTATCATTATTAAATAGAAGTGATAACCCAAGCTTGTATTTATAAAAATGAATTGCCCTATCTAAATCTTTAACCGGTACCCCAATTTGTCCGATTTTTTGAATCATAGTAGTTTTCAATGAGAATTCCCCTTTCAAATATCATTTCATTCTCAGAATATACGATTATACTTTGTATTTCTTATCCAAAATCACCTTTTTTCGAAATTCAATAGGAGAAATCCCAACATGTTGTTTGAACATTTTGCTAAAAGATACAGGATTTTGTAATCCTAGTTCAAATGTTATATCAGTCATATTGAAATCTAGTTGTGTTAAAAGCTTTTTCGCTTTCTGAATTCTAAACTCTGATATATGTCGATGAGGTGTTTTATCATATATTTGTGAGTATATTCTTAACAAATGGTTTGGCGATAAACAAGCAACTTGGGCAATTTCATTTAATTTAATCGGTTTGTCATAATAGGCCCTTATATATTCATGTGCAATACTAATCCTTCTATACAATTCTTCTTTTGTCGAATTACGTATTGCACTTAATGATTCAACTTCTTTCCATGCGTCAAAATGTTCAAAGAGAATGATTTGCATTAACTTGTGAAATTGTTTTTCATATCCAACTGGGTCATTCTCAAGAATAGATAATCTCTCTTTAAATTTTATTATTTGAGACCGTAAAGTTTTACTTGTATCATAAGTTTTTTCAAAGAATCCGATATCGCTCATATCCCTAAAAGGATCGCTAAGAAGTCTATTATTTGATTCACTTAGTGAGTTTAAAATCCCCTCTGCAAATCCCTCTCTAAAAAAGATACAGAAAGATTCTACTTCCTTATTCTCATCAATTGAAATTGTATAATCCCCTTCATTAAGAAGTAAATATCTGCTTTCCTCGACAGCAAAAAAACCTTTAGTAGTCTTGTAATGTGCTTTTCCGTTAGAAAATGTTTTAATAGATAATTGGCCATTCCCTTCCCAATAGAACTGCTTACTTTTTTCATGTAAAGCAAAATTAGTAGAATCCATACCATTCATAATACCGTCTCCATTAGCATGTAATTATAACTTTCAGATAATTCAATTATACATAATAATGAAAGTTGAGTATAAATTTTTTTACTTTCCTAATGAATTTTATTAAAACCTATCATAAATAATTACAAAATAAAGTGGAGAGGAGTGATCAAAATGACCACTCCTTTCCACTTTATTTTTTTCAAACTATGATTTTACTTATTTCCAAATTGCATTTACCCATTCCGGATGATCAATAAATGGATTCCGGTTATGCTGATACTTTGTATAAATGATTTCATTACGCTTTCTCTCAATATCATCAACAGGATCTTGTTCATTCCATTTTAATAATACAGATAGTTTTCCCATATACGGAGCTTTGTTATTATTTACTTTATCATTTAGTTCCAAATCTACTTCACCGTTATCCCCTTCATAACGAGTAGCCATGTAAAATAACATTCTAGCAATATCACCTTTTACACTATCACGAGGCTCCCAGGAATCACTATCATATTTACATCCTGTTGCTTCTGAATGATTCACACCACCGTTATCAAAATCCAAATTTCCGCGTGAGCTATTTACAGATACATCTGTGGCTCTTAAATGATGAAGATCTGTTCCAGGTCCTGCAGCCGTCCCAAATTCTCCATGAGATTTTGCCCAAACGTGCTCTCGGTTCCAATTATCGACCCCTGAACCATTTGTAAATTTCCCTTGCGAACGCCCAGTATATAAGAGAAGTACATTATTTTTATTATTTGGATCTTCATCAGTATCTCTTAGCGCTTCCCAAACTGCACTGTATGATATCTTTGTATGATTATCAATAATATTATGAAGTTCCTTTTTTAGCTCTAGGCCTGTTTTCCCCTTCACACTATTATAATATGTATCATCATAATTAGTTGAAGTTATCCCTTGAGTTACTTTTGAAGATGTAGAAGCTCCTTCACCATACACGGTATCTGTAAATGATAAGGATGCAGAACCTAAAATAAAAAATGAAGAAATGGTAAAAATAGCAAGTTTTGTATTTCGGAACATCATATACACCAATCCCCTTTAAAATTTAATTTTCTCTATATATAATAGAAAATCCTATTCCGCCTGTTGAAATTTCCACGCTTTTGGTTTATCCGTTTTCTTTCCTAACACAATCCAGCTCTTTCCATTACCATTTTCTTGATAATTTACCGGGTATCCATCAGTATATAGGAAATATTCAGATGAGTTATCCGGATTTGGATACACTTTAAACTGTGAAGTATTTGTTTTTCGTTTCGCAAGATGTAACCAATTTGTCATATTAGAGTAATTAAGAAATACATAATCATCATAGTTAGATTGCGTCATTTTCAGCAGTACACTCTCTCCCCGATGAACAATTCCGTTATTCTCTTTATCAAAAACAAACTGAACAGGTGTACCATGAACTTTATTATCATCTACGTGATTAGATAATAGTGCGTAGTCATTCGAAGCATATACCTCAAAGGTCAAACCTCTATTTAAAAACTCACTAGGCACAACGTAGTATTTTTTTTGTTCTTGTATTGCTTCTCCATTAGAATCTTTTACCTGTGTAGTTTCAATATCTTCAGCTGCAGTTTTGCCAACATATGTTTTAAACCATAAATGAATAAATCCCGCCGTGTTTCTTTGCGCTTTCTCTAAACTCCTCTGGACAGCTGGCATAACTTCTTGTTGCCAAAGATCTTTGTTTCCTTTATTATATTGAGATTTAATATTATCACTAGTAATATTCATAATTTCTGCTTTTGCGAGTTTCGCTGTTTCATGTATCCACTGCTTCGGATCATCAGAATTGACCAAATTATATGTTCCCTTATCATCCTTCACTTCAAACGGTGTCTGAACTGTCGTTACATAATTTTCAAAAGCGCTATGAAACTTTATTGCACTCATGTCGACAGCTGTAAAATTAGCAGCATGCATTGGCTGAGTAGCATCTGTGAAGTAATGCGTCGCAACACCTAAATAATAGAAAGCTTGTTTCCAATCTTCTTTCTTAAAATAATCTCCTGCTAATTTAAAATATTTATCTCCTTGCGAAAGGGCTGTTGGTTCTTCTTCTCCTTTATAGTTCTTTTTCGTATCAGGATCATAGAAATGAGATTTCCAGCCTCCTTTAATTAGCCCATCAATACCGATTGTACCTGTACCTCCATCGTTAAACTCATCAAGATAATCGGCATCATAAAGCCCTCTTTCAAATAACTCCTTATATTCAGGTATTTTTAAGAATTGTAATTCATTTTCTTGAACCGTCTTATCTTGATTACGGCTCATAATTTGAATCGCATTTCGAGCAATCCATAAGTGCGTGCTTTCATTAGAATGGTGCGGATGCTCCGCAGACCATCTCTTCACACGTTTGTGCTCTTGATCCTCCTGTTTCATTACTTCACCCATTCCGCAAGCAGATGCTACGGTTGGAATCGCAACAACTCCAGAAGATATCGCTGTTACGAGAGCCCATGTACATAATTTCTTTTTCATATTTATTCTCCTATACAAAAGTTTCATCAAAAATGCAAACGACTTCACATTTAAGTGAGAATACTCATCTACATTAAAAATGTAGTTTAATAATAACCTATATTTCTCAATTTATTTATGCAATTATACATATTTAGTTGTTAGTTAAAAACCTTCAGAGAAAACCACACAACAAAACGTATATCATTTAGAACCGAAATAATAAAAACGAGAGTAACTCTCGTTTTTCATGTTATGAGGTGAATTGATGATTAAAGTTTCACTATTATTAACTTTTGTTGGTGAGTCTCTTTTATACGCTAGTTATTCAACAATCGTAGAAAACAAAAAATTACTTAACCTTGAGAACACTTGAAATACAAGAAAAAGACGCTTTCTCTATAAAAGAATAGCGCCCGTTTGTTGAATAAAGAATCTAATCGTACAGTGGATATCTGTATATTTTTTACTCCGATTATTAAAAAGAATTGATAATGTAAGCTGTTATTACAACATATTGCCACTTTCAACTTAGTTGTCATTAGAATGTTGTTCTACAAAATCAAGGATTTTAGCATTAACTTCGTTAGAGAACTCACCATTGATTGCGTGAGATGCATTTTTCCAGTTAACGATATCGATATTTTTAACATGTTTTTTCCCAGTTTCAACTGCTTTTGCTGAATCGTGCATTGTACTTTTTTCAGCCATTAATGCAAGAACTGGAACATTGATATTCTTTAAATCCTCGTTAGTAAATAGATCAGGCGCTGGGGTTTTAAGTTTATAATTACGCATACCCGACTCGATTAATTTAGCAATAGGCTCATCGTCATTTGCTTTTGCTCCTCCAGAAACATAGCTTAACATCTTTTCTCTTATAAACTTAGGTACAACAGGTACAGAAGCTGGAATAGATGCAAGAATCATCTTTATGGACATTTGTGCAAATACAAAGACTGGGTCCAACAAACTAGCCGAAGCAATATGCTCTGGATTATACCTGGCCAAATTCATTGTTGTCCAACCACCAACTGAGACACCCACGATATGCACTTTTTCTAAACCTAATCCTTCAATCGCTTCATTTAACCATTTTGCTTGTTGCTTTTGGTTTTCAATCACCTTCATTTGCACACTCATACCAGGTTCACCAAGTAAATCTATCGTGTAAACTGGTCTTTCCTCCCTTAGTCCTTCTAAATTCGGTCCCCACATTGGAGTAGATGCACCACGGCCAGGGAGTAAGAGTATTGGGTCTTTATGTTTGTTTTCCTCTTTAGTAAAGTAATAAGCACGAACTGTGCCATATTTCGTTTTTATATCTTTCGTTTCGTTAGGCTTTGGAAGAAGTGCCATTGATTCATCGTAAGCAATTTGAAAGTCTTCCTTCCCTTCTTTAGATGTAAAGTGACCAATCTTGTTATCATCTCTCTTCATTTTAACTCCTCCTCTTTTGACAAAAATATTGATAAGCTCTATCAATTAGTTTTAATAATCACCTAAAAGTACAAATTTTTAAAACATTCAAATAAGTTATACCCTTTATATTCTTATTCAATATTAGAGCCTTTTTATTCTTTATATCCTTTAAGTGAATTACATAATAGGCACGTACTGGTTGGGCTATATATTTGTACCTTATTCAACAACGTATTTAACAACGATGACTTTTTCTGGAACAAATTACAATTTAAAGATTGTTCATATAAATTCTTTCCTTATTCAAGAATATGGCACGATTGCTGAATAAGGAAAAATCCTGCACATCAACATAGGATTTTGATCAAACTTTTTTACATATTATCAATCTTTGTTTTAAAACCACACTGAGCATAATAAAAAGCATGACAATTATATATCATGCTTTTTTTACTTTTATGTATTATTTTCTCTTAGCTTCACAATAAGTTTATAGTTATAAATTCTACAATCTTCATTTAATTACACAACGAATGTATTCTTCAATGTACCACTTTGTTTTGAATTGTACTACTTTCTTTTGAATTCACACCTTTATTACACAATAATCAAACCATTCGGACGAAAACGACTCATCATAATTTCATCAACAAATTTACCGTTCGCCTTCAAACTTCCCTTCTTTATACCTTCTTCTCGAAATCCAAATTTTTCGTATAATATTTTCGCACCAGGATTTGTTTCAAGAACACCGAGTTCTACCCTTTCAAGCATGAGCCAATTGTCTGTAAGATCAAGAATTTTTGTGAGTAATACTTTCCCAATTCCTTTTTTATGATATGCACTATCTACACCAATGAATAGATCTCCGGAATGTGATCTTCGGCCTTGCCCTTGTGTTAAACCTACAAATCCAACAACATTCCCATCAAGCTCTGCGACAAATTCAAATTGATTGGGTCCTAAATTGCGAATCCTATTTTCCATAGCATCTACCCGCATACTCGGCAGAAAAACCATATATGGCAAAACAGCACCTTGTATACAAATTCGATGAATTGCACTAGCGTCTTGTATTTGAACGGGACGAATAGTTATTTCCATGACAACATCTCCTTCAATAAAAAATAAAAGTATGTTGGAATATTCTACAAAACGTCCAAAGATTCCTATTTAGTCCTAACGCATTCTTTTTATTTCTTATCAAATTCGACAGATTTTTTCTTTTGAGATGAAGGAACATTATTCATACTGTCGAATATCCAAACGGTTTAAATTGTTTATTAAAACTCAAAAAATCTTGAGAAAAAAACTATTTGAATTTTCAGTATTTTAATATTGAAAACTTAATGTTACTATAAATCTACTCTTTTAAAAATTTTTGTTAGGGGGAAAAGAATGATGAAAAAAAAGAATCTAGCGTTTGTGTTCGCATTGGGAATGGCAGTGACAACACTTGGGGGGACAAGCTCCGCCTTTGCAGATTCAAAAAACGTCCTTTCCACAAAGAAATACAATGAGACTATTCAGTCTCCAGAGTTTGTATCAGGAAACCTAACAAGCGAATCAGGAAAGAAAGCAGAATCTGTTGTATTTGATTATTTAAACGCTGCAAAAAATGATTATAAACTAAGCGAAAAAAATGCAGAAGAATCTTTTAAAGTACAAAAGGTTGTAAAAGATCCTATCGGAGACGCAACAGTTGTCCGCCTACAACAAATGTACGAAGGTGTGCCAGTATGGGGATCTACTCAAGTTGCTCATGTCGGGAAAGATGGTGTATTAAAGGTTGTATCTGGAACAGTTGCAGCTGATTTAGATAAGAAAGCGAAATTAAAAAATAAAAATAAAATTGACGGAAAAGAAGCAATTGCAGCTGCACAAAAAGATTTAGGACTAAATCCAAAATATGAAGTAGAGCCATCGGCGGACTTATTTGTATATCAAAATGGTGCAGACACAACGTACGCATATGTTGTAAAGTTGAACTTTTTAGATCCAGAGCCAGGAAACTATTATTATTTCATTGAAGCTGATAACGGTAAAATACTGAATAAATACAATACAATTCATAATGCTAATACTGAAAATAATGCGCAGGCGAAACCGGTAACTGGAACAAATAAAGTTGGGACAGGTAAAGGGGTATTAGGCGATACAAAATCTATTAATACAACATTATCTAAATCTAGTTATTATTTACAAGATAATACACGCGGTGCAACCATTTACACATATGATGCAAAAAATCGTACGACCCTTCCTGGAACTTTATGGACAGATGCGGATAATATCTTTAATGCTACTCGTGATGGAGCAGCAGTGGATGCACATTACTATGCAGGTGCAACATATGATTACTATAAGAAAACATTTAACCGCAATTCTTATAACGATGCTGGTGCGCCGTTAAAATCCACTGTTCATTATGGGAAAAATTACAACAATGCCTTCTGGAATGGATCACAAATGGTATATGGTGATGGTGATGGATATACATTCATTCCATTTTCTGGAGGGATTGATGTTATCGGACATGAGTTAACGCATGCCGTTACAGAATATAGTTCAAATCTTATTTATCAAAATGAGTCTGGTGCATTAAACGAAGCATTTTCAGATATCTTTGGAACATTAATAGAATACTATGATAACCGTAACCCAGATTGGGAAGTTGGAGAAGATATTTATACACCTGGTACAGCTGGAGATGCACTTCGTTCGATGAGTGATCCAACAAAATATGGTGATCCAGATCATTATTCTAAACGTTATACAGGAACGAGCGACAACGGCGGCGTTCATACAAATAGCGGTATTATCAATAAAGCTGCGTACTTATTGGCAAATGGCGGTACACATTACGGCGTAACCGTAAATGGTATTGGTAAAGATAAAGTAGGCGCAATTTACTATCGTGCTAATTCAGTATACTTAACTGAATCTACAACTTTTAGTCAAGCGCGCGCTGCCTTAGTACAAGCAGCAGCCGATTTATACGGCGCAAATTCAGCTGAAGTAACAGCGGTAAAACAGTCATATGATGCAGTTGGTGTGAAATAGGCTCCTCTCCCCTTTATATAGCGAAAGAGGCTGATCCAAAAGTTTCACTTTTGGATCAGCCTCTTTCATCTCTAGGTACAAATTTAATGATACCAGGATTCTCACTTAATCGAAAATCCACAAGATAAACCTCTTTGCTTGTGTCAGTAATTTAATTTATTCTAATAAAATACAGTTTACTACTCCTTAATATAAAAATACTTTGTTTTTACAAATAATACTCAAACATTTTTGCAACCTTTTCTTTCATTTTTTCTTTTATAGATAATTTATTGACGTCAGAGGATGTTACTCGCTTTGAATTTTGTAAGTCTGTATTAATGACTGGCTTTATTTTCGAAATATAGACAGGGTCATGGATATAACAGTTCATTTCTTCATTTAAATGAAACGAGCGCGAATCAAAATTCACGGTTCCAACCATCAATACTTTTTCATCAATCAAAAATACTTTACCGTGTAACACTCCCTTTTTATAACCATATACTTCTATTCCCTGTTTTAATGCTTTTCGGATATATGGATACGCTGCTTCTTTAACTAACAGTGCATCCGAATGAGGTGAGAACAAAATTTTGACACGGACTCCCCTCTTTCTTGCATCTACTAATGCGTTCCAAATCGTTCTGTCATTTGGTATAAAATAAGGTGTTAATATAATGATGGACTCTTTTGCTTGTTGAAACAGCATTGCATAATCTTGCCCAAGTTTTTCTCCGCTATAATATGCAGTAAATCGATGCGAGGTTGCTCCCTTTTCCTTTATCGCACTGTGTATCGGAATCGGTTTCTCTGAGTTTTTCTTCCAATCTAACACAAATTGGTGTTCTAGATCTTGGACTCCTTCTCCTCGTATTTGAAGGTGATAATCTCTCCAGTAGCCAAGTTTTTCTTTTTCTCCTAAATACTTCTTGCCAATGTTAAATCCGCCAATGTACCCAATCTTTCCATCAATAACTGAAATACGACGATGATTCCGATGATCCAAAGAAGCAGAAAGATAAGGGAAAGCAGGCTTATTGTAATACGTAAAATGTACTCCTTTTTTAACTAATAATTCTCTTTCCTTTTTCTTTAGTAAAATTCCACCTAGCCTGTCCACTGCATAGTATACTTCTACACCTTCCTGACTTTTTTGCCTCAATAACTCTAGAAACTGATGACTTACTTTATCATCAGCAATAGAAAAAAAGTTAATATGCACGTAATGTTTTGCTTTCTTTATATCTGAGAATAATTGATTGTTTAACTGTTTCCCGTCTGTATACATAGTAATATCACTTTGACGAATAGGGTATTGGCTAGGCTGCCGGCCAAATCTCCCAATTTTTTCAGCTGCTGTTCTGTCAATTTCATCCCAAACAAACAAAACAAAACATACGCCGATAAATACAAAGAGGAGTACCCGGAAAGTTTTCCCTATCTTTTTCAACATATTTAATCTCCTTTATATATTATCGTGTTCTTTCTGTTAGTTTTTGTTATCGGGACAAAACTATTCCATATCCATCCATGAAGCTAATCTTTACCATAGAATACATAAATAAATTACGTTCTTACATGGTAGATTTTTCTTATGAATATTCTATTCACGTTAGGTTAACATAACACCACTTAACGGTATTCCATGTAGCTATTAGCTAAAAAAATCCTCCTTCGAATAATTAAATGTAAAATTTCTCATTCACATAACCCTAAAATTGGAAATCGTACTATGATAACAAAATAGACATTCTATATTTTGAAGTACATTTACAAGGAGGAAATACTACATGACAGTAAGCACTAAACTTAAACAAACTATCGCTGGATTAAAGAGTGCTCAAGCATGCCTAGAAGGATTTGTTCTTGATACTGATAACCAGCAAGCAAAACAATTATATAAAGGTGCAGCACAACAAACTCAAGAAATTATTGAATCTTTAAATCCTCGTCTTAAGCAAATTGAACAAGAAGAGCCTCAGTACAAGTAATAACATAATACCTTTCACATAGAATATCGTCCACATAGAAGAGTGCTCAGCTTAGATAACGATTATCAAAATGATGATTACAATTAAAGGGTCTCACCACATCACTATCAAGATAAGAAAAGCAAGTATCCCAAAACAAAAAAACGTACATTTTCATCTGGAGATGTACATTTTTTCGTTTTGGGTGCGTTATAAAATTCTTAAGTTGATTTTGGAGTTATTTTTGTTTACTTCACTTTTTTTCCCCTTCTGTGATTCGGATAAAGCTTTTAAGGCTTCATCAAGCTTCCGTCTGGCATGCGCCCAACATCCCACAAGGGTGACATCCAGTACTTGATGATAACCACTATATCCATCTACCTGTAAATACCCTTGAAAACCAGTTAAAAAATGTTTCGGATGTTCCCCTGCTCTTGTAGGTTGATAGTCATAGAGAACGATAGGGATATCTCCTGTACGGTATAACCACAGTTTGCTGTGATAAGAAGATCCCCATTCGTTCAAAATGCTTTTCCTGACGATAAAGAGGCAATCCTTCTACATATTTTTGTGTCATAATATATGCCATAATCGACGGAGAAGCGATACTTTTAGGAAAGATAGGAGCTGGCATATTGGCTGTTACAATCGGCGTGGATATCTCATTCACACTTACGACAAGCGTATACATAAATGCTAATTTTCACTATGTATTCTACTCTGTTATCAATAATAAAACCTTTTCTTGATTTTATCGGATACCTTCAAATGCATAAAAAGCCTGTATGTTATCCTTATCACAATTCATTTTTAACATCTCAAATAAAGACGGCATCAATTCCTTTACGGTTTCACCATTTGCCCATCTAACTTCAACAATATCATGATCTGGATCATTAATGTTTATTTCACCATCAATAATCTTTGCATAAAAAGTAATGATTAAAGCATGATGGCCTCTCTCTTCAAAGAGCATTTCCCTAACAGAATGTAATCTATCCACAGCAATATTATATCCTGTTTCCTCTTTTACTTCGCGAATTACAGCCTGTTCTAAAGTCTCTTCTCCTTCAACCGCTCCGCCTGGAAGACCCCAATAAAAAGAATCCCCCTTTATGTTTTTAACGATTAATATATTTTCATTATTATCATAAATGAAAGCTGAAACTACATTCACTCTTTTCAAAAACAACCCCTCCTCTGAATTTTATTTCATAATAACAACTAAATCGATTATACTAGAAGCAAAATTAAGAATAAATAAATTATTTATTCAGAGGAGGCTCAAATGATAGTTAGACAAGTTATTTCAAGTGATATACCTAAATTAGCAAACTTAATGAAGTAACTCGGTTATCTAACTTCTATCGAACAAATGCAAGTTAGATTGAACAGTATTCAAGCTATTCCTAGTCTCTATACTCCTAGTTATACCAAAAAGATTATCGGAATGATTGGATTTCATACTGATTTTCTTTATACACAAAACGAAATTTATGCTGCTGGAATTGCCTTTATAGTTGACGCCAACTATCGCAATAAAGGAATGGGAAGGCTTTTGCTAACTGATTATCGGGTATATATCACAACGGTGTAGGAGTATTAATTTGTTCATCAAAATTTAATTCTAAAAGTTGTCCAGCATGAACTAAACCGGATCCAAAACCGTACATAAGAACTCGATCTCCATTTTTGACTTTTCCCTCACGGATTCCAAGATCAAGAGCTAAAGGAATTGTTGCAGCAGAGGTATTTCCAAAGTTAACTAAGCTATAAAGGGTTTTTTCCAATGGATATTCTAATTTTTCGCAAATCGGTTCTATTATCCGTAAGTTAGCACTATGAGGTATAAACCAATCAACCTGATCTAAACTCGTTTGCGTTTTTTCTAAAATTTGTATTATACTATCTGGAACATTCCTTACAACCCATCGAAAAACTTCTCTACCATTTTGTACAAGATATTGAGTATCGATTAATTCAATTCCATTGACCTTTTTTGATAGTCCAGGACGATATACATGTTGTGCTCCTCTCCCATCACTTCCTAGGTGGAATCCAATAAAGCTTTTTGATTGTTCATCCCTTTCAACTAATACCGCGCCAGCACCATCACCAAATAAAACACATGTACTTCTATCTGTATAATCCGTAATTTTTGAGATTGTGTCTGCTCCAATAACTAGCACCTTTTTGTGGAGCCCAGAAGAAATTAAACTGTTTGCTGTATGCAATGCATAAACAAACCCTGCACACGCTGCACTTAAATCTATGGCACCAGTTTGGGATATATTTAATTGGTCCTGTATTATACTGGAGACAGATGGGAACGGAAAATCTGGTGTGCTAGTAGCCACAATAATCATATCTACATCTTCGACTTTTTTATTATATCTGTACATTAAATCTTTTACGGCAGATACACATAAATCACTAGTAAATTCATCAGGACGAGTTATTCTGCGTTCATGAATTCCTGTTCTTTGAATAATCCACTCATTATTTGTTTCAACCATTTGCTCAAGTTCAAAATTTGTTAATTTCTTTTCAGGTACATAGGTACCAATAGCTGTAATTCTTGCTTTTGACCTCATTTGTTTGTCCTCCTTTACTATTTTCACACTTGATATTATAATCTAATATTAGTACCACATACCAATTTATGTCAATCATTTAAAATGAAAATAATGGTTATTAAATAATTAATTGTGAAAGTATAAGGGAGAGGGATTCATGTTCAATACTCAACAAATTAAAGAAATTATTCCACATCGTTACCCTTTTTCTATTAAACAAAAAATCACCTCTTAAGATAGTAATATCTCACGAGGTGATTTTTATCAAACTTTTTTATAAACCTACATTACAACTTAGCAGAATTCTTGGTTATTACCATCATTACTAATGTATAAAAGTTAAAGATTCTTTCATCCACACTATTCTTCCGGCGTGATCCAAACAATTTGCTGCATCCGAATAAAGAACGGTGTATCTTCCTCTTCAATTACAATATGGTCTGGTTTAACAGCCCTTAACATCCCCTGCAAGCTGCCACGCATTGTGTCGACAACAACATTTTTCCCAACAATCATTTGTAACGTTTGCACAACATATGGATCAACACTAGAAACCATTTCTCCGCTCAACTTATAGCCATTTCGAAAATCTCCGTACACATCTTCGTTTGAATAATCCATTATGATCCCCCTCTTTCTACAATTCGTTTGTATTGTATGAAAGGAATTAGCTAGATGTGCCTATCTAAAAAAGAAACGAGATGCCATCATTTTCAGCATCTCGTTATGTTTCATAAGCTAGAAGGTTTGTCTCTTCTAGTTTATAATTTCCATTTATACGTCCAAAATTGCTCAATTTGCAACCGTTTTGTCGTCGCTGGGTCCTGCTTTTTCAGATTTGCTTCCATTTCTTCTAACATCGCTTCTGTTTGCGAACGATGCGCACGAAGCGCCGCGAATTTTTGCGGTAATACATCGCTTATATCGTTGACTACATCTGGCTTTCCTAATACTTCCTCACGATTTTTCGTGATAGCCACCGCATGAATAACTGGACGCTCTTCTTTTTGCATACGTTCTACTGCGCGAACAGCTGCGCGTCCAAATGCATTGTGATCGGGATGTACACCGTGCTCAGGATAAAATGTGATAATTAAAGACGGATTTACATCACGAATTACTTCTTCAATTTTATCTGCTACATAATCAACGTCTTCAAATTCCAACGTTTTATCATGAAAGCCAAGTAAACGTAAATCTTCAATTCCTATTGCTTCGCATGCTTCTTCTAATTCACGCTTACGAATGCACGGAATCGTTTCGCGATTGGCAAATACATTTTTCCCCATGTTCCGTCCCATTTGACCAAGTGTTCCACAAGCATACGTAACAGGGACTCCATTATTTCGATATTGACGAATTGTTCCTCCCGCCGCAAATGATTCATCATCTGGATGCGGAAATACTACAAGTACGTGTCTTTCCATAATCTCCACTCCTTATGCAAATGGCGTTAAACTTAATTGCAGTGCAACTGCAAGACGCCCTTTTTCATCATGGCCTGCTAATAAAAGACGATTTTTCTCATCTTTTTCCCAATGTGTCACACCTTCTGCATACACCCAGCCATGCTCCATTTTTAAACCTATACGATATGGATTCGTTCCTGTAATTTTACCGCGTTCAAAACGAATCACTGCATTACGGATGAACGCCCCAACTGTCATCGTTTTTTCATTTACATGCGAAGCATATGCACCATTTGTCGTTTCTAAATGAAGGTATACCTCTTGATTTAGAAAACGTTCAATTTCACTTTGTACGACAGAAGTATCTGTAATTATTTCCATCGAATTTCACCTCTTTTAACCAGTTTACGAAAAAATAATATGAATTGCTATCTCTTATAATAGTGGACAATGTTTACTTTGCATAATTTTTTGCTTTTTTATTTTATTTTTAATACAGTATGTGAAATTATCCACCTTTTTTTTATGTGTTTAGCATTTTCATTTCTTTCTGTATGCGAATTTGCTACAATAAAATTTATGCAGAGGGATACATTTCGACATTTTTATACACAACTATGTATAGGATACTTAAAAAGAAGGTGAACACATTGGATCATTCAGCACATGAATTAGCAAACTGGCAATACTATTTTGCCATTGCTGTATTTTTAATTACATACGGTTTTATTATCTCTGAAAAAATCAATCGTGCTGTCATTGCTTTACTTGGCGCTGCCATTATGGTAATTATGGGAATTGTAGACTTACATACTGCCTTTACTACACATATTCAATGGGAAACGATCACACTGTTAATTGGAATGATGATTCTCGTACATATTACAAGTCAATCTGGTGTTTTTGAATATGTAGCAATTAAAGCTGCTAAAGCTGCGGGCGGAAAGCCAATTCGAATTTTACTACTTCTATCCCTCTTAACCGCAGTTGGGTCTGCATTTTTAGACAATGTAACGACGGTTTTATTAGTTGTGCCTGTTACATTATCAATTACACGTATGTTAAAGGTACCTCCTGTTCCGTTTTTAATTTCAGAAATAATATTTTCTAATCTCGGTGGAACAGCAACGCTTATTGGGGATCCTCCAAACATTATGATTGGATCTGCAAATAAGCATCTTGATTTTAATGCATTTTTACTGAATTTAGCACCGATTGTTGCTATTATTTCTGCCGTTACGTTACTTATTTTATATTTCATGTATCGTAACAAATTAAAAACAACAGACGAACAAATTCAGAAACTGATGTCTTTAAACGAAACTGAATATATTCGCGATCGCACTTTACTCGTTAAGTCTTTATCCATTTTAGGACTCACAATACTTGGATTTATTTTCCATTCTATTATTCATGTTGATGCTGCCGTTATCGCTCTACTTGGCGCTGTCCTTTTAATGCTAATCGGTGTAAAAGAGCACGAAATAGAAAATGTATTTGCGCATATTGAATGGGTAACGATTTTCTTCTTTGCAGGTTTATTCGTTCTTGTCGGTGCACTTGTTGATATCGGGCTTATTTCCTCACTTGCCAAAAAAGTATTGGACGTAACAAATGGAGATATCGGCTACGCATCTATCTTAATTTTATGGGTATCCGGCGGCGCTTCTGCCACAATTGATAACATTCCATTTGTCGCAACAATGATTCCGCTTATTCAAAACTTAGCAAGCGGGCTTGGACTCGGGGCAGATTCTCCGCAAGTCGAAGTATTATGGTGGGCGTTATCACTTGGAGCTTGCTTAGGAGGAAACGGTACGCTAATTGGTGCTTCTGCCAACGTCGTTGTAGCAGGAATTGCCAAACGTGAAGGATGCGGTTTCTCTTACATGGATTTCTTAAAAATTGGGTTACCACTAACAATTGTTGCACTACTTTTATCACATGCATATATTTATTTACGTTATTTAATGTAAAAAGGTTTGCGGCATAAGCTGCAAACCTTTCTTTTTCACCAAAAGATACCGATAATTGCAAGAGCACCTAAAATTAAGCCTCCAACTTCTCCAACCATTTTTGGTGTCCATTCGATTCCTTTTTTCATTTGCACAACTGGCCTTTCATGCCGCAGTTGCTGCACCTCTGCTTGGAGTTGATGAATAGAACCATGCAACTCTTTCACAAGCTCCTTTAGTTCTACAATTTCTTCTTCAGCTGACTTCCTTTTTTCTAAATTCATTTTCAAGACTCCTTTTAAATTAATAGATTAAATAATGTCGGATTGTGATTGATTTCCATATAATGTATTCCCTTTTCTTCCATCCTTCTAATAAGAGGCTCATAATCTTCTTTCTGCTGTAACTCAATTCCAACTAGTGCCGGACCATTATCTTTATTATTCTTCTTCGTATATTCAAAACGAGTAATATCATCATGTGGTCCGAGTACGTTATCTAGAAACTCACGTAACGCCCGGGGCCGCTGCGGGAAATTAATAATAAAATAATGCTTTAATCCCTCATAAATTAAAGATCTTTCCTTTGTTTCTTGCATCCGATCAATATCATTATTGCCGCCACTTACGATACAAACAACTGTCTTTCCGCGAATTTCATCTCTGTATAAATCAAGCGCCGCAATTGGCAATGCACCAGATGGTTCTGCTACAATCGCATTTTTATTATAAAGTTCAAGTAATGTTGTACATACTTTCCCTTCCGGTACAGCAACAATATCATCCAATATGCGTTTACAAATTTCATATGTAAGATGACCAACTTGTTTAACCGCTGTTCCGTCCACAAATGAATCAATGTGTGGAAGCGTAACAACCTCTCCTTGTGCAAATGCCTCTGTCATCGAAGCCGCTCCTTCTGGTTCCACTCCAACAATTTTCGTTAAAGGACTAATCCCTTTTATGTATGTTCCAACTCCCGCTGCTAAGCCTCCTCCGCCAATTCCCATAAACATATAATCAATCGTACAATCCGTATCATGTAAAATTTCTACACCAATCGTTCCTTGTCCTGCAATAACCCTTGGATCATCAAACGGATGAATAAATGTTAATCCAAACTCTTCACAATATTTGACAGCTTGCCTATATGAGCTGTCAAATGTATCTCCTTGCAATATTACTTCTACGTAATCTCCACCGAAAAAGCGTACTTGTGATACCTTTTGACTTGGTGTTGTATTTGGCATAAAAATCTTTGCTGGAATTTGTAATTTATGACATGTATAAGCTACGCCTTGTGCATGATTACCAGCGCTAGCGCAGACAATCCCTTTTTTTAAATCTTCTATCGGTAAACTACTAATACAGTTATAGGCACCTCGTATTTTAAAAGAACGAACAACCTGTAAGTCCTCTCGTTTTAAATAGACGTTACATTGATATTTCTCAGATAAAATGGGATCACGTTCTAAAGACGTATTTCGAATCACATCTTTTAGCGTATTATAAGCTACGAGAATATCTTCAATTTTGATCATTTCTTTCACATTTTTCATATCTTTGACCGCCTCACTGTATAATTTAAAAAA
This sequence comes from Bacillus sp. UNC322MFChir4.1, assembly GCF_000746135.1. Lineage (NCBI taxonomy): Bacteria > Bacillati > Bacillota > Bacilli > Caryophanales > Bacillaceae > Bacillus > Bacillus sp. UNC322MFChir4.1. The sequence goes on from NZ_JQKQ01000012.1 coordinate 71,592, forward strand.
GTTTTGCTTTACATTATACAGAATAATCTAAATTTTTAAAACGTTGTTCAAATAAAAATAAATCAACATACTCACTATGTTGATTCATCCTCACATGATGGCGTTTCCACTTTTATTATATTACTCTTTGAAATGTAAAAAATTATTTCCCTTATCTATTTAGTCCAGCTTAAGTAAAGTCTTAATCCGACAGTACCTATTCTACCCATTGGCGTCTTTCGTCATTTCCGGGCAGTTGCCCCCACCTATCTTCTTCGTTTCTCTCTCAATCCTAAGGTAGGGGTCTTACTGCCCACGAATAGCTGGGTAAGGGTGGACCTACACCTTGTTACCTTTCTTTGTTTTAAAACTGTGCGCGTGGCAGGAAAAAACTCTGACCGCTCCTATCCATAGCCAGTCCCTCCCAGGCCATTAAAAAAATGCTATTCTGTCGTTTTTTTCATAGAGTGACTGAGTAGTTACTAAGTTTTTTAATTTTTTGTTCGTTTCGTTAAAATGATAAAGCTAAGCATCGCACCAATATGACAACAAACAATTGTTACTCCCATTGGTACAGCTGTCTGCTCTCCTTGAATGCCAACTAAAGGTGCTACTACAGCGCCAGAGATAAAAGGTAACAGTCCTAATAGTGCTGCAGCGCTTCCCGCCGCTTTTTGCTGATTTTGCATCGCTAACGTAAATCCAGTTGTCCCAACAATCCCTACGCTAGAAACAATCATAAAGAAGCAGATTAATACTCCTATTAAAGAAGGGACCAGCAAAATAACCAGAAGTAGCATTGTACCCCCGAATAAAGCCAAAAGAAGTCCTGTTACTAATAAGGTACGTTCTTTCATTTTTCCTGCTAAACGCCCTGTGACTTGCGATGCCATGATTATCCCAAAACCGTTAATTGCAAAAAATAAACTATATAATTGCGGCGAAGCACCAAAAATATTTTGAATGACAAACGGTGAACCTGAAATATAAGCAAACATCGCTGCTGTAATAAATCCTTGCGAAAGTGCATAGCCCATAAATATACGATCTTGTAGTAAGCGTTTATAATGTGATAAACTCTCTCCCCATCCACCTGCGGTTCTTTTTTCTTCATGCAACGTTTCTGGCAATATAAAAATAACACTTAACAACATAAGCCCACTTACTATACTTAATACAATGAATACCCAGTGCCAAGAAGCAAAGCTTAAAATTTGTCCCCCAATAATAGGTGCGAAGATTGGAGCAGCTCCGTTCACTAACATTAAAGCAGCAAAGAATTTCGTAAGCTCTGAACCCGTGTATAAATCTCTCACAATCGCACGTGAAAGTACAATCCCCGCTGAACCAGCTGCCCCTTGAATAAAGCGTAATACAATAAGTATCCAGACAGACGGTGTTAGTGCACAAAAGAATGAAGTAACTGCATAAATAACAAGACCAATTATAAGCGGTTTTTTCCTTCCTTGACGATCACTCCAAGCGCCGACCCACAATTGTCCTAACGCAATCCCTAACAAACATGCAGTTAAACTTAACTGTGTAAGTGCACTTGTCGCATGCAAATCGTCTGTTAAAGCCGGAAAAGCAGGAAGGTACATATCAATAGAAAGCGGTCCAATCGCAGATAAACTTCCGAGAATAATTGCTAAAATGATTCGTTTATCTTTTGCGACTTGTATTTTCATTTGTAATTCTGTTTGCAATTATATAACCCCCTTTTTCTCCCTTATTAGCGTGCAGAATGAAGCGAACTCCCTTTTCTAGAAGCTTCGTTTTATACTTCAAATTACATATATCCCTTTCACCTGCATCACTTGACAAGAATTTAGAATAAAGTGAAACTTTAATCAGTAGGGGTTTTCTTCATCCCCCACTGATTATCAGCCCTCACCAATCGGGCTTTTACGGGCAGTTTATCTCCCACCTAACTTCTTAAGAAAAGCGGAAGCGGCTCGTTCAGAATCGTAGGACGTTGGAGCCCCCGACAAAGAGGCGCTTTTGGCCTCGTCCGAGGGGGCGAAACGACCGGAGATTCTAGCCGCTAGAGCTGGACTATGCTTTCGCCGAATTTTGAGGTGGGAGTATTACTGCCCACGAATAGCGGCATAAAAACAAGATGTAATCATTCTAGTTACAATAATATTTATTGTCAATAAAATTACCCGATATTTTTCCAATCCAAACATATATAAGAGGATATCAACAAATGTCAATATCCTCTTACCTTCTATATTTCTAAATCTATTCCCTTTAAATTCACTATTTTACAACGATTTATTTTCTAATTTGTACTGATCCCCCGTGCTGTCCAAATACGATCAATTTCTGCACCGTGCTGTCCTCCATAAAGAAGGGCATCTGCTTGCTTAATCGCTCTAGCTCCGTCACGGAATGTAGCGTTAGGAGTAAGCGACCAATGCGATTGTAAAATAATTTTTGTCGCAATATCTCGGCCAAAAGTTTGCGCCATGTCGTACTCACCTTGCGACCAAATTTCACCATCGTCATGAACTTCATTTACTATATCTTTTGGGTACACTTTATTATTATCTAATCTACGAAGACAAGTTGGATTCGTACTGGAATAAGAAGTCGAATCCCATTCTCCAATACATGCTTTTCCATAACCTGTATCTGATACAGCATCTTCATAAGTAGCTCCTAAGAAATCTCCAAACCCTTCTCCCATAGCTCCGCCTTCTTGTGAGTTCCCAAATCCAGAAACTTGATTATCTTGAATAGAATGACCATATTCATGAGCGATCACCCCTGCATCTTCCGCATCATCAACTCCGCCGGAACCAAATGTCAGCGCCTTAGTTGAAGGAGAATAAAAAGAATTATCAGCTGTAGATGTATTTACATTCGCTTTAATAGAGCGATTATTAATATTTTTGAAGCCGAGCTGTTGTATATATCGTTGCAAAGTATCAATGTGATAATACACCATAACATCTTCAAACCTATCATTTGAACGTGTGTAATTATATTGAAAAGAGGCAGAATACGTTTTTACTTTCGACGCAATCGTCACATAATCACCAGCCAAATACCCTGACCCATTGAGACCTTTTAAAGTGACCGTTTTCAATTGGTTATTCAATGCAGTAGAATCTGCGTCATTTTTGTCAACCAATCCAGCCAAGCTTCCACTCGTTACTACAGGATTTGGCAGGAACACTTTCCCTTGCCCTTCTACTTTTCGGTTTAAGTCTTTTTTCTTAAGCAATTTCCCGTTTTCCGCATCAATAAATGTTTCCCAAGCACCAAACGGCTTTTGAGAATGAATAACAACTCGATACACAGGAGTTGCCACACCTTCTTCGATTATATATCCAAACTCACGCGTAGTCGGAGCCCATAAAGTCTTATCATCAGCTTCAAGATTTTGGATAGACTTATCTTCCGCTTCCTTTTCACTTAGCTTTTGCTTCATTTCCTTGACGCTCTGCACGGGAAGGTAATCTGATACTGCTAGTACACCTTGCCCTCCTTTATTGAGCGTTACGGTTAATTGCCTGGAGAATACAGGAAATCCATTCACTGTTTGTTGAAACCTAACATAAGATGCCACCTCTGTATCTGTCGTAGAAATATATTGTAAATTTGATATATCCGATTTCAAAGAGTACTGCGCCGCATTCGCTTTTAAATATTCGGTTGCCTTGTCTTGTAGTGAAACATTTTGGACCATTCTTTGTGTCTCTTCTACTGCTGAAACAGTATGCATCATACCAAAAATTAATGGAATTACGGTAGCAACTGTGACAACTTTTTTCAACAAAACTATCACTCTCCTATTTTAGAATTATTTCGAATGTACAAGTAATTCTAGAGGAGGGAATATTTTACCTTTCTATTTTATATAAACCTAACAAAGGAAAGATTTTCTCAATAATTTCTTAGAAAAAGAGAATATTTTTAAATTTATTATTCACATAACTATACACTTTCGCTTCAAAAAAGGATAATATCATTTAAAATTCACACTATATAACAGTTGAATTGTATTATTATTATAAATATTCAAATTAAAAGGAGCATGAACATGAATGTTTCATTAGTAAAACCTACACTTGAACTACAAAACGAATACATAAGCTTCTATCAAGAATGGAAAGATAGCTGTGAAAATATGGTACCATGGGTCATTAGTAAAGATCCTTCAGATTTTCATAAAATGGTGCAGTTTCTAATAGACTCAGAGAAAGGTGTAAATCTCCCTAAAGGTTGGGTACCTGATTCTACTTATTGGTTAATTACCGAACAGAAAATAGTGGTTGGTGCTGTAAATATACGCCATCAATTAACAGAAAAATTATTACATTGCGGCGGGCATATCGGTTATGGCATTCGCCCTTCTGAAAGACAGAAAGGATATGCTACTATTCTTTTAAAATTAGCATTAGAAAAAGCGAAAGAACTAGGCATTCAAAAAGCACTTGTGGTCTGTGACGAGAGTAATATCGGTTCTGAAAAAACGATTATTAAAAATGGCGGTATACATGATTCAAATTACATTGAAGAAGATGGAAATGTCGTAAAAAGATATTTGATTGAACTATAACGCATGATGTAACGATACATCTATACAAAATTCTTTAATTAAGGAGGAATTCATTTGTCTACATTAGTATCTCAACTAGAAAATATAATTTCTAATATCCCAAAACAATTTAGCGCTCTTTCAGATATAGAGCATAAATCTCATCCATCTAAATGGTCAAAAAAAGAAATATTGGGTCATCTATGTGATTCTGGAAGTGTAAATCATAAGCGTTTTGTTGATATTCTCATTTCAAATCAACCCATAACAATACATAGCTATAACCAAGATTTATGGGTAGAAGTCCATAATTATCAACATACATTTTCAACTGAAGAAATACTACATTTATGGATTTCACTAAACAAACGAATCGTAAACCTTTTATCTAATGTTACAGAAAAACAGTGGCTGCTCCCATGTAAAACGGAGGATCAAGACATTGTAACATTGGAGTGGCTATTTACTGATTATATTGACCATATGAACCATCATTTCAAACAAATATTCGGCGAATAAACGGTGTAAAATAATATGTATGAACAGGAAAAAGATTGCCTCGGCGTCATTTTGGATTTGAACTACACAAAACTTAAATAAAGTAGACTGTTAATACAAAAAGGTGCTTTCATAAGAAGCACCTTTTTACATTTATCATTATTTATCTATTTAGAAGTTCCCTAAAAAAATGCAATGCCTACGCCTATACACCACGTACCTCTGCCACTAATTTCTGACCATCTAAGTACATGACAAGCTTTACTGGGTTCTCACTTGCATTCTCAAATACTAAATCTAAATATGGATATGCAATCGTCGCATCTCTGCCTTTAGGTACATAACCTACTTCTTTAGAATGTGTTGATCTCTCTACCATTTTTAATCCAGCTTGATCTGCAGCATTAAACAATGTGGAAGAAGTTTGACATACTCCTCCGCCATATCCATCTACTAATTTACCATCTACAATCTCTTTCCCTAATTGATAGCCCTTGTCAGGAGTTGTATCTCCTATTAAAGCGTTAAAGGAAAATCGATCTCCTTTACCTAATACAACTCCATTGACAGTGCTTGCAGACAAACGAATATTTTCTATTCTACCACCAGTAGAACCACCTAGATTCGTTTCATATCTCCCTATTACTGGTCCATTACCATTTCCAGCTTCTGCTGTAGCAACAGGCTTTTTCTCTACAATTGGCAACTGATAAGTAGAATCCCACATCCCAACATTCGTCAACTTATCTACTAACTCTTTTTCCATTAATTCGTAAGCAGGTTTGCCTTCTACCCATGTACCATCCTTCATACGAGAAGGAACCATCTTTGTATCTACACTCTTTGCAATCTCGCTAACTACCTTAGAGACTTCCTTTTTAAATGTTTTTTCATCTTCAAAATAACCTAAACTCGCTAAATCGATCTTTTTTACTTCTTTTCCATTTCTACCATCTACTAAACTAATACTTTTATTTACCTCAGCTTTTGCTTCTACAGCTTTTTCACCCACACCACTCACTAATGCAACTTCACTAGCTTTCGTACCGCAACCACTGACTACACCTAAGCAGAGTGCTCCTACGACTAAAATTCGAACCTTACGCAACAAATTACTCTCTCCTTTATTCTCAATCTTTTTCCATTTCAAACAATTCTATGTATGTATAATAACATTACCTTTCAACATAACTTTTATGTATTACTAGCATATTTACACCATATCCTAAGTTACTCTTTTCTTCCCTAAAAGTCTACATATATTTCCTTAAACATTCTTAATCGCTTTAAAAATCCAATCCCCTTCATCACCCAGTATATACCAAAAAATACATAGTGACAATTTTTATACATTCGATATTTTATTATACCAATATTGCTTAAAAATGTAATAAAAATTGACTCTAAAAAAAAAATAAAATGTATTATCCAAAAATGCCCATCACCCACACGAATGAAAACACCACTGTTAGTAAATTGACGAATGTTTTCTCCATCTCTATACTGAAAAGAGTTAACGAAATGAAACAAGGTGATAATCATGGATTTTGAAATAAATTTTCTTTCCTTTTACGTCGTACAAGTAGACGGCCAAGGTGAACAAGCAGACAAGCGTTATAAACATTTTCAAACATTAGATACTGAAGAATACGAAGATAGTCCATTAAAAGACTTTCTAGACGGTGAATTATTAAAAATTTCGAAACGAAAAGTAGACCGTCACCCAAAAAGTGAACAAGTCCCGACAAAAATTGGCCGATTCATTGTTGAAGTTGGGCACGAATTTGATTCAAACCCGAACTACAACCTTTTTAATCGTATTCGTTTTGCAGAAACGAAAGAAACATTTAAAGATACAAATGAACCACTCGTCTATACCTATATTGATACAAGCGCTGTACGCGGCGGTGTATTTCTCGTTGTCCAAGCAAAACTTCGTAAATACTTCGACGATCCGTTCGTCTTTGTAATGAAATGTGACTTCGAGCCAAAGGTTGCTTCTATTTCTGATGAGGCAACGCTAATTCGAAATGTTGAAATGGCCATCACAACGAAAAATATGAAGTCGATTCAATACCCCTATATGCCAGAAGAAGGCATCGTGGAAGTTGGCGAACTAAAAATCCACCAAGCATCACATGCCCGCTACTTCGAAGACTTCTTAAAATTCGTAGAATACGAGCGTTCCATGCCAGAAATTATGAAAACACAAGTTATGGATATGGTATACGACCAAATCGAAGACGTCTTTGAAGAAGGTACAGAAGAACGAGAACAATTTGACCAAGCGATGGAAGTATGGGCTGCGAGTCCAAAGCGTGAAATTATGGAACATTTCACAACGGAAGAGGTTATGGAAGCTACAGCGCAAATTGTGGAGCATACCCCTGAGATAGAGTTAAAGTTAAAGGCAGACCATATTGGAATCAAGAGTTTATTATCTGACTTCGGTGAATCGGTACACATCGCTAAAGTTAATGGTCGTTACATTTTAATGATAGAAGCCGATACCTTAACTTTCGAACAAGGTTTTTCACCGATAGAATTCCTAAAACCAGACGATTTACATGAAGTAGTTGATAAGATTATGAAAAAGGGTTCAAGCCCTTATCAGGACTAGCATATCCTGGATAAAAGTGACTTATAATTAAAGTGACAAATTTAGTACCGTCTTATTATATAATTCACATTTACGATATTGTATAAAAGTCAACAACTAATCAATTAACAAACGGTTCCTCTTAGTTATTATGAGCGCTTTTAGTGAGCGCTCCTTTTATTTAAGGATTTCTTGGTAGGGAATATACAGATACCAAATCGCCTTATTTTTCGACACTTACATCGCTGACCGGTCAAAATCCCCTCTACTTTCTTCTATGTAAACTTCTTGTTTGTCATACGGACACCCTTGCAGACCATAAAAGAACTTAACTAAATTAGATCCATTTCATATAACAATACTAAATCTAATCGTAAAATTTTTAATCAGAACTTTCAAACAAACACTTACATAACCTAAAGGGAATCAAGTTAACAAAGAGGTGATTTATTTTGTATTGGCAATCAAATGGACAATACCAATATAATCCTTATCATCATCAATATAATTACCCGTATATGTTAGATAAACAACCTTTTCCTATGGATAGTCGTCAAGGTTGTGCACTTACGTTTGACACTAGGATCAGGGATATGGGTCAACACACCCTTGCAGACCATAAAAGAGCTATAGTGGACAAATTGAGGCAAAAAGGTTTCTCCGGTGTAGTGCTTACGAGATCAGAAGTTGCAGGAAACAAAGGTGGATGTAGAGTATCAATTACCCATCTTCAAAGAACAGGAGCGCAATATTGGGAAGTGGTAATGTGCTCTTGTCCTACTTCTAATCAAGCAAATATAACGCTGAAAGAAACTTTAACTGCGATTCATTCCATCGTGTTTTTTGATTAACTTACAAAGTTCCAAGCTGGGCTGAGCCACAACAGTAGCAAAGTAACGAAAAATCGTCCGGCATCATCTATAGACCCCCTTTTCCGTGAAGCAAACTAGGGGACTTTAGAGCAAAATAAGTAAACAAAATCTAACCTTCCCCTAGTGGCCAAAATAAGTTCTTTATCTTGTAACAGGATTCCCCTGTTAATAAAAAATGAGTGCATGTCATAAATACACGCACTCTTTCCTCATAATGTTTCTAGTTCCAAATCAACTTCTGGTTCTATACGCGGATAGATGCTCTTGTCCTACTAAAAAAAGCAGATTTTCTGTCATTTTTTGATTTTTAAATTATAAAAGCATTCTATATAGGTTCTACATATTATTCATAAAAGAGTAATATACTCTTTCAATCTTTGAAACCATTACATCCTGAGTTAAATGTTGCTGTGAATAATTCTGTGCCTCTTTTCCCAATTGCTCACGAAGACTCTTATTCGTTAACAGCAATTTAATAGCCTCAGAAAGTTGTTGAACGTTGCCCGGTTCACAAATGATCCCTGTTTTTCCGTTTTGAATCATTTCTGGTATTCCACCGCAATTTGTTGTAATAATAGCTTGACTAGAAAGCATAGCTTCAATAATGGAAATTGGAAAGTTATCGTTAATGGTAGGTAAAACATAGATTGAGGAAGAAGAAAGAATTTTTGGTATATCTGTTCTTCTTCCCCAAAATTTAATCCTGTCAAGACCAAGCTGTATCACTTGATTTTCAAGCCTTTCTCTCATAACACCATCTCCAACAATCCATACCTCTACATTTGATAAATCTTGTTGAATTTGTGAAAGTGCTTTTAAAAAAATGTCATGACCTTTTCTAGGAGAAAGGCGGGAAATGCAGGAAATTACTAGATTATTATTACAATCCTGTTTAGGTATAAAATCTTGCTGAAAGTGTATACCTGTATGAACAGTAATCAATTGTTCTGTCTTTGCCCCATATTCTTTTAAAGGAGTATGAAAGGAATTGCTGATTGTTATGATTTGATCAGCCGCTCTTATTCCCTGTTTTTCAATTTCACTAAAATACGCTTCTTCAATCGATCCTTTTTTTATTTTATCAAATTTCAATCGACTTTTTGTAAAATGCCCATGTGGTGTAAAAAAAAGTGGTTTCTTATATTCTAGGTTTAGTTGTCCTAATAAAAAAGCAGCGAATAAATCTTGTGCATGAAAGATATCATATTGCTCTAGGCTTTTTTCTCTTAAATAAGACTTAAAAACATTCAAAAAACTCGTGTTTTTAATAATTTTTTCATTTACTATACCATAACGTTGTAACATAAAATCTCTTGTGTATTTCGCAGCCTTCGGAACTTCTTGCTCTATATGAACTGCGGTCATTTGAGTAGGAGAGATGACATCTACATCATGACCATACTTTTCAAAGCCTGTTTTTAACGAAGTAATATAGTTTGATAATCCCCCTGTATTAGGGTATTTCAAAAATGTTACATAAAGAATTTTTAATTTTTTTGTTTTACTTAACGTGCTATCATTTTTGATTCCAAACGTTTGAAACGGTTCGATTATATGATCCTTTTGATTTTCTATTTGGTAGTATTCATCCATGATTTTTAGTAGGCTCGTATGGAAAGGATAATTACATTCACTTCGTCTCTCCTTTGCTGTATTCAGAAGCATCTCCTCCTAACTCAGCTAATGATAAAAATAGCATATATACTATAAACCTAGTTCACTTCCCCAGGTAGAAATTTTTTCAAGGTGATATGGCAATAATTCACCGCCACGGTTATCAAATATTCTTCGCAGCTGAGTATGCAACCCTTTTTCTAATGTTCTCTGCAAATACGCCATCTTATAAAGGTCAATTGGCTTTGTTTTAAAGTTTATGCCATTCTTCTGCATTTCTTTTGCATAGACTTCCACACAATGTGTACGAATTTCTTCGGCTCTGTTCTGCCAATCTTTCCTAAATCCCATTAAGATTTCAACTAGAACAACCATATCAAACCAGACAGGTGCATATTTAGTTGACTCCCAATCGATAAACTGGATATTCCACGGTGCATGTAGTGTCACATTATTACTGCAAATGTTTTGCAAATGAAGATCTCCATGCGTGATCGATGAACCATTTTGAAATAATTCCGGAAAAAAATCCGGTCCCTTATTACATAGTTTTATAAGTGATTTATAATAAGGCTTAATAATCCCGCTTATCCGATCGTCTTTCATTCCGTCATTGAGAAAATCAATCGTCTTTTCAATTTGTTTCGTCCGATCATTTCTCATGCGGCTCGATTCATAAATAGGTAACCAAGATTTCCAAACATCTTTATGTTTTTTACTATTGTCTTCAAATGTACGCGCATGAAGTTTAGCAACAGCGGGAATAATATAGTCAAAATGTTTAGGGAGAAAAGTTATCTGACCGCGTATTTGGCGTACAAACTCCATAAATATCCAGGTCTCGTCTCCATTTTTTTCAATATGATATATTTCAGGAAGAAATTCTTTCAATACAGGATAAGCTGTATCGTATATATTAATTTCTACTTCATTTTTGTAATCTGTTGAATTATATACTTTTAAAACAATCGGAACATTATTAGCTCCTGATGTAATAAATAATTTGTAAATGCTACTTCTTCTTGTAGATTTTAAACATTCTATTTTACCGTAATCAATTGCAACTCTCTTATTCATTGAATAAGAGAGTTTTTCTGTAATTCTTAACTTTTCAATTAAACGGGATAATGTTTTTACTTCGTACAATGTGTTCATTCCTTTCGTTTTCGTTTCCAGGCGTTTATCAAGTGAGAGTATGCGCTTCTAATGAACGGCATTGGGTCATCCCATGCAAACAAAGCATATTCTTTTTTACCGCGTAACCCTTTATAAAAATCTTTCCACGTCATTTCTGCCCTTTTTTTCTTAGTGCAGAATGTTAAATAATATCGCACAAGATAAATCCATTTGATACCGTCTACTTGTTTAAGTCTTGGAGTTGGATTTTGCCTCGTTAAATATAAATAATACATGTAAGCAAAATCAATATCAGCAGCTCCTGTCAGACTGTGAGTTAACCAAAAACGAGGGTTTATTTCAATAAACTTATAAACGCCATCTCGAGGATCCTTTTTAAACTCTGCCATAGCAATACCTTTAAGCTTAATCTTCTCAAAAAAAGGTAGACATATATCTACTAATTCTGGAACTTCTTTACTAACAATGTGAGCTCCTGTTCCAAATTCAGCTGGGAACTGATGATTCTTTTGTAAAGAAAATAATGCCAATAAATTCATGTTATCATCATAAAATGTGGCAACTTTATAAAAACATTGATTATCACCAGGAATGATTTCCTGAAGAATTAGCTTCCCGTGCTGTCGATACGATTTATACTCATTTCTAAGTTGATCTGGATTTTGTATAAGAATTGCCTTTTGGTTTATCTTTTTTCGAAACTCATGTCCTAAAACCGGCTTTAATATACACGGGAAATCTAGGTTCGATATCGCTTCTTCCAATTGTTTATTTGTCTTAATCTCATACGTTTTAGGACATGGAATATTATGCTTTGTTGCCAGCTCATGCATTTTTTGCTTATTTAATGTTTCTTCAATCAACGAATGTTCAGGAAATAAAAACAAATAATATTTAGACAGTTCCGTTCGATATTTTGAAATGAATATTACATAGTCATCAGCACCTGTACACAAAACAGGTTTCAAATTTAACTTTTTAGCGAAGTCAATTAGAAAAACTAGTAATAATTTTTCTTCAGATAAAGGACTTGGGCATATTCCGCATGAAGCAAGGCGTGACTTCCCTATTTTATATGGTTTCTCTACATCAAATGCATAAACACGAATTCCTTTTCTCGCTAAACTTCTAATAATCCCAATCCCATTGGCACTTAAATCCAACACGACCGCTGCATGTTCATGATTCATAGAATCCTTCCTTATCAAAACGCTCTCTGTAGATTTGTTCGATATTCGCTATCATTGTCTCTCTAGTTAAATACTTTTTAGCGAATATTCTTGCATTTTTCCCTAATTGCTCTCGTTCCTGTTTATTTACAATGACATATTTTAATGCCCGTGCCAGTTCTATTGCATCTCCTCCCTCAACAAGAATACCTGTCTTAGAATGGCGAACAAGTTCAGGTATACCTCCCGATGGCGTAGAAATGACACAAACTCCACTATGCATTGCCTCTATAATAGAAATAGGTAGGCTATCGTTTAAAGTTGGAAGTACAAAAATATCAGTTTTACTTAAAATATCTGGAACATCATTTCTTTGCCCTAAAAACTCTACCATGGAAAGATTCAAATGATTAACTTGATCCTCTAACGAATGCCTCATCTCACCGTCTCCGACAATGAGAACTTTTACATTATCTGTGTATTTCTTTCCGATTTGTGAAAGAGCATCAAGTAATATGTTATGGCCTTTTCTTGGACCTAATCTAGCTACACATGTAATGACGATTTTCTTATGTGATGATGATGTATTTTCAGTATGATACTTATGGGGATAATCAATGCCAGTTAATACAGTTGTCATATTCTGTTGTTTTGCCCCTAACTTCATTAATGGACGGCGAAATGAATCGCTGAGAATAATAATATGATCTGCATTATCAATTGCCTTTTTTTCTAAGACCATATGATAAAACTCTTCTAGCGAACCCTTTTTAAATATGCCGAACTTTATACGATTAAAAGTAAACATACCATGAGGTGTGAATATTAATCTTTTTCCATACTGTTCATTGATTCTTCCTAATATATTAGCTGTAAATATATCTTGCGCATGAAAGATATCATATTTTTTAAAGTTAATATTTTCGAGCAGCATTCTTTCGTAAATATACATATTTTTTTGATTTCTAATAATTGTGCTATTAGAACTTCCATATCGTGTATTAAAAAAACTTTTTAATTCCGGAACAACCGCTTGACGCATCTTTTCGGCTCTACTTTTAGAAAATTGATTAGGAGATACGATGTCTACGTGATGGCCTTGTTTTCTTAACCCTTCACTAAGTGCCGTAATATAATTTGATAACCCCCCAATATGAGGATAATCCCAAAATGTAGCAATTAATATTGAGAGCTTTTTCTTTTTATAAGTCTTTGACTCTCTATTTATATTACGCTCTTCCACTGTATCCTTCTTTTTTTGCATCGAGTATGCATGAACTCCATAATACTTATCTAATGTTTTAATTACATAAGAATAAGGAAACTCAAATCTCTTTTTCACTTCCAAACCCTCCTTATCACTTCGAATGCCTCGGCATATGGTACACCGACCGTCATTCCCCTTACTCTTCCTAAATATTGAACCCCTTCGTATGAACGAGGATGCGGAAAATCTCTCATTTCTACATCGTAATGTTTAAGCGCAGCAATTTTCGAATCTATTTGATCGGTAATGTTCACAAAATAATTGGGTTTGAAAGATTTATCATTCGTGTGGATATTCCACTCGCTTGAGGAAACGGTTTCAAATGTAATCAATTCGATTGGTTGTTGGTTTGATAGGGGACGTGTCGCAGTCAAAACCGCTTGAAAAGTAACGTAGTGATCTTTATTGAGGTCTCCATAATGATGGGTAAAGATTTTGCTTGGTTTATAGATATTTATTAATTGTTCAATTTCTTTCGTTAATTGGTGCAGTGGAATTAGTTCCAACTCTAAATTACTGTGCTCGAGGAATATCACCTCTTCAATACCAATCTCCTTGTTTGCACACCTGCCTAATTGCTGTATGTGATGAGCTTGCTCTTTTCTTCCTAGAGCAGTAATGATTGAAATTACTTGATGGCCTTCTTCTACTAATCTTTTTAAAGTCCCGCCAGATCCTAATAACTCATCGTCGGGATGTGCGCCAATGACTAATATACACTCTTTCATTAGTATTTTCACTCCTTGTACTACCTAATTTATGATTAGTACCACAAAAAGAAACTGTCATTAGCGGAAAACTTGTTTTTATTTATTACTAATAACCAATGGTTCAGCTATATAAATACATGTGTATTTCTCCCTATGAGATAAAGAGCACCTTTTATCACCAATGTGAATATCTTAGCAATTAGCTATACACAAACAGGTATCGGCCGTATATTTTAGAAAAGCAAGAATCAAAAACCAGAAATGGCTTTCATATTAAAGTGATAACCCCCTGACAATTCGTTTTTTATTAGTACTTCATCCATGAATTGTATACGGAAGGATGTGCTTTCTTCACACCTCTTAAAAATTCCTGATCCAGCCCAAATTTTTGAAATCCTTTTAATAACTTAGTAGGCACTTTACTATTTGAAGTAAAGGCTCTTTTATGATCAATGACTTTTAGCTGTCCTTCTTCATTTATTAAAACGTGTCTCACTTCCGTATCCCATCTAGTAAATCCTAATTTTTTCAATTCGCCCAACATTAGTATTATTTTTCCAGTTAATTCTTCTGTAAATTTTTTTTCTCTTTTCAAATGACGTGCAAGTGATATTCCCTGTACATACTCCATAACAATATAATTGTCTCCATATTCATACAGTCGTGGAATAATAGGTGATGATTGTCCAACTTTAAGAGCTTCCAACTCTTGTTTTTGCGTTTTTTCTAGAAAAAATACTTTCACACATTTATTATGGGATATTTGATATACTTCCCCATCCTTCCCATCTCCAATGAGCTTATATTTTTCTATATCTCCTCTACTTACTCTTCTTGTATTAAAGTATGATTTCATTTCATTTCTCCTTAATCTAGATTTCATATTTTTGTAATCGCTTCATCTCATATTCTATGATTCTTCACTCGCAAATGTACCCTAGATTAATATATATTTTTATAATTTAATTCAATTGAAAAATGATTAGTAGTTGATACGTGATGGAATGCCTCTGTTTTAACAAGCGGGGTACTATTAACTATTTTTATTATATTCTTATAATTAAACTAGGTAATAGTGTTTTATCAAACGTAAAATAGAAAAAAATCATTCTATTCATTCTTTCTAGTATTGGAATATTCATAGAAAGGTTTCGTCGTTTTCATTCCATTCACTTATTGACTAAATCATTTTCAGTGGTTATTTGCTACGTTCAATAAAGTGAAACTTCCATCAGTGGGGATCTTACTGCTCACGTATAGCAGGATAAACGGGGATTCGTTGATATTTATTGAAAAATGAATAAGAAAAAACCACCTTTAAAACACGCAGGGCATAGCCCAGTTTAAGGTGGGGATGAATTGCCATCACATTCGTAAAAGTATTTTCGCACCTAGGCGAATGTATGTTCTTTTTAGTATTTTGTAGTATCATAAAGGAAAGAAGGAGGTGAAAATGATGAAGAAAGAATATGCAGCCTATCAAATTGAGATCAAAAGAGGTGATAAATTATACCCTTACTTCCTAGAAATATGTCAAAACGCAAAAAATCTCTACAATACAACAAACTCTATATTCGCCAAGTGTATACAGCTACTCAATAACAAGAAGTTCTCTACACATTACAAGTACATATTGAAATCATGAATGAAAATCAACTTTATACGTACCAAAAACACGTGCACAAACAGAAAGGAAAACTTCATCTCGAAACATTCGCTTTTCTTATCGCATCTATTTTGTTTTATTTTCTTGGTTATTCATTGCTGCTAATACTTGAAGTTGCTGTTTAGCTTTCTTTAAAGCAGTATGAAAATAATTTTGCAACAGACGTAAGGTCGGATTATCAAAATGATATTGTTCTAACACATTCTCCCATGTCTTACTCTTCATGAATGTATTCCATGTCAAGCGGCAATGTCCACTTCTCTTTACCTCTTTAAATACCCATCTCTTCATTTTCTTTCTACCCTTATCAGTCAAAGAGCCACTTTTCACAAGGACTAGCTCCACATTTCTCTTATAACGTTTACGAATGTCTTTTTGTTTAACTGCTGTAAGAAAAATATTTGCCGTGTTCTTGGCATCGTCAAAGGCGCGATGTTGTTTTCCTTCCCATTCTAAAGCCAATTGTGCTACTGCAAGTTTCAAACTAGGTGGATTTACAAATAATTCTTTATATGCATGAAATACAAATCTCTGTAAATCAAATCTTCTTTCTTTCTCAAGATTAGGACATTTCACATTATATCGTGCACAATCTTCTGTTAGAAATCCATAATCCTCTTTTCCCCACGTTACAAACATGTAATCTTCTTCCAAAAACTTACGAAAGCGCTCAATTACTTTCGGGAATTTTTCTGCACCTTTTACATCTTGTTTTGTAATTCCTGTTAATTTTGTTGTATGACGAGATAGGGATGCCGTTGGTTTCACTAATGACGAAAAAACTTCGATGATGCTCATTGTACTTGCTTCAATCTTGACGGCTCCGATATCAACTATTTCCGTCGGAGCATCTGATTGATAAGGTCTAAAATTCCGCTCAATATCAAATACAATATAATATTTTGGTTCATACATACCACATACCTCTTCCTTATCACTTCTTAACAGTATATCCCTTATTTCCAATATGTATTAACAATTACTCATATTTAAGGTATTAAAAAAGAGAAGGGAGTTCCCTTCTCTTTCACTTCAATTATTTTTTTGTTACGTTAGTAGCTTGTGGTCCACGGTTACCTTGTTCAACTTCGAAAGTAACTTCTTGACCTTCTTCTAAAGTTTTGAAGCCGTCGCCTTGGATAGCTGAGAAGTGAACAAATACGTCTTCTCCACCTTCAACTTCGATGAAACCGAAACCTTTGTCAGCGTTAAACCATTTTACTTTACCGTTTTGCATGAAAAAATCCTCCTAAAATATGTACCTTAATGTACATGTCCATTTTCTACCATTTTACAAATAATCATCAGATAAAAAAACTGTAACCAAGAGAAGATTTAACATTGCTATCCCCTCTGAAGTTACAGCTTATTTAAATCTCTATGGTATTAAAAGTAAAATGGTTTAACCTCACTATACACCTTTATTAACATAAATGCAAATTTTTATTTTTAAAATTTATGTAAAGTGTACCTTAACACCCTTTACTTCATATAGCCCATGACTTGAACGAATCACAAACTTTGTTTTATTGTTTTCCTCTATTTTGTCTATTTCTTTCTAAATGAGATTCACTTATTTTTCCTATCATTATGAATCTGACCGTTTTTATTGTGATTTAACAATACACCTTCATATTTTTCTCTTGCCAAATTATTCATACCATCTTATTGTATAGGAATCTACGCTATAAAAAAGCAGTGATTGCACCAAAAACCATATATGTCTATTTGGTTTTTTCGACATCTTTGTCTAGCTCTGACCGTTTCTATGCATGGCCAGATGCTCTCATCTCACTAAAAAAAAGGGGTTTTATGTCGGGTTTTTAATTGGTATATAAAAGTTGAATTATATAAGAGGAGTTTTCAGAATGAAAAAGTATCTAAAAAAAGCAATAAAAATATCCTCCATTTTATTACTTGTTTTCATTGTAATTGGTGCTGGTGTTTTGTTTGGTACTCCGTATGGACATAAATTACGTGTAATTGCTGCGGAAAGTATTCTAACTTCACAACATCGTGATTTGGCAAAATTCACTTTTTTATCACAACAAGAACTGGAGGATATCTCGAATTCAATTAATAATCCAAAATGGAAAAATAGCCAATCCGGTGGTCTTCAAAAACTTACAAAACAACAATTAGAAGCGAAAAAACATATGCCCCTTCATGTGAAAATCGAAACCGTTCAAAAAAAGTATGCGGATCATTATTTTGAAGGCAAACTCATGACAATTAGTAATCCTTTTAATGTAAAGCTTGTAACACAGCAAGGTACACAAGGTAACGATGTTGGTGAAAAAATTTACGTGATGGCGAAGCGGAATCATGCACTTGCTGCGGTAAATGCAAGTGGGTTTTCGGATGAAACAGGACATGGTGGCGGTAAAGTTGGTCTAGGCATTGTGATTGAAAACGGACAAGTTATTCATACACCTCAAAATGATAATACACCAGCTATTATCACGGGTTTAACAAAATATGGGCAAATGATAACAGGCGACTACTCTGCACAACAATTGTTGAATAAAAATGTTGTTTCTGCAGCTGGTTTTATGCCCCAACTTATCGTAAATGGTGAAAAAATGCTTACGAATGACGGTGGCTGGGGATATGGCCCGCGAAGCATCATGGCTCAAAAAAAAGATGGCTCAATTATGTTTCTTATCGTAGATGGTAGACAACCTCACAGTATTGGCGCTTCTTTAAAAGATTGTCAGGACCTTTTATATGACAAGGGCGCTGACAACGCGATGGCTATGGATGGCGGCTCTTCTGCAACTATGTATGCCTTAGGAGATATATTAAATATCCCTTCTACTTTATCTCATAAGTCTCGCTATCTTCCAAACTGTTGGGTTGTAACTACTAATAAAGATCAAAAAGTGGATGTTACAATTGACGGTCACCCGGCAGAAACTTCGAAGCTTGCGGAAGTTACAGGAACATCTGCTGTTGCTTCTAACAAAACAAAGAGCAGCTAAGTATCTCACAGATACGTAGCTGCTCTTTTCTATTTCATTCATACTGCTATATTTTATTTTTTGAAGATACCGAATGGCTTACCAACCGGTAATACAATGTTTCCGAAATGTGTATTTAATACTGCAGCTGCTGATCCGTAGAATGAAAGCAGTGAAATAAGCAGTTCAGAAATTGCTGCTAATTTATGCATTGCATGTGGCATAACACCTAAAGTACTAAATGAAAGGCCTATAAATAAGAAATCAATAAGTACAAAAATCGTAAATAATACTTTATGTGTTTCCATTGCGCCAATTGTCATAAACAAGCTAAAAATTAAGTAACCAACAAATGCTACTCCAAGTTGTTTTGGATCCACACTTGCTGCTAATTTTCCACCAAAGACGCCAAGCTGAATTAGCCATGAAGTACCAACACCAAACCAAAATAATGCGAATCCACCAAACGCTGTTGTACCGAATGTATTATTGTGCTTTGCATCGTTAATGCAAGCAAATAATTGAGCAAAACCTCCTAAGAAGATCGCCCATGGCAATACAAATGAAATACCACTTGTTAAGCCAAGTTTTTGTGAGGACGCAACAAGTGTAACCATTGCAAGTCCAAATAAACCTAGTGCAGACGGATCTGCTGTTGTCATTTTCACATGATGTGTAGTTTGCTTTTCCATAATACCCTCCTGATTTAAACACATACTTGAATACAATACTGAAATCAGAAGGTACTGTCAATCTTTTTTAATACATTCACACAAATTACATATTTCCATATAAACGATATACATACTCCCCGACTTCTAACGGTTTAATGTTTATGTTTAGTACATCCTTTATCGGTACCCATATCGGAATGTATTCGCCTCGGTCCCTGCCATTTTGTATATATTCCTCACCCTTTCCATTACCAAACGTACCACCTACAATGATTGCTTCATAAAAATATTGTGTCCCATTGTAGCTCACCTTCTTGGCAAGTCGCGTAATTTGTATATGTATCCCAAGTTCCTCATATACTTCTCTAACTGTTGCTTCTTCTGAGGTTTCTCCTTCCTCAATACCACCGCCTGGAAACACATAGTAAACATCTTTACCTCGAATCCTTTTTATAAGAGCTAGTTTTCCTTCTTGTGTAATAATTGCTGCGCCTCGATCTCGCATTCTTATAACATCTCCTCATAATATTATTTTTTCTATTTCTACCTCTTTCAACAACTTCATTCATTGATAAAGTAAAACTTCCATTAGTGGGTCCAATCTTAAGATAATGATTTTACTGCCCTCGAATAGTTGACATAAAAAAACTAGACAACCTCGTCTAGTTTTAGGATAAGGAAGATCGTAAAAAACCAAAACGTATAGCATGCTCTATTTCATCTGTCATCGCTCGAAAAAAAACATCTCGAACTGCTAAGTTTTGCGTTAGCAAATAGGCATTCCGATAATCTTCATACGCTTCTAATTCATCTTCATACGCACGTTCTAATCCCTCTTTATAAGAAGAATATTGCGTTTGTACTACTTGATACGTTGGCTGTTGCCCCGTTAATGTTGTAAACAATTGTATAAACTGCTGTAAATGAACTTTTTCATCTTCTAATGCATGTGAAATATCTTTCTTATGTTTCGCATTTGGCGCTTCGTTTACGAGTCGGCTATAAAAATCAATTGCGGCAGCTTCGCCTTGGATCGCCTCTAAAATCGCTTGCGATACTTGTTTATTAGTGCCTTCATTTACTCGATAAAATTGATAATACGAATTAGGATTTACATAGTACATATCTATTCCCCCTCAAAACAATGCATTACTTTATTGTATGTAGGGGTAATTATTTCGTTCAGTTTCGTTTCGCTTATAAAGTGAAACTTCAATCATGGTTATATTATACGTATTAATGAACATTAGAAAAAACTCGTTATTAACGAGTTTTTTCTAATGTTTGGATTCTAAAAATAATAGAACCGACTCCATTATTAATTCACAACCAATTTCTTTATATATTTTATTCGATGTAGGATTGGCTAAATCAGTGTATAATGAAGTCATTTCATATCCATTGTCCAACATACGTTGGCTCAGTGCCGATACAGAATTCTCATCTTTTTCTAAAGGTGCAGAATTTGTGACAATAACTTGTCGCTTATGTGTTTGAAGCATGACGAACACAAGCTTTTCCTCTTTTATAGCTGTTGCCATGAATAATGGAAGCTGAGAGGATCGTAACACACCCAGTATTAAATTATTCTCTTGCTCATATGTTTCTAAAAAAGGAAGAACATCATTTGTAAACTACCCACCACTTAACGACCTTACGATCTGTTTGAAGTGGGGGCTTCAAAAGTCAAAAGACCTTCTCTTTTATTGCTAATTCATCCATAAGCCTAGCGGCTCATGTCCAAAGCCTTGAATTCGCGGCGTCCCTACCGCTAATAAAATCGATACAAACTACGCGATTAGATTTTGTTCGCGCAGAACACGAATGCCATAATATTTTAGATTACGACCCGCATTGTAATCTCTATCGATTTTCGTGCCACAATGATCGCACGTATAGATTCTTTCAGATAATTTCAACTTATCTTTTTTGTGATTACACTCACTGCATAATTTACTCGATGCAAAATACTGATCCGCAATGATGTAATGTTTGCCTTTTTTCTTAGATTTGTACTGTAACATCGTTCGAAAAATACCAAATCCATTATCATGCAGCTTTTTCCCTAAACTCAGACATTGGGCAAGGTTACTTAAGTTCAAATCTTCTACAACAATGGCGTGATAATCATTGGTTATCTGATTACTTTTCTTGTGTAGAAAATCTTTTCTTTGTTTTTTTGCTTTTGTTGTTACTTTTTGATATTCTTTCACTTGCTTTTCATAATTTTTACTATATACGATATTTCCTGTTTCATCTGTTTTTGCATTGTTCTTCTTGCGAGCTAAGGATTTATTTATTCTTTGCTGCCTTTTTTCTATGATTTTGTTATACCGACTGTACTGAGCTGTTCGTCCTTCGCTGTCTACATACAATTCGCTTTGACTGTAATCTAGTCCAATTACTTCGTCAGCATTCACTAATTCTACTTGTTTTTCATTTGGACAAAAATAATCAACAGAAAGAGAAACAACATATTTTGTTCCTTCTCGTTTAATTGTTGCTTTTTTTATGGTTCCATCAATCGGTAATTCTCGATGTAGATGAATAGAAATACCTTCTTGAAACTTTGGAATACATAAAAAATACGAACCGTTTTCTTTTGTGATTTTTATGTTTCCGTTGGTCTGATTGGTAGTATAGCTTAATTTCCCCTGTTTTTTACTATGGAATTTAGGCATACCTTTTATGTCTTTTAACGTAGGAACATACCCTATTGTTTGCATCTTTTTACGAACTGACTTTTTATATTGGATAGGTTGTTTCGCGTAGGTTTCATTATATTTTTTAATGGCTGCCTGGAATCTCATTTTTGCGTCATTATAAACAAAAGAATCATTACTTTTATCTAAGTAATCATATCTGGTTGTAATCGCTGTATAATTCGGAATTTTATAATGAATAAATCCACCTTCAAAACCCATAGATTCTAAATATTCATACAAACCAGATACATATTCGTTATACACTTTTCGTTCACACCCAAACGATTTTTCTAATTTCGTTACTTGTTCAGATGTGGGAAAAATAGCGTATCGAAATGCATAGGTAGACCATCCATCCGGTAACGACTTTTTTGTTCCTTTTATATGTACACCCTCTTTTGTGGTTGCCATATACATTCTCCTTTCTTTCGTATTTTCATATTTATTATATCGCATAGTCTCAAAAGTACATACAAAGAACATATGTAGGCGATCTCATCCCCCGCCTACTCGCTGGGCTACGCCCCTCTCGCTCCTTGAGGAAGGGGACTTCTTTTCGGAAAGTTGTTAAATTGGGTAAAGTTTGTATATATATGGAGTCGTATCACTATAATCTCTTCTCTCTTTCCTAAATATATAGTGATATATTGGCGATTTAAAAGAGAAATCCTTCTTTATCCCGCATTAACGGGCAGTAATACTCCCGCCTCAAAATACAGCACAAGCAAAGAAGTTAGGCGGGAGATAAACTGCCCGTAAAAGCCCGATTGGTTCAACTAATAATCAGTGGGGGATAAAGACCCCCCACTGATTAAAGTTTCACTTTATTTTATGAGTTTACAATCGTTCTAACAATTGCATTCACTTGTGTTTCAGCTTCGCTAAGCCGCTTTTTCACATCTTCTAACGTTTGTTTTTGGTTTGCGACATTCACTTTTCTTTCTCTAATCATCCGTTGCATTTGTTCGCGGCTCGGTCCTCCATATACGTTTCTCTTTGCAACAAAAGAATGAGGTGAAATCATTTCTTTCCACTCATCTTCTGCTAGTACAACATGCAGTTCTTTTTGTAAATACACATTAATATCAGCAAAGTTTAGTTCATGCAAATCCTTTTTCTGTTCTTCTGAAAATTTTGCTATATAACTAGCTGCTTGATGAGCACGGCGAAATGGAACATCATACTTCCGAGTTAATGAATCAGCTAATTCAGTTATCGTAATTGCATGCCTATTGGCGCGACTTTGTAAAATCCCCTTTTCAACTGTCATTGTACGTACGACCGCATTCATTACAGAAACAACTCGAATAGCTTTCTCAAACCCTTCATATAAATGAGGCTGTAAATCATCTTCTGTATCGACTATATCTCCAAACGGGGTATTATGAATCATTTGAAAAACTGTAAACGCTTCTCCCCAAATACTACTCGCGAGAGATCTAGCATGT
Source organism: Bacillus sp. UNC322MFChir4.1 (assembly GCF_000746135.1). Taxonomy (NCBI): domain Bacteria; kingdom Bacillati; phylum Bacillota; class Bacilli; order Caryophanales; family Bacillaceae; genus Bacillus; species Bacillus sp. UNC322MFChir4.1. The sequence goes on from NZ_JQKQ01000012.1 coordinate 95,439, forward strand.
TCAATAGATACTGGATTTCGTTTTTGCGGCATAATACTACTAATTTGCACATAAGGATCTGCAACTGTAATGCCGCTATATTCTTTCGTAGCCAATAATAAAAAGTCTTGGAGCCATCTACTTGTATTTGTCATCATTATCATAAGTGCGCTACTTGTTTCTAATAAATAATCAGTACTTGCAATTGCATCATATGAATTTTCAATTACCTTCGAAAAGCCAAGAAGATCCGCAACGCGCTTTCGGTTAATTGGAAAACTCGTTGTAGCAAGCGCCGCTGCCCCTAAAGGAGATTGATTTACAGCACGATACGCGCTCCATAAACGCTCCGTATCACGCCCCATCATATCATAGATGGCAAGTAAATAATGTCCAAACGTTGTTGGCTGTGCTGGCTGTGTATGCGTATATGCTGGCATAATCGTTTCCATATGCTCATCGGCCTGCTCTAGAATACCATCTTGCAGTAACATAAAATGTTCGATGTATCGGAGTAAATAACGTCGTAAGCTCATCCGATACATCGCCACTCCCATGTCATTTCGACTTCTCCCAATATGCATATTGCTAATACAATCACTGTCTGCTTCTTCTTGAATCAGATGCTCAACTAAAAAAAAGAGGTCTTCATGCTCTTTACTATATACAAGCTTGTCTAATGGGATCGCTTTTACTTTTTCTACTGCCATTACAATTTTTTTAGCATCTTGTTTTTTTAACAAACCTTCTCCTTCCAACATAATGACATGTGCATGATGTATACGAAACATGTCATTTAACAAATAATTTCTCTGAAAATAGAATATGTTTTGCAGTATACAATCTGCATATGTCTTACCAGGAAAGACTACTCCTTCCCGTTGCAAAAGCTTCTCTCTCCCCTCCTGCATTTCAAATAGCTCCCCTCGTCTATTGATTATTAATCATCATACCCAGCTACTTAAAATAATGTGTTTATCCAAAGAAAAAAAACCGATGCATACACATCGGTTTTACTTAATAATAGTTGCTTTATATTTGTCGCTTTGTAATATCTGAAAATGCAAATTAAGTAAATGTTTACGTAATTCAGCACTGTCGTCTTCATTTACATCATTTGCCAAAAAGACAATTTCTGTACAGTTCCCCTGTTTATCTGTAGCATATACAGCTTTAGATAATGCCCATGGTGTATAGCCGTTTTTTTGACCAGCATGTCGAAAAACTTGGCGATACTTTTTCCCTTGCATATCTGATTCTACAAGTTGTGCCCATTCTTTCTCTTCTTCTTTTGTAAGATTCCTCTTATGATTTGCTTTCTCTAATAAAATCATATAGTCATTCGCAGAAGCGGCCGGAAATCTATCTGACCATATTTTTTCATACTTTTCTCCTAAGAAAAGTGGAATTTCATTTTCCAACTGCGAGCCTTTTTTCTTTAAACGCTCATGCATTAACATCGCATATTTACGATATTCTTCTTGCGACATATTTTTCAACTTACTTTCTAGTTGCTGTTTCGGAACATGCAATTCCTTGTGTAAATATCCCGGAATATACAAAGATGCAACGATTGGAAATAATGGCTGATGTGATGGCAATCCTAGTTTATTTATATTTGCATTAATATTGTCAATACCAAGACGATCCATTAAATACTCTGTATTTGCATTTGAGCTAAATTTCATCATTCCTCTTGCAATTTCTTCTAGCGTAACAGCATTTTCCTCTATAAGACCTTTTTTCATTAAAACTTTCTGCCATCTTTCATGGGCACCGCCGTCTGTCTTTGGTATATAATAATGATTTACATCAGCCAATGATACAAGCTCATTTGGATCAATTTTTCCTTCTCCAACTTGTTTTGTAAATTCTAATGCTACAATAAGCTTCATCGTACTCGCTACAGGTAATACAACATTAGAATTTACAGAATACACCAATTTATCATTTCGTTTTACTAACAATGCGCTGTTTTTTTGCTCTTTATTTTCTTCTACAAATGACGCAACATACTGTGCATCATCATAATTTGAACTCCATACTTTTTTTGTTAAAAAATTACCCGAGATAATAAATGCGAATAAACCAATTATCCCCACACACAATCCAATTGTTCTCAAATGGAATTCCTCTCCTAAATTTTCTCTTTTAATCTATTATATAATTCATATTCAAAACAATAGAGGCAATCTGTAGATTGCCTCTATTGTAACTTGTAAACTTGCTCATTGTCTATGTCATTATCCGAATAAAATCTTCAAGAAATTTCTTATAGTGTAACTTCCAGCCGATTCTCACCCAATTTTTCATCGCCTCTGCACTTGGCTTCGGTCTAAAATCAGCAATACTTTCCCCTTTTGCAAGACCATCTACGTCAACTTGAACACGACGATATACATATTCCATCAAAGAAGGATTCGCAACAGCCATCATTGTGACAACATCATGAATCGGACTTCCTCCTATTTTAGGATTTAATTTTTTATAAGCAGCGTAATAATAATTAAAAATGGGTTCAATCAATTCATTAAAATTTGTTTTTGTCTTCTTTGCGATATATATAACAGTATTAGGCGTAATGATTGCTTCATTCGTTACATTTAGCGGGATTAACGTAACATGTTCAGCATATTGCATTACTAAATTTGAAGCAATCGCATCTCCGTGAAAATTTGCTTCTGCAACAGGAGTAACATTGCCTGGGACAAGAAACCCTCCCCCCATTATGTAATACTCTTTTACACTTTTCATCAGTTCTTTTTCTAAAATAAAAGCCGTTGCTAAACTTGTTGAGCGCCCTGCATCAACGATAATTAGCTCCCCTTTGTATCTTTTAATAATCTCAAATATTTCACAAAACGGCCTCACATTCGCTTTAACCGTTTCAGGTGGCCGAATAGGACCTAATCCTTCTTTCCCATGTATTTCTGGATAATATGTTATAAATTCTCCTGATAAAGGAATCTTTGCTCCATTAATAATTGGAATATCTTCTCTTCCAGCTATTTGTAATAAATATGCTGCATTATTTGTGGCTTGTTCTTGTGTAACGTTTCCATATCCTGTCACAATGCCAACAATATCAATATCAGGATGTAATAAACCGTAAATGATTGCCAATGAATCATCAATACCTGGATCTCCAAGAAACAGTACTTTTTTCAAGGCATTCAACTCCATCCTATCAATTGCTATTACTATATGAACAAAGAAAAGTATGCAGAAGTAAATTATGAGCATTTTTAATTTCATACATAAAACATTATAAATAAAAGGTAATCCGCCAAAGACGCTTTGGGAACAATCATTTTGTAGAGTACTACGATAAAGTGAAACTTTATTTCATGTCGAATCGCCGATATATTGCAAAGAACGGTCGAAAACGAAAAAAAGACTGGCTTCAAAAGGCATTTATGTGCCTTTCTAGACAGCCTCTAAGACCGTTGAAAAAGCTTCAGTTGCTTCATGTAATCAATAGCCTTCGTTTTATTCTTTTGTTCAGAAACATATATTGCTTCGTTTTTAACTCTAAAATAGTTATTAAAGCTTTCCACTGAGAAAACGCCTTCAGAAATCGCTTTTTTAACTGCACAGCCAGGCTCTGTTGTATGAGTGCAATTAGAAAACTTACATTTCATGGATAACTCTAATATATCTTCAAATCCATCATCTAAGTTTTCTACAGAATCTATTATTTCAAATACCTTTTTATTCAACTTCATTTTCCAACCCCCACCACTTTTTAATATTTCATAATTATCATTTTATTCTATCATATTGCATACAATTGCAAAACATCCATTTACCTTATATAAACCCATTCAATTAAAGCACGCATTAGTTGAAAAAGCTTTGTTTGTCAATCCTAATACGTTCCTTTAATATTTTATACATCATAGACTACCTTTCTAAACACTGAATATGCACTAAATAATATAAAAAGAAGAGGCACTATGCCCTCATATTTGACATAGTAGCCTCTTCTTTCTATAGTACGTTTCATAATATTCTCTTTTTATCAAATTTGTTGCAACTTACGTGAAAACAACATGCTTCCTATAATATATGCAATAAGTGCTAAACAGACCGGAAATACGACCGTGTGAATACCAAAAGGATTAGGGAGAAGCAAATGAAATCCCATATAAGAACCTACTCCAACAATAATAGAAGCAAGTGCCCCGGCAGCATTTCCTTTTTTCCAATACAATCCAAGTACAAGTGGCCAAATAAATGCTGCTTCTAAACCACCAAAGGAAAATAAATTTAACCAAATTAAAAAATCAGGCGGTTTAATCGCTGCAGCATAAACAAGTAGGCCAACAATTGCTGTAATCCAGAGTGTTCCACGTTTTACTGTTTGATCCGCAGCATTTTCGTTTATATAATTTACATAAATATCTTTAATAATGGAAGAACTCACAAGTAACAATAATGAGTTCACTGTCGACATAATAGCTGCCATTGGAGCTGCTAAGAAAATACCAGCGAGCCATGGCGGCAATACTTTCATCGCAAGCAACGGCATTACTTTATCCGGTACATCCACTCCTGGCAAAACGACACGAGCGAATACACCTGTTAAATGCATGCCAATCATAATTGTACCAACAACAACAGTACCGATAATTAAAGCTTGATGCATCGCTTTTGAATTTTTATAAGACATAGCACGCACACTAATTTGCGGCAAGCCAACTACTCCAACACCAATTAAAATCCAAAATGATGACACATACACTTTTGTTAAACTACCATCTGCTCCAAATGGCGTTAAAAGATTTGGATTAATTTGTACAAGCTCTTGCATGATATTTGAAATACCACCGCCTGCAACAATTGTACCAATTAAAATAATTGTCGTACCAACTAACATAATAAGACCGAGTATTGTATCTGAAAGCGCAACAGCACGAAAACCACCCATTAAAACATAGACAAGTACAAAAAACGTAAATAGAAATAAGGACGTTGTATATGACATACCTGTTAATGACTCAATTAATCTTCCGCCGCCAACCCACTGCGCAACAGTTGCTGAAAACAAAAAAATAATAATACATAGTGCTGATAAAATAACAACAACTTTATTATTATATCTTCCTTTCAAGTAATCAATTAACGTAATAGCTTCCATTTTCCTTGCAATAATCGCAAATTTCTTTCCAAGTACAATTAAAACAATATAACCCGTTACAACTTGAATAGACGCCAATAATACCCAACCAAGACCCATATTGTAGGCAATGCCAGGTCCACCGATAAAGCTACTTGCACTTCCGTAAGTGGCAATCATCGTCATTGCTAATAATAATCCGCCTAGTTCGCGGCCACCAAGAAAATACTCTTGCAAAAATTTGTTATGCGCAGTTGCTTGCACACGTCTCGATGCATATACACCAATTAAAAATACAACGATAAAAGATAACATCATTGGAATAATTACATACCAGTTCATTTTCATTCCTCACTCTTTTCTTCCTCATCAAACGAAACATCTTGAAATACGAAACGAACAACAAAGATAATAAGTAAAACCATTACAACAAATCCTACTATACAACTATAAAAGAACCAGGCTGGAAATCCTAATACATATGTATACTCTTTTGGATTACCGCTACCTAATCCATATGCAAATCCGTACCATAACAGAAAGTTGATAACAGCAAGTCCAATTCCAATCCAAGCTTCACGATGTGCAATACGAAAACGTGGATCATCATGATGTCGATTCATTTCTTTCCCCTCCTTCCACGGTGTATTATTATAACATTCTTTGTATAGTTTTTCCTACAAAAAAACAAAATGAACACCTTTTCCGAAAAACATTTTACTTACTTTTGGTTTATCACCAAAAGACAGGGTGACATACAAGATGTTCACTCCACTCCGAGTGGACGCTTTCCGCGGGAGTCGCCACTCTCCGTTCCGTTTTTCAATAAATCACCTCCATGTTACGGGGATGAACCTCACATCAAAAATTTTACATATTTTTAACAATTTCAACGTAAATAAAGATTGAAATTTCTGATTTTTTAAGTTACGATTGAAATTAGATGTCATTCACCTAGTTTATCTGACACCTCCTCTTTTATTTGGAATAAACGTAGTATTTTGCTGCGTTTACATTATATATTTTTAAGGGGGTTATACAATGAGTCAACTAGCTGTGAACCTTCATGAAAAAGTAGAGAATTTTTTGCAAGGAACAAAAAAGTTATATGTAAATGGAGCTTTTATCGAAAGCGCTTCAGGGAAAACATTTAAAACACCAAATCCAGCAACTGGAGATACGTTAGCGATTGTATACGAAGGTGGCCGTGAAGATATTCATAAAGCCGTCTTAGCAGCACGCCTCGCATTTGATGAAGGTCCATGGTCACGTATGAGCGGTGCTGATCGCAGCCGTCTCATGTACAAGCTTGCCGATTTAATGGAAAAACATAAAGACGAGCTTGCACAGCTTGAAACTTTAGATAATGGAAAACCGATTCAAGAAACAACAACTGCAGATATTCCTCTTGCAATTGAACATATGCGTTATTATGCTGGCTGGGCAACAAAATTAGTTGGTCAAACGATCCCTGTTTCAGGAGATTACTTCAATTATACACGCCATGAACCAGTGGGTGTCGTTGGTCAAATTATCCCTTGGAACTTCCCTCTTTTAATGGCGATGTGGAAACTAGGTGCAGCACTAGCTACTGGATGTACTGTTGTACTAAAACCAGCCGAACAAACTCCCCTTTCCGCACTCTATTTAGCTGAACTAATTGAAGAAGCTGGATTTCCAAAAGGTGTAATTAACATTGTACCTGGATACGGAGAAACAGCTGGTCAAGCTCTTGTCAGTCACCCTCTCGTCGATAAAATTGCATTCACAGGCTCAACTGATGTTGGAAAACACATTATGAAAGAAGCATCTCAATCTTTAAAACGTGTAACATTAGAACTTGGTGGTAAATCGCCAAATATTATTTTACCTGATGCTGATTTGTCTCGCGCAATCCCAGCTGCACTTTCGGGCGTTATGTTTAATCAAGGGCAAGTATGTTGCGCTGGATCTCGCCTATTTATTCCAAAGAAAATGTATGATAATGTTGTCGCAGATCTTGCTTTGTATTCCAAAAGTTTAGTACAGGGTGCTGGATTAGATCCGCAAACAACAATTGGTCCCCTTGTATCAGAAGAACAACAAAACCGAGTGATGAGCTATATCGAAAAAGGAAAAAATGAAGGCGCAGAAGTATTAGTTGGCGGAACGAAACCTTTCGAAAATGGTTATTACATTTCTCCAACAATTTTCGCAGCTGTACAAGATGAAATGACGATTGCAAAAGAAGAAATTTTCGGCCCTGTCGTTGCTGCAATGCCATTTGATGACATTGACGAAGTGATTGAACGTGCTAATAAATCAGCATATGGATTAGCAGCTGGGTTGTGGACAGAAAACATGAAAAATGCGCATTATGTCGCAAATAAATTGCGAGCTGGAACGGTATGGGTAAACTGTTATAACGTCTTTGATGCAGCATCTCCGTTTGGAGGTTATAAACAATCAGGTCTAGGACGCGAAATGGGTTCTTATGCGTTAAATAACTATACAGAAGTAAAAAGCGTTTGGATTAACTTAAACTAGAAGAAAGGTCTTGCCAATTGGCAAGACCTTCTTCATTTAATAAGATTGGTGAGCGGCTTCTACAAACCGCTCACCAATCTTTATACTTGCAATCCCCCGCTTACATTTAACACTTCTCCAGTAATATAGGAAGCAAAGTCTGACGCTAGAAAGGCAGCTGCATGTGCAATGTCATGCGGCGTTCCAATTCGCCCTGCTGGAATTGCGGCAATCATCTTTTCTTTTACTTTGTCCGGTATAGCTTTCGTCATATCGGTATCCATGAATCCCGGACAAATTGCATTACATGTAACACCAAATCCAGCTGCTTCTTTTGATGCTGTTTTTGTTAATCCAATTACACCCGCTTTCGCAGCAGCGTAGTTTGCTTGGCCAATATTTCCCTGCCAACTAATCGAAGAAATATTAATAATGCGTCCATATTCTTGTTTACGCATATGTAAAAGCGCTGGTTGCATACAATTAAATACCCCTGTTACATTTACTTGCAGCACTTGTTCCCATGCTGTTTTTTCCATTTTATGCAGCATTGCATCTCGTGTAATCCCTGCATTATTTACTAAAATATGTAACTCACCGTATGTTTGAATGGCATACTCAATTAATGATTTTGCATCTGTATGACTGCTTACATCACAAACATACGCCCTTACATCATATCCTTCCTGTAACAATTCAGATGTTGCACTATTTAGACCTTCTTGATTCATATCACTTAGTAATACTTTTGCTCCTAAAGTGCAAAATACACGTGCAATTTCTTTTCCAATTCCTTGCGCCGCACCAGTGACAACAGCTGTCTTCCCCTCTAAAAAGTTCATTCTTCTCCCCTACTTTCCAATATATTTTCTATATATTTCGTCTTTTGTATTTCATTTTCCTTTTTGTATAAAAAAGTCTATTTGTGTCACACTATAATTGCAACTTAGCAAAGCACAAGGAGATTGTGTGAAATGAAAAATAAGAATGTACAGCAAAACAAAGTATCTGACGGTATTGATGTTGCATTTTCTCGAGAACTTGCTGATCAAGATGACTTAGAAGCACAAGCGCGTGCAGATGCTGCAGATGCGCGTCAAAAAGGTCACTCAAACAAAAAATAAACCGAGAATATGTCTCGGTTTATTTTTTGTATTTTTTCACATAATGTGCAAAGGTCAGTAAAGGAAATAAACGATGATAACTATGATAACGAATATAAAACTCTCCGGGAAGTCCTACTCCAGTCGGATATTCAATATTATGAAAGGCGTTTTCTAACAAATAATTGATTCCGTTTTGAATAGATGGTGTTTCCATATCACATACAGCAATTAGCGCATCTAGAGCCCATGCAGTTTGAGAAGGTGTACTAAAAGACGTTGAAATAAATCGTTTCTCCTTACTACTTTTGCACGATTCCCCCCAGCCTCCATCACGATGTTGAATCATCTCTAACCACCGTACTGCTTTTTCTATTGCTGGATGATTATTTGGTAAACCATTTGCCCGCAGACCTGTTACAGCAGCCCATGTACCATATATGTAACAAACTCCCCATTTTCCATACCAAGAACCATTTTGTTCTTGATTACGTAAAAGCCACTGCATTGCACGGTGTAAATCATAACTGTTTATTTCATCCGGTGCATACGTTCCAAAAAATTCAAGTACCCTTCCTGTTAAATCTGCTGTAGACGGATCGAGAATCATATCTTCTGCGCTATCGAGAGGAATATGCATAAACATATGCTTATCAACATTCTTCTCAAATGCTCCCCAACCCCCATCTTTATTTTGCATTCCAAGAATCCAATGTATCCCTTCATTCCAAGCTCGTTTCACTTTCTTATCTTTCTTTGTGATAGAAGTAAGTGAACGCAGGGCTGCTATTGTATCATCACAATCTGGTACAATCGTATTCGTATCAGTAAACCCCCATCCGCCAGGAGGTAAAGAAGGTGCATGAACATGCCAATCTCCGTAAGAGGTATGCTGCTTCCTTAATAAATAACGATTTGCTCGTTCAATCATCGCATCCTCTTCTGACACATTTGCTTCTTGCAAAGCGTAACTTAAAAGAGCAGTATCCCACACGGTTGAAGGTGAGTTTTGTAAATGGGCACCATTTTTTGTATTCCATATGTACGACTGTATCCCTAATACAGCTTTCTCGATAATAGGAGAATGTATAGAATGACCGAGAGCAAGGAGGGCATAAATCATATAAAAAGTAGCGCTCGCATAAGTGTAAAGTGTTCCATTTCCTTCTATACGTTCTAACATAAAACGTTCCGCTGCTTTATACCCTTTTTGATGAAGTGTATACGGATACGAAATTAGCTTTTTTCCTTCAGATAAAATGGTTTGCCAAACTGACGAACGCTGAGAATGAAACCAATTTGATTTATTTGCACCCACTATATGATTCAAATCAGGAACGTCAATTTCTCCTACTACAAATTTCTTATTCATACAAATAATCGTAGGCACGAAATGAATGCGAGCAGTATTACTCACCTCATACATACTGAACGGGGAATGATCCGGTAGAAAGAAAAAAGGCATAGGGAAGTGAAACAATGGAGGATAATTGTATTGTCCATGCAATGCTAACATCAACTTCGTCATAAAGTGAGCATTTGTAATTCCACCTTGTTCGCGAATAAATTGTTCTGCACGGCGCATAATTCTGTCTTCTTTCTTATATTCTCTAGAAGCTAACAATGCAACATAAGCTTGAATGGTAGCAGAAAGATTCCCATTTGGCTCATCTTCATACAACTTCCACATTCCTTCATTTGCTTGCAAAGAAGTAAGCCTTGCTACAAATGGTTCGATTTCTTTTTCTTTTCTTAACAAACGTAACAAGAAAATCATCGCGCAATCCGTAAGCGGGGCTCCTTCAAAACAAAAGCGCCATGTTCCATCTCTTTGCTGCATCGTACGTAACGCTGTAACCTGGCGCTCCATTTCGTATTTTACTTTGTCATACAATTGCATAGATATCCCCCCTTCTTCACTGAATCCATATACGATATTCAAAAACATACGTAAATATGCGCAAAACAAAAAGCAAAGTAAGGTTCATTCCTTACTTTGCTTATGAACAATAACAAATCGCAACAACAATTCCTAAAAGCGCCCCGATAACGACTTGGTATGGCGTATGTCCGACAAGTTCATTCAATTTTTTATAATCCGTTTGTCTTCCATGGAAAAAATCATTTAAAATTTTTGCTTGTTTACTAACAGCAAGTCTCACTCCAGATGCATCATACATGACAATAATCGCAAAAATCGTTGCAATCGCAAATAGAGAGCTCGACATTCCTTCTTCAATTCCGATTGCCATTGCTAATGCTGTGACGGTGGAAGAATGAGAACTCGGCATTCCGCCAGATGCAAAAAACTTCGCAAAATCAAATTCTCTGTTTTTTACTAAGTTGATGATCACTTTTGTAAATTGCGCTAAAAACCATGCAATCACTGCAGACATTAATGGGTTGTTATGTAAAATTGTTTCCATAATTCGCACCTCACCGCTTATAATGGAATACCCTTACTTTCATTATAAAGAAAACGGCATACATAATACTATGCCGTTTTACGAAACTTTTGCAGATTTATTTTTTATAAATTTCGGCTGCTTATTTAACATAAATTTCGTTTTTGCTATCGAAAAGACAAATAACGCAATCCATATAAAGAAAAATGCGATCATGTGTGCATTGGTAAAATGTTCATGAAAGACGAAAATTCCTAATACAAGGCTAATTGTCGGTGCAATATATTGCAAAAATCCGACCATTGATAACGAAATAAGCTTTGTACCTTTTGCAAAATATAAAAGCGGCAGTGCAGTAACAATACCAGCCCCTGCTAGAAGTAATGTCGATGTAATCGATACTGTCCCAAATGAACTAATCCCCTTTGCACCAAGCATTCCTAAATATACAAGAGCTATCGGTGTTACAATCATCGTTGTGATTGTCATTAATAACTAGTTATACTTTTAAATATCAAATGTATATTTAATTTGCATTCTTTTGTCTTTGTATAAGGATATTTTTTTCACTAAAATTTTAAGCGTCTCATGAAGATCTTGTTCTTCCTGTAAAAGCGCGAATGCCTTTTTTACTTCTTTTTGTTCGTTAGATTGCGCTTTTACATCACTTAACTTAATTAATTGTAACTCTTTTTCTTTAATTTCACCTTCAAACTTTTTATCACGCTGTACAAAAGCTTCTTTACCTATAAGACCTTCGATATACAATTCTATCAGCTTGTCCTTTTTCATTTTTAATTGTTGTATTTCTTTCTTAACTTTCTGCATTTTCTCTTTGTGTTTCTTCTCATTTTGTGGACTAAATTGTATATTTAATTCTTTTTCCTTATCTTTTAACATTGAAAGAATGACTTCTCGTAGTTCATGATATTGAATTGGCACATGATTAACGCACGTACCATATCTCTTGTAACGAGCACATTTCATATATACCCATTCTTTCTTTTCTCCTCTACTATACCTGCCGCTATATACTGCTCTAATAGCTGAATCACAATGAGCACAATATACAATTCCGCGAAATTCGTTTTTTTTATCAACTTTTGTTCTTGTCCGCTTCTCATCTCCTAAATTATTTACATGATCCCATTGTTCTTTAGGAATTATCGCTGGATGATGATCTTCAAAAATAGTCCATTTTTCTTTAGGATTTATTATCCGTTTTTTTCTACCATCAACTTTTACATAACCATATTGATTCATAATATATTCACCTTTATAAAGCGAATTTGTTAAAATGTGTTTTATCGTTGTGCCAGACCAATTATTCCCTGCTTTAGTTCTTATACCTTTTTCATTTAAATATTTACTAATTGTTTTATATCCGATTTGCTTTTCTTGTAATTCAAAGATTTCCCTTACAATTTTGGCTTCTTCTTCGTTAATAACAAGTTTTTTATCTACCCTATCATATCCAAATGGAATTATCCCTGTATGTTCGCCTCTTCTAATTTTAGCAGTCAATGCAGCAGAAACCGATACTGACAGAGTCTTAGGCAGTTGCGAAGCGAACATTGCATACATTTCAAACTTCATATCATTTTTACCTTCATATAAGCTATCATAATTCTCTTCAATAGTAACCATTCGAATACCGTGACCAATTAGAATTTCTTTTATCGCAAGAGCATCTTTTAAGTCTCTGGCTAATCGGTGGATAGACTTAAATACCACTGTATCCAGTTCTTTTTTTCTGGCTTTTTCTAAAATAAGTTGCATAGCATGTCGTTCTAACCATGCTGTACCAGATATACCATCATCAAAATACACTGCACTATCGTCCCATTCATATCCGTTCTTTTCTAACCAATACCTACAAATATCTATTTGATTCTCTACAGAAGACACTTGCTCATCCTTATCAGTAGATACACGAACGTATACCGCATAATTCAATTTAATCACCAACTTCATGTATAGTATAATGATTAAATTATAAATTAAATTTTCCCCTTGGGCAATTTTTATTTACTCATTTAACCAATCAAATAATTTTCCACGGCATTCTTTTCTGCGTTCTAAAACAAATTTTTCTGCTACTATGCTATAAAAATATCCCTCAAATGTACTACGTATTCGTTTTGCTTTTTCGGCAAATACAGTTTCCCTAAATGCTTGAATTGCATGCTCTATTACTTCCACAATCGGTTTATCTAATTTAGATCGTTTGTATGCAGTTAATACCCGGCCATACAATTTGTATATCTTTTCCGCTGATTTAAAGAATGGAGTAACTGCATTTTTAAATTGTTGTGGCACATTTTCTGGTGTGAATGTTTCGTCTAAGTCTTCAAGTTTAATTTCTTCATAATCACTTGTGGACTGTTCTCTTACGTTTAATTCGTTTTTTAAATCTTCTAGAGGGTGTGATTCAACAAGCTCAGCTTCCACTTCCACTTTCGGCTCTGTAGCCATTGATTCTGTAGGTGTTTCATTGTCTTGCCGCTGTGACATTTCCGGTAGGACATCCGGTAGGACACTATTATTTTTTTGAATAACATATACGTTGTGACCATTACCGCCTTTTAATTTCCCCTCTGTTCTAACTGTTTTGTAGCGTATTACAATCATGTATTCTTCTAAGATTTTCAGTACACGTCTTACTGTTCGGTCACTGATTTCTAGCGCTGCTGCAATCGTTGAAACTTTTAAGAAAGATACACCTGGTATTTTACATGAATGCCTTGCTAAGAATTTCAATACTTTTATAACTGAGTCTGATAACTCATGTGTATGCTTGTACAAAAAGTAACGAATCGTTTCATTCATGTCTTCCACAGATGAGAATGACTGCAGCTTTTTGTACTGTGAATAGTTTGCTGTACTTAACATTGTGACTATCTCCTTCCTTATAAAATGTAGGCAATAAACATGTCTATTAGAAATAAAATTGTTGCTACTGAGAAGAAACCATAAAACCATATACAATCTGACTTACTTGCTAATCCAAAGTAATCATTTAATTGTTGCATTTACGCTCCTCCTTTAACTTTTAATGTTCAACTATTTAAGTTGAATTATACAACCTAAAAAGTTCAACGTCAATAGTTGAACAAAAATAGTTTCATTTATTCAAAAAATGGTGTACAATACAAAATAAGATAATCGGTATATCGGAGGAATTAATATGGAGTTTACACTTGGTAAGTCTTTAGAAGATCTAGGGATATCCAAAAATAAATTATCCGTAGAAGCTAAAGTACGATCAAATACAGTTGGGGACTTAGTTAATGGTGATGCGAGTTCTATACGTTTTGAAACTCTGGAAGCAATACTTGACACATTAAATAGAATAGCTAAAGAAAAAGGCATCGATAAAACTTATGTAATCGATGATGTAGTGAAGTACATAAAAAAGAGCTGAACATGAATCCAGCTCTTTTTTCTTTATTGAAATTCTGGTACAACATATGTTTTCACATATACACCGTATTTCATTGCAAATTGTTCTAATGTTTTCTTCCTATATTCTGTTACTGTGAAAAAATGAATAATAGGTACCTTGCCGTTGTATCTATTTTTGTAATACGTAGTAAGTTCTCCGTATTTATTCATCTTCTCGCTGTTTATATTCATCATTTGTGTGCGATCTATTTCAACAGCGTTTAATATGCCATCTTCACCTTTAAACTTAACATCAGGAATAATTGTTTTCTTTTTATCATTTATTTTATAGCGAATAGGTTCTTCTATTCTCCAATCGTCAGGACAGAATAGATAGAGCCACGCTTCATTTCTCATAAGGCTGTGAGCTAATCGACTTGTCGGTACAATTTTTTCTGTATCGTCAAAAAGCTCACGGCCCTTTTTATTTAGGTAATATACATACTCTTTTTTATAAATTGTGTAGTTCACATATTGACTCATATCTTTTAAAATACGATTTGCATTACGAATTCCACCCATATCATGAATAGACATCAAATGCCTTCTTGTAGCAAATTTTAATTTTCTAATCAAGGTCAGAATCGTCATCTGACGGTTGAATTTGATATGTGTCTGGATGTTCATACTTCTCCACCTCGTATTGTTTTAAGTGTTCCCACATAGTTTTATCAGAGATATATGGAACTTGAATTTCTGTTAATCTATCCGTTTTGAAAAGCGCACGACCAGGGATGCTTTGTATCGATTCTAAACCAGGCTCATCGATAACAACGCTAGATGCAACCTGTGTGGGTAAACGAAAGCCTAGTTTTGCATCTGCATTTTGTTTCACTTGACGTGGTAATGTGTCACCGGTTGGATATTGTGTACAGAAAATTAACCTAAATCCAAGCGCTCCTCCTATACGTGCAATATGAGAAAGCATGTACTGGCAAGCGCCTAATAATTTCTGCTCATTTTTACTCATGTTCTTGTCTGGACAAAGTTCCGCACCTTCATCAACTATTATGAAATGACGTTCCTTTATAGGAGTTTCCACAACGTTTGTAAATCTTTTCTTTTTCATGTACTGCATCTTTTCTTCCATCTTAGCTAGAATAATCTGCAATACTTCAAGTGTTTCATAGGGTGTTTCTGCTACATGTTCAACTTGTTTTAAGTTCCTATAAGGACCGAATTCTAAGCCGCCTTTTAAATCAATAATGTGTAAGTGTATATTTTTGGGTTGCGCGGTAATAAGTGACGTAACCACATTCTTGAGGAAAACTGTTTTACCCATTCGTGTAAGTCCACCAAGCGTCATATGTGGTGTTTTATCAAAATCATGATACACAAGCTTTTCTAAACTTTGACCAATAGGTACATGCCATTTACCACTTCGTATTAATTCAGTGGACCAATCCCATTTTTCTGGTATCTCTCTAGCGAATACACGAATTTTTAATTTATGATTATCGTATTGAATTCGGACTGGCTTATTTAATCCTTCACTTACCACATCCTCAACTTTTTGAATAACCTTTGAAGGCATACCAACTGGCAAATTATAAATGTATGTTATGCTACGATCATCATCAATCTGTTTTTCAAACTCCGGATAATGTAATTTATCATCTTTTTTTATTGCAATCCCACTGACCTCAAAGAACACTTGAATCTTCTTTCGATCATCATTTTTACTTTTTAACTTATCACTAACTAATGCATAGCTCAGCGAAACTGCAGGTATTAATAACAATTCAAGCATGGTGAGTTCACTCCTTATATATCCTTTAGGATATAGTTGCACTTTTCTAGAATACTTCAGGACAAGCAATCTACTTAGTGTAATGCATTGTCTCACTCTTCCACATTCTTTTCCTTCATAGAAACATAACGAGAACATAATGTAGAAGATATAAAAACGAGCCTGTGAGTGTAGTGTACAAAGTCAATTTTGGAAGCCAATGTGGAACACTCTGACCCAATTTTTCAGCTGCCTTCATCGTGATAACAGACAAGCCTGTCGCCGTCCATACAACTACCGCTTCACCAACAAGTGTCATAACTATTCCTCCTCATCCTTTTCACGAAATTTTATTCCTGACTTAGTAGCAACAATTTCATAACGCTCCATAAGATCTTGCCAATCAAGAATATCTTCTTCTTCGCCGTACAGATCTTCTTCAATCACCTGAGATAAACTAAAGTACCCTCTGTATTCTTTTTGATTAAATACTTTATGGTTTTGCATGTGATTTAAAATTGATTCAGTTTCTCCTCTTGATCTCGACTGATTATACATTTGACGTAGTTCTTTTGATGAATATAGATACGGCGTATCATTTAAATGATCATATTGCCAGCGCATTATTCATCCCCCCCCATTGTCTACAGTGAGCTAGATACGCATCAATCCGCCTTTGAATCCCAGCTTCATTATATGGACCATACGGTTCTTCTCCTAACAGCTCCACTACATCTACATAATCAGGATGCTGTATTGCATTGTTGTTTAATATGTGGCTATAAACTGCTTCTATCTCGTTTTCATCGTCTGCATCAGCATACATATTGTATAAAGTTTGTGATGGATACAATGGCATTTTAGATAGGTACTTAAATCCATTACGCATATAACCATCTCCATTCCTGATGTCCTAACTTCTTTGTAGTCTTCTTTGTGGAAGTAATATAGGTATATGACCTAGAAAGAAGGATTTTGCCTGTCCATAGAAAATTATTTATAAAGACAAACTAAAATATATAAGTGGATGTGAAGATATGAGAAGTGAATTAAAGAATATTTTAGATAAGAAAGGAATTAAGTACACCCATGTCGCAAAACAAGCTGGAATTAGTAATTCTGCAATGACAAACTTGCTTAAAGGTGGTTTGCCTACCTTACCTGTGGCATATCGTATAGCAAGAGCGTTAGAAATGAAGTTAGAGGATATTTGGATTGAAGATAATATAGAATAGACCTCACTTGGGAATACTCATACTGAGGTGAAATTTATGATTTGGTCTATTTTGTTGTTAGTAATTGTTTTTATAATCGGTTCAATAACGAAAACTCCTGAAGTTTCTACCGAAGAGATTCGCGCTAACCGAATCAAAATGGAAGCAAACCGAAAAAATTTAGAAGAGATGGATCCACGAGATTTTGAATATTTTGTTGCTGACTTCTTTCGCTCTCTTGGATACAAAGCACAAGTAACATCAGCATCTAATGACGGTGGAAAAGACATCATTTTACACAAAGGAAAAGAAATGAAATTTGTTGAGGTAAAACGCCATACAAAGGGAACAATCGGAAGAACATTCATTCAAAAACTTCACAGTGCTATCGTAGACGCCGATGCTGTTGGAGGATACTTTGTAACACTTAGTAATTTTAATAAAAACGCACGAAAATATGCTGCTAATAAAAATATAGAATTAATCGATGGAGATTCGTTAATCAGTATGATGCAAAAGTAAAAAGCCCACTCATAAGAGCGGGCTTTCGTGTCATTCACTTTGATTCTGTTGCGCTTTAATCAGCGTTTTCGTCTGCTTCTTAATCCGCTTATCTTGTCTCTTGTCACTCACAACCATCCAAGCGTGTATAATGCCTGGAATCCAGAAAAATAGGCATAAAACCAAATTAATTAGTGCTTGAATGGGTCTTCCACATAACAATACAGCAACAGGTGGTAAAAACAGAACAAGCAAGTAAATCATATAGCTATGCCTCCTTCTACATTTATGTAACTATATTGTACATGGATATATAAGGTTCGTATACCATATTTTTAAAAAATAGTCTTCTACAAAAAAAGCAAACCAGCTCTATAAAAGAGCTGGTTTTTATTAATTTATAGCTGGTAAATTCATATTTGTGAACGTGTTTTTATCATCTAGTACGAAGTTTTTGATATGTGTAGCATTCTTATAGAAAACTAAATTTAGCGAACCTGTTCCGCTATAAGAAATTTCATTATCACGTAACAATAACTCATTTGATTGATTAGCTGAACCTGAATTTAATACATAAGCGAATGAAGAGTTAGTGATATTTATCTTACATTTTTCAGCAATATATGTCGCTACCGAAGTTGATCTGTTGCAATCAGAAACGAATAAATGTTTTATTCCACTAGAATTAATGTTGATTTGACAATTATAAAGTTTCGTGTATGGATTTATATTATCAACATTCGTAATGCCAACTTCTAAAAATGTATCAGTTAATTTTCCATCAATTATATCAATTGAGTTAGGCGCTCCGAAAGTATGATTACGAATTTCACAATATACAAACGTAGGATTAATAACTTTAATTTTAGTAGGTACTTTTACATTTTGAGTTTCGAAACGTAACCGTAAATTTTCGAATGAACAGTTTTCTAATTCTAATACTTTCATTGTTAATTCGCGCATGATAACAGCTTGAGACGATTTAAATGAACAGTTTTTTAATTTATTAGCAACAACTACTGCTCCGTTTAGTGTTTCTGTGTATGTTATATGCGAATCCGACATCGTACAACCTTCAGATACTACAATTGACATAGGATTTATGAACTGATTATGTTTTAATTCTACTTTATATGCTGTCGTATTAAGATTTAAACTTCCGTTAACAAATGTATTCCCTTCAACCAAGACATAAGGAGAATAAAATGTTGAAGTCATTAATCCTATATTGTTAAGGTTGTTATAGAAGTAGTTATCTCTTATTTTAGCCATTGATATAGAATATAAATTTACAGCCCAATAATCTATATCATGAATGTGGTTACTTATTACTTCGACATCGAAACAACCAACCAATATGCCATGATACGAATCGTAGATATCATTGTTGCGAATTACACATTTCGAACCGTATGAATCTTCCATATTAATTGCGTATCTAGTTGGATCATTAAAGATAGGCTTCTTATCTAAAAATCTTGCTAAACCTTTACCATTTCCTCGTATAACATTATTCTCGACAATATTATGACTACCACCTAAAGTAATTCCTCCGCGATGGCCATCATGAATGTCACAATTTTTAATAACGTTATGAGAAGGTATATAACCGAACCAAACCGTTATAGCGTGTTGTCTTATTACTGATTCATCCAAGAATTGCATACGATATTTAGTAGCACCATTAGGAATCGTGATGTCGCTGTATATTCTTCGTTTTCTAGCAGCGCCTATAAATTCATCATTCTTATCATAAAAGAAAACATCAAAGAACTTATTATACAATCCTGTTAAACGTGCATATCCTAAACCACCAACGTACATTGACTTAACTTTCTTATCTTTATCAAATTGAATATTTAACATCTTTGTAACTACCGTTTTAGGACTAGTGACAGGTATAGGTTGTCCTGTTGAATAATCTAATGAATTAATTGTGCAACCTTCATCAAATTCTGCATAACCAATTAATGCTGAAGATAAGAACGAAACGTTATCGCCCATATAATCGTGAATATCAACTCCATCTAATTCACAGAACCTAGAACCTTCACGGAAAGCAACTCCATAACTATGCTCAACAGCAACTTCTCTATCATTCAAGAAACTACGATCAGAACGACAACCTTCAATTTCTCCGTTTTTAACGGTAGCACGCTCAGCTTTTGCAAATGATAATGTGATACCTACAAAATTATGATAATCAATTCCTGTTCTGTTATCGAACGGACTCTTTCTATCTGAATCATAAATTACTTTTAACTTAGAACTATTCAAGTCTAACGTTAAGTTGCTTAACATTTGAATTTGTCTAGGATAACAAACAGTGTATTCGCCCCTCGGTAATGTAAGACTAGAATACTCATTGTCGTGTGCATATTGTATTGCGTTGTTCAACCCCTGAATATTTAAATCTGCTTGAATAAAATTTTCATCAGTGTAAGGTTTAGTAGGAATCCCTTGTTTAATTCCCCATTTGTCCAATTCAATTAAATAATTCATAATTAGCACCGCCTTATTTTTTATAAAAATAACCAAGCCCACAAAGGAGCTTGGTTTTGTTTGTTATTTATCAAAACTTACATAGTCACCAGATACCCACTGATCACCACCAACATTGTACCAGCCATCTTTGTATCCCCATGATTGATACTGTTCGCCTTGATATACATTCTTTACGATGTCATAGTTTGTTCCTGGACCAGTGCGAACACGTAATACATCTGCAGTAATCGTAACTACTCCTACACCATCAGAAGATGAAGAAGGTTGTGAAGGTGCACTACTTCCACAATAATTAATATAAGAAGAATCGTTATAAACCCACTGATCGCCACCAAGGTTTAACCAACCATTTGATTGTCCCCATACTTTATAGGATTCGCCTTTATTTAGCTGACGAATAACTCCATACCATGTGCCTGGACCATTTCTCAGATTAACATTACTTCCTTCAATATAAGCAATACCTTCATTGTTATCCGATTCTGTAGACGGGGAATCCTCCGCATCTTGTGCACCGCTTCCGAAAGTGTCTGTACCATAACCACGATAATTGAATTGTAGGTGCGGTGAATCAACAAATCCTTGCCAATCCCCACCCCATTCAAATCCGATATTTTTCGCATAACGAATTGCGGATACCCACGGTTCTCTCCAATATCCTTCCCAGTCTTCAGATCCATCTGATTGAATCGGAACGAAGTCTAACGCTTGTCCCACTAAATGATAAGAGCGCATCGTTTGTGATGCGCCCTTGCGAACATTTTCACGTTGCTGTTCAATTGTACGGATGGTTTCATAAATTAACACTTCAATGCCATTGTCCAAGCAATATTGATACCATTTAAAAGCTGCAGCTTTTGTATGATCGCCTAATTTGTTTAAATTGTTCACATTTCGTGTATGATATTTCATTATTCAACATCTCCTTTTTGAATTTCTTCATGATCTGACCAAATACCAAGTGTGATTCCTAATGTAAAAATGTAAGGAACGGCTTCATCTAAGAAGCTCTTTGCTTCTGGTAAACCAAACTTACTAAACAAAAATCCAACCAATGAAAAAAGCGCAACCCATGTTTTCCAGTTACGTAAACGTTTTTTGATATTCCCCTTGTCCATCCTCTCTCCTACTTTCCTCCAAATTTAAAAAGCGCCATAATAGCGCCTGTGATAACTGCTCCAATGACTGTGGTACCAATCCAAAATACTAGTTTGTCTAATCTGTCTACCCGTAAATGAGCACTCTTTGCTGACTGCTGCGCTTCGACTGCAACATCTTTTACGTTACCAAGCGAATCAAGCTTTGTCTCAACCCTCGTTAGACCTACAAGAAGTTCTCGAAAATCATCATGTTTCGGTTGTTCAGCCATTGTATCCCTCCTTTCAAATAAAAAGAGAGCCTATGTTGTATAAGGCTCTCCAGTAATTTTTGTGTATTGTACTTCTGTTATTTTCTTAAATTGCACATACTTTTGAATTCGTAAAATATCTTTGTAAATTTCAAAATCCATAGTAGCACACATAAACCAATCCATTAGACTAGAGCACCCCTTTCTGCATGAGCTCAAAAGCTAGATCGGTTTGCTGTTTCTTAATGACATCCAACTCTGATATCGGCATTTCATTTCGTCCTTCTTGCGCCTTTTCGTACACAGATTCTAATTCTTCTACAGTAGGAATCACAGCATCCATTTCCCATTTTACTAATTTAAATGATTCGCCATCGTTTATGACTTTAAAGTTATGATCTACGACAGCATTAGGAAATAAATACAAAATGGAATCTCCTATATTTTTTTGAGATTCTAACAGAACTGTCATAATATCATCTCACTTTCGCAATTTGGATTTGAATGTATGGAAATGTATAATCCGCTGCCGTTTGATTCAGATGTATCCAAATTTCAATTGTATCTCCTTCTACTAGTTGTAAAATTTCAGTCGCGTAAAAATGTGAATATCGTGTACTACTGAAACTATAATCACCTAACGCTCGTAATTGAGCACCGTTTTTAAATAAACGCGGTTGAAAAGAATGTGCTTCTGTAGCAAGTTGTGATTGACCATGAACCACCAGCATATATAAACCTGCTTCATTTACTTTAAATGTGGCATCACTGTTTATAGATGCTACATTTCCTCGTGTCACTTCGTTCCGTGGAAAAGTCACACGTGTATCCGCACTGCCGTAGACTTGGTGAGCGCTATCACCAGCAAAAGAGTTTCTTGACCTAGATACGAAAACACTTCCTTGCGCAAAAGTTCTTTCATCTGTAACCATATTAGCGGCAATTGTCGCTACTGCTGCATTTACTCTTATTTGAGCCAATGGAAATTCCCATCGCCCCGTATTTTGAGTCAATGCTGGAGCAACAGGAGTCGCCGCTGGTGTACCTTGTAGAACTTCTAAACTGATTTTATTTGTGCTCCAATCAAGACGAATGACTACACGATCAATCCTGGGATTTGTTGCATTTGCGGTTGCAATCGGAATTATCTCTTCTGCGTCAGATTTAAAATAGTGCCCTTCTATCCAAGTTGCTCCACTTCGTACTTTTACTTTCATACCAGAAGAATCAGCGTATACACCAAGGTCATTGAATGTGCCTAATAATACACCGGTGTCCATCCAATGTTGCGCCATTTCCTTCCACTGAATTTCTGTTACACTCGAACCTGGTCCACTATCAAATGGAAAATACGTTTGTGTCATTCCATTATCTCCTTTCTAAATTACTTACACGTTTCATAATTTTTTTCATTTTATCAAAAATACCCCGACTAGAATTCGATATAGAATCAGGAGTTCCAATCACAGGAGAAATAGATTCCCCATTAGGCGTAATTGTGATTTTAATTTCTCTCATAATATCTTGAATTACATCCAGCTTTTCCTGTGTTTTTCGAATATACTCATTCTGATAAGATGAAATAAAAGATTGGACCGTGTTTATATTTGCCATCTCACCTGGTTGTGTAATAACTACTGAGACTTTATCACCAAGATAGTAGTCCTTATTAAAAGTTAGGCTTGGCGTGTCAATTGGCGTTATCTTTAAACTTGTTTTTTCACCTTTTTCAATAAGCGATTGATCCATAGATTGTTGAATTTCATTGGTATCAGTTGTATTTCGCTGATCAATGAAAGACTCTTTACGCCCATATTGAGAAATACTAACAGAATCGCCTCTTTCTAAAAGAATGCGATTTACCCCTTCACCGCCCCCACCACAAATGACATAATTTGTTTCAGGTGCTTTTACGTTGTATTCAAAATCTCGTAAATTACCTAAAAGAGGACTAAAAAAAACAGACCTTGTTTTGTCTGTTGGTTGATACACTTGAAATTGTAATGTTTTGTTTACTTGCACAACTCTAAAACCTAAATCTCCTCCGGATATGGCTAAACTTGCGAGTAAATCTATAAGCATATTGAACCGCGCTCTTCCTGTAACTATTTTACCTAGTCCTCGATTTACTTCTAGAGCTAACATTCTCCTTTGCGATAAAGCGCTAGGACCAATATTTACATCCACATATTGCTTCATGATTGTTTCAGCTACACCTGTCCTTACATCATGATCTTGTAAAGAAAAATTTCCGCCTGGATGCGGATAAGCAAGATTTTGTAAGTAAACATTATCGTCACTTCCGCTGAATGTTAACATATCCGTATCTTGATTCCATTTCCTACTCCGATTATCTGTTGAACCAGACAAAATTGTTTTTCCATTTCTCACAACAATAATGCCAGCTCTAGGTTTAATCAACTCTTTGGCTGCTCTACTGTCAGTCGGAATATCCAAAGCCCAGGAACCCACCGCGTTAAAACGTGGGATTATATCTAATTTCTGAAAATCATCTATCTCTGCAACTCGGTTCAAATACTCATCTCGTACATATATTTTATATTTCATATCACGGCCCCCAATAACGGTTACGATAAGACAATTGAACAGAAGACCCATTTGTAGTATTTGACATTTCTATTCGTATACTGTTTTGCCCATCTTGAAGCGCCCATAATGATGAATCGTCTGTAAGTGTACTATATAAATTTGTTCCATCATTCTTTATAACTGTTTTCACATAAGGCATCGTATTAATAATAAGAGACTCTCCTACTTCAAGTGATGTTTCAAGATGTGTTATTTCACCTGTTGTCATATTCCGCAAAACAATGTTTTCACCTGGTCCCTTAACAATCCATTCTGGCCATGTTTCCACATCTCCTAAATTGTTGATAGTCACATCAGCAAATACAGAAGATGAAGTTAATCGCAATGGAAGAAACGGGAAAAATGTTGCTGGTTGGCCAGGTGAAAATGTTTGAACATTTGTAGTTGTGTCATACCAAAAAGGATCAAATGCTTTTAACACCAAAACAAATCTTTCCCATATCCTGCCCGATTCTTTTATTTCAAGTCCGCCTTTGTATCGACAAACTATCTCACGTTGTGAACCATCTGGACTAATTGATTTTATTTTCCCATCGCCTTTTAATGGATTGAATATCCGTAATAACTCCCTCAACTTATTACGGATATCCATTTGAGTTTTCCCGTTTATTTCAACTGGAAAATCCATTTCACGCGCTTTCACTTTTATTTCTCTAAGTATACTTCCTGCTTGGAATGGCACTTCATCTTCAATATGTTCAATAGGCGGCATATATCGACCTGAAGGGCCAATTGAAATGGCTATATCAGCTTGATTAGTCAATATATGCTCCATTCCATATGCATCTATCCATACAATCACTTCATTAGCCATATAATAGCTCCTCTCGTTGGAGGACTTGCAATAATCGTTCTTCTGTTATATCGACGTTATTGCCATTCACAGTGATATTGTAAGTATTTCCTCCACCACCGGATTCTTCTCTGACAATTTTTCTAAGATCATCAAGAGCACCAACAAATTCAGGACGTTTCTCACCAACACCAATGACTTGTGGACCATAGAAAACACCACCTTTATCATACCAATCTACATCCAAGCTCGGCATAGCACTGATCCAATCAACTGGATTAGGAGACCAGTTCTTTATTTTAAAATGTGGTGTTTTGATGTCAGGAAGTTTTAAAGTCAAATTGCTAAAGAATGACTTTATTTCATCGACCAAATTTCTAACAATATTTTTGGCTGTTTCAATCGGGCTTGTTATTGCTGATTTTACATTATTAAAAATTCGCACCGCATCATCGAGAATATTTCCAAAATTTGAACGTGCTGCATTTACAAAAGTGCTTATAATATTACCGATTGTATCGACTGTGGCTCGCCAAATACTAGAACCTGTTTCGCGGAAATAACCAAACAAATTCACGATATTATTTAAAAAATCATCAAAAGTTTGTTTGGCTAGTCCACCAAAAGATTTAAATAAACCTATGCCACCTTCAATAAATGCTTTGATTCCACCAATCAATTTTCCAAGCATAATTAAGTTGAATAAATTCCAAAGGAATTCAAGTGCTCCGAAAAATAGTTGTTTTATTCCTTCCCACATCATATTCCAATCTCCAGTAAACAAACCTGTAAAAATCTGCACAATTCCAAGAATAATGTCTAGAGCCCCCTGAATTACACCCTTCACATTCTCCCATACACTTTGAATAATAAATAAAATTACAGGTGCCAAAAATCCGATAATACTAGCTATTAAAGAAAAAGCATTTTGAACCGCTTGGACAATTTGATCACCGTGTGCCTTCCAAAATTCAGATAGTTGCGCTAGCAAACCCTTAATGAATTCAAAAGCTTGAGATAGAATTGGAACCGCAATACTGAGTACCACATTAAAAATTCGAACGAAAGATTCACCTAAATTACCTTCACCACTGAACAGCCCTGTAACAAATCCTACCCAACTTGAAAAAAATCCACTTACCGCGTTTTTTATTCCTTCCACGACTGAAACGACTATTTGAATCGTTTCCGGTGATAAACCGAGCCCAGCAAGCAGACCTACACCTTTACCTTCATTACCCATAAATAATTCAAAAACGCCCTGTATCGCATCTTTTGCCATGCCCATGGCACCTTGCATCAAAGTTACCCCATCGCGAATTGCAAAGAAGAACTTCATGATTAGAAGTCCATTTTCTTGGCCAAATGCTTTGGTTATTGTGTCGGCAAAACCAACCGTATCACCCTTTATTAACTGCATGGCACCATCAAGAATAGGAAGTGCTGCTTCCATTCCTTTTTTTAGATTTTCAAATAAAGGTTTTGAAAGTTCCGCGGATAAAATCTTCAAGTTATCTTTAATTGTTGAGAGCATACCATTGAATGTGTGAGATTGTTTTTCCATTGCCCCGCCAAATTTCTTCCCTAGCTGATCGGTCAATTGTGGAAGAACATCTTTTGCGAAAAGTTGACCGTTCTCACTCATTTTCATGATTTCTTGTACACTTTTCCCTTGAGCATCCGCAACCATTTTCCATGCTGGGATTCCACGTTCCGCCAACTGGTTCATTTCTTCAGCTGATATTTTCCCCTTAGAAGCCATTTGGAAAATAGCCATTGAAATACCCTCTAGTTCTGCTTGACCGCCACCTACAGCGGAAACAGCATCCCCCACGTTTGTAAGGGTCTTGAAAAGGTTATCCCCTTCATATCCCGCCATATTCAGAAGCTTGGCCGCCTTGTCCAATCCTTCGAATTCAAAAGGAGTTTTTGCTCCCATGACTTGTAATTCTTTTAAAGTTTTGGCTGCTGCTTCCTGGCTTCCGAGTATAGTCTCCCATGCAATTTGTGACTGCTCCATCATAGCGTTGTATTCGACGCCAACTTTTCCTACAACACCAATCAAAGCCGTAACTGCTAATACTGCCGCGCCGGCTGCCTTACCCACAACCCCCATAGCTGAAGATGCGGAACCGGAGATACTATCAAAGGCTTTTTTTGTCGCTTGGCTGGCATGATCTCTAGCCGATAAAATAATTTCAACTGTATTATTTCTTGCCATAAGTACCTCCTTTCTTGTTCCGATTCGCTTGGTATTGGTTAATGGTGCTTTGAATTAATTCAAACGCTTCTGCATAAACTGCTGGTTGATCCAAATAACCACCTTCATAGGGCAAACAGTGAAATTCTTTACACATAAGATAGACTCGCAAATATTCATTAGAAAAAGAGCGATTACCCATCATTTGAGTAATCGCCCCTACTAGTTTTTTCTTTCTGTTAAATTCAGTTCATTCATTTTATTGATCTCTTTCGAAATCAAATCAAATATTTCATCATTCAGTTCTTTAACTGTTTCAATTGTGATTTCTTCTTGTTCGCTCCAAGATCTAATAGCTTGAGACAATTTGTAATATTCTACTTGCTGCACTTTTCCGATTACCCCAATCATTTCAGCCGGGATATCATCTTTATTTTGCAATTTCATTTTTTTTATTGCTTCACTATCCATATCCGCAAACATATTCGATAGTTGGCTACTGATATGATCTTTTGCGCCTTTGCTTAAAAATTGTAATTCTACCCATCCACCTTCAAAATCTACTCTTTTTGTTGGTTTATTTTTCGCAAATAAAGACATACTTAGTTCCTCCTCTTTAATAACTCGCTTTACTGTTAACTAAAGTAATTTTCATAGCAAACGTACTTGTTTGATCATATTTTGCTGAACCATCTACTTGAGCAATAAGTGATCCAGCACCATCCACATTGATTGGATAAGCTGCAAAACGGAATTTAGGAATCTCAACCGTTAATTTATAATTGTTTGCTCCCGAAATGACTCCACCGACCAATTCAATTTTAAGAGGTACTTCATTTTGCGCTCGGAACTTATTGTAATCGGTCATATTTTGTAATTCTGCGGAAAATTTCACAGGGAATGTTCGCACTCCGTTTCTTAAAATGCGAGAAACTTCCCTTGTACCATCTAACGATCCACGAGCTTCTAATTCATTACTGATACCAAATTCAATCGTTGTTACGTCTTTATTAACCGTTCCGTCCAATGTAATTGTAGCTTGATTCCACAAAAACGGATTCGTTGCTTCTAAGCTTGGTACAGTTTTTGTAATTAAAGCTAATTTTCTAGCAAGAATAGAAGCTGAACCTTGCATGATTTTGTTATCTGTCCCGAAATTCAAAGTTAGTTCATTCACAACTGCACCAGCATATTGAAATGCTTGTTCTAAATCGCGGTTTACTTCCAAAGTATAAGAAGGAAGAGCGCACACATTTGAGAAATTTGATTGTAACGGTGTAAAAACATGCTGATATACTCCTGCAGTCACTGTCGTTGTTGTCGGTGCTCCAAATGCTGAACGTAGCATATGACCTAACATGTTCGGGTACACATCAAAAGAAATATCACCAGAAATGTTATGAGCACCTTCATACGTCGCCCCTTCGTCAAAGACTCCGGTAATATTTTCAGAAATAACTTGTTCAATTTCCTCTGTTATTCCCTCTGAAGCAAAACGAATGTAGTCTGTTGCTGCAACAGGAGTTCCCCATGCTGTCTCTTTCCCTAAACCTATATGACTTAGTGAACCATACGGCATTACTCTTCACCGTCCTTTTTTTCTACATTTCGGTGTTTTTTCTCAACAAAAAGCCCGGTTGCATAAAGTGTTTCGTTAAAGTCCACTTCATCACCGGGCTTATATACACCATGCTGAGGAATAACTCTTTCTTCCTCACCAATATATTTCATTTTTTTAGTCATTAAGGATTCACTCCTCTGTAGTTGTTACTAATTGCAACTCTGCAACTAAATTAGGATTATTTTGCTCTAACAGAGCATATATCTCGCCTGCGCTGATTGTGCTATATAAACATGATCCACCTAAGTTCATATCGTTACGGAATTGCTTAATTGTTTTTACGGCTAAATTTCTCACTTCTGTTTGTGGCAATTGAATATCGCTCGTTTGAATAGGTATATAGACACGAATTGTCCAACGCCAATCCACAGAAGAGCGTCTTGTTGTTGCCTCGATTTGACTAAATCCATCAAAATATACCGTTGCTGCCGGTAATATACTCATTTCCTGTGGTTCATGATCAAACGCTTGTTGTATCCCTGGAACTTTTTCTAAAACTTCTTTTATTTTGACGGCCATTACATTTAAATCAACCATTTTGCAACTCCTCTAATGCTTCTCGAACGCCTTGTGAAAATAGACTCTCAATTGTTCCGGAATTCTCCATATCGTTCACAGTTCCCTCAAGATATTTGTAAGCTTTTATCCCCGGGTGACGCACTTTTCGAACAGGACGTTTTAATCCAGGAAACCACAACTTTTTACCCTTTCTACCCTTAATTATGTGAGGTTTCGCCCCGCCTTCAAGGATATGTCCGACAAAATATCGTGAGCCGATAATAGATTTATCTTTAGCCGTTTTTCCTCGAATACTTTTCGCAAATGAGCCTGTTCGAACCAATCCTAATGAACGAATCTTATTTCGAACTTCTTTTGGTACTTGCCGTGTAATAAGCTTCATACCAGATTTAATAGCTTTAGGTGCAATTTCTTCATTGTGATTGATAAGATTTTGTAGACCAGGACTAATATTTACTTTCGCTTGTATTTCTGGCATACCTACACCACCTTTTTATAAGGTTGCACCAATGCCTTTACTTGTGCCGGAAGAGCTTCTGGACGGAATACAAATCCCTCTTGGAATGTAGTCGAAAAACTAGCAATATCCGCTTTGAAATAAGACATAACTAAGTGCTTGCATGCTAGTTCTAAGTCATTTGGAATGGTGCTGTATCCGGCAACATATGTTACCACAACGTTAATATCTCCTTGTGGCCAAATAGAGTTTGTTCGAATTAACGTTCCATTACTTTTTTTCACTTTGTACTGATCAGAAGACAATAAAATACCATCCACAGTGACTGAATCAACAGATTTCACAGGATATTGCTGAAGATGTAAGTATTTTAATCCATTTCCATCATATTCTTCTTCAGAATACGTCTGCTCTTTGAATTTTCTTTTACAATGGTTCTCGATTGCGATAGAACAAGAGTTAATTAAATCTTCAAGCCGTGAATCATCGGTATTTTGACCCGAATTAATTTTCAAGTACGATTTTATCGCTTCAAGATTTGTTAAAGCATTGGATGAAAGAGGCATTATTCATCACTATCCTGTTTTTTCTTTTTCACCCTTGAACTTTTTGGCTGCTCTGCCTGTTTATGTTCAATTACACTTACTTTCTCCTCATATAATTCAGCAAGCCCATGTTCTTGCCACGCAATTGCAACTTCTTCATTCACTTCCACAATATCACCAGGAACATAAGAGAAATCACTTGCTGCTAAACTTGTCTTCATCTTTACTTTCGGCATAAAAGGAACCTCCTCATATAAAAATAAGAAGCGCCATAAGACGCTTCTCATCAAGTTGCTGAGTTTGCATAATATTTAATCGGTCCTTGTCCAGCATCTACTAAGAATCCATCTTGACGGCTGAATGCTACAAATCCGATTTGTCCGCTTTCAATGTATTTTTCAGAAATACGAACAATCATTAGATCCATTACGTCACGAATGAAATAGTTAGCGAAGTCTCCAAACAAGATAGATTTAGCATTTGCCGCCATGTCTGCCATGTCCGTATTAATGATATATGGTTTGCCAAGGATTTTATCCGGTTCAGACGCAACCAAACCTGGCTGCCATAAAGGTGCACCTGTAGAATCTTTTAGCTTACGGATTGCTTTCAATGTATTATCATTAAACATCCATTCTCCATTTGTTCGATATAAAGGGTTTACAGAGTGTTGAAGGTCTACTAAATCATCATACGTAATAGAAGTTGTTTGACCTGTTGCACCTGTTTTACCAAGAACTGCATCTGTAACAACTCCTCTCGGCTGGGAAGAGCCTGTACCAGTTGTGAAATGCAGATTCAAAATACGTCCAATACGTTCGGTAATTTTTTGACGAATGTATGCTTCCACATCAAAAGCGGAATCTTGAAGTAACTCAATAGGAATTAAAAATGTTTTAGATGTATATTTGTAGGCTTTTAAAATCTTTTGTGCGAAAACAGGATCAGTTGCATTTCCTGCCGCTGCGTTCTCACCAACGATTGCTCCCATATTGCTTGTATCATCATTCATTGGAATTGGTAAGTCATTCCCTGCCGCTGTACGTAACACAGTTGCACGAGATTGACGCATACCACCGAAAGGCTTCATTGCTTGAATAATTTGATTATAAAAACCTTGTGGAACAGTGAATCCACCCGCTGCACCTGTTACAGCTGATAGCGCACGAGTTTCTAATGTTTGACGGCCAGCATTTAAAATAGAACGTTGTTCTTCACTTAATTCTTGAGCTCCAAATTTCAACCAGCCGTTAAAAGCTTCACGGTATTCTTCTGTGTCAAGTGGCGCTTGTTCACGTCGTTCAGAATTGTTGGTTGCTTGTTCTCTTTTCTCAAATGCCGCTTGTTCCATTTGTGCTCGTTGTTCTTCCATACGTTTTTCACGATTGATTGTTTCCGTTAGACCGTCCATTTCTTTTGTGATACGGTCGTACTCTTGCTGCTCTTCTCCTGTAAGAGAACGCTGCTCTTCCACAGATTTATCATGAATTCCTTTTGCTTGTTCCCACAAATTCGCTCGTTTTTGTAATAACTCTACGATTTTAGCCAATTGAAACACTCCTTAGAATTTATATTTTAAAAGCTGTAATTCTCTTTCTCTTTGTTCCGCAAAAACACTAGTCATATCTTGTTGCTTGCCTTCCACAAATACCTTATACGGATCGTAACTTCTAGCTGACACTTGACTATCTGGATAAGCTGGAAAAGCAACCGGACTAATCTCCGCTAACTTTGCTTTTGTCACACTTCTTACGATGTTATCTGGATCACTTTCATCCCATTCTTCTTTAACCATTTGGAAACCAAAAGAAACGCCATCAACATCACCGCGTTTAATCGTTTCATATGTGTCATTTCCCAATGTCGTACTTGGTAAATCAAGTTCAAAACGTAACCCAATATCATCTTCAAACAGTCGAAGCGTACCATTTTTTGTTCTACCTAATACTCTTGAAGTATCATGACTCCATAGCGCTAATTGATCATCTTGTGTAAGGGATTCCGTAAAAGCACCGCGAGTAAATTGCTCTTTAAATCTGCGCCAATACCCCATAGTTACAGATTTCATTTCCCATTTCACCGCGTATCCTGTGATAGTCCGTGAACCGCCATCATTCTCGCGAATTTCTATATTACTGCCCGTTTGTTCCCTCAGTTCCGTTTTGTTCACCGTTATCACCCCCTTCATTTGGTACTGTATTTTTGTCTACAACAGACTCTTTGGTTAATCCAATCTGATCAACAGCAATCATTGCTGAATTGACAAGATATTTTTTACCTTGTCCTCCTTCTTGTGGGTTCATATTCTCAATTTCTCGCCATTCATCAGCATTGATTATGCCGTTTTGCCTTTGAATTTGGAGTGCTTCTGATCGTGTTTTGATATCACCTCGAAGCAATCCATCCACTAAAAACTCAACAAAAAAACTCCGTTTCTCAGTATCAGAAAGGAGTTTCCTGCGTATCTCTTGTTCCCAGCGCACAAGCCACGGGCGGATTGTGTGTACAACAAATTCAATTGATTGATGTTCTATATTACTGAACGTTGCTCGTTCCAAATCCGCGAGTAAATGCGGTGGAACTCTAAACATTCTCGCAATTTCTGTGATTTGAAACTTACGTGTTTCAAGAAATTGACTATCTTCAGGTGGTAACCCAATTTGTTTATACGTCAATCCTTCTTCAAGAATGGCTATTCTATGTTGTTTCTCCAACCCTTGGTGCATTTCGTTCCAACTTGTACGTAATCGTTTTTGAGCATCTTCTGATAAATTGTTAGGATGTTCTAACACGCCACCTGGTCTTGCGCCATTTCCAAAGAAACTTGCTCCATATTTCTCTGTTGCAATGGCTAATCCAATCGCTTCACGGTTCATTTTTATGACAGAATACCCTTGAATCCCATCAAATCCAAGACCAGGAACATGTAAAATCCGCCAAGCTGGCAATGTAACCATTTCATTTGTTCTTGGTCGAATAGTATGATACCAAATAGAACCATCAGCGGCTCGCTCAACCCATGTTTGACTTGGCGAAAGTGGCCATAAGGCCCTCACTCTCCCTAAATCATCCCATTCAATCTCAGCATAGGCATTTCCCCACGTAACCGCATGTCCCATAAGCGTTTCAACGAATGTGAATGACGACATTTCCGGATTTGGTTCGTCATGTAAGATTTTATACAACGGATGATTAGGTGCTCGTTCTTTACCAGTATCTTTTCTTCGTTTGTACGTAATAAGTGGCAAAGAAGCTACTGTTTCAGAGATTATTCTTACACATGCAAAGACTGCAGTGTTATTAAGTGCCGTCAATTCATTCACTTTTACCCCAGAAAGAGATGGATTTCCACCAGTTAACCAATCAACAAACCACTGACTCGGATTAGATAACCCACTTGTCGCTGAACGTTTTTCGAAAAACTTACTAATGAACGGAATTTTAATAATAATCACCTCACTTTCTATAAGAATGTGATTCCTCTTTCCTCATAAACACTCTTCTTACTAAATTGAAGTACCATCGCCCTTGCATGTGAGTTGATTGCTGCCGCTGCTGGATCGATTCTCTCGATTGATTTTGATTTATCCAAGCGAATATTATCACTCGGATCTGCTCGAGTCACAGCATTACCCATTGCCCAAGTTAAAACCGGACTATCATCATGCTCCAACTCTTTTTTATATACTCGTTCACGGAAATCTTTTGTAGGCTCCGCAAGTGTTTTAAGAGTTTGCCCAATTTCAACAACCGTGTAACCCTCATTTTCCATATCAATCATGAACTGAGTTGCATTCCAAGGGTCTACACAAATTTCTTTTATAATTAGATCATAGGTGGCTTCTTTTTCTTGAATATAAGACTTTATGAAAGAATAATCGACTACAGCACCAGGTGTGGAAGTAATCCAGCCTTGCTTTTCCCATAATTGATAATGTGCTTTATCAGTTTTTGCCTTTTCTGCAATGGTATCTTCCGGCATAAAGCTGTGATTTTTATTTAAATATTTACTTTCTTTTTGCGTCTCAAAATTAACACTTGTTAAATCAATTTTTGCGGAAAGGTCAACACCTATAATGACTTCTTGACCGCGGAATTCTTCCCAATCGATTACACGGCCACAAGCTGCCCACTTCGCCATATCCATATAACCGTTGTCTTTTTTGTCCACCCAGATGTTCATGTTTTTTGTTAAGAATGAACGCATTTTTTCTGGTTGTTCCAGGGCAACTTTTAATTCAGATCGGATTGACTCAATACCTTCAGGATATGTGGCCACAATCGGATTCGCTTTAATCCAAACGCTCTCATCTTTGATATCATCATCTTTATCCAGTTCACAAATAAGAACAAAATAATCATCATTTTCAGTGTTGATATTAGGGTCAAGGATTTTACTTACATACTGATATTCTTTGTAGCATGGTCGCGACAAATCAAACCCTGCTGTTGTAATAACAACCATCAGCGGGCTTTTTCTTGCCACCATACCAGAAATAAGAACATCGTAAATCTCACTTGTTTCGTGAGCATGGTACTCATCCACAATTCCAACTGATGGGTTTTTACCATCACCAAGCTTTCTTGCTTCTTTGGAAAGTGGTTGAATAATTGAGTTTGTTTTATACCGCTTGATTTTACCGTATGCATCGGTATACGTACCTTGCAATATCTCAGCATTTTGAATTTGTTCGTGAATTGCATCATATACCTCTGCAGATTGATCTCGTGACCACCCTGCAATGTATACACGATGTTTTTCATCTGTTAAGAACGTTTCATACGTTGCGATCAGTGCAAGGAATTGAGATTTTGCATTTTTACGTGCAAGCTGTATATAAACTTTACGAAAACGACGAGCATTATTACTTTTCTTATAAAATCCAAATATATTAGCGGCCATAAACAACTGAAAATCAGTTAGAATAATTGGTTGTCCTGGTAAAATACCTTCCAAATGTATGAATTGTTTGGCCCATTCGTTAAAGTCTTCAACTACATCAGCATCAAAATAGTAAGGGGATTCTTCCTTTTCAAGCGCAAAAATGTCATCGATAAAACGCTGTGCTGCCCATTTGTGCTTTTTACAAGCAACGATTTTACCTTCTACAATATCGTGTGCATAATTCCAAACGCGATCAAATACCGACTGACTCATACCCTATCCCCAAACCTCTTTTGTCCCTCGGTCTGCTGCTTTTTCTCTGGTTCGGGAATAATTAACTTCAATCGAGATGTAATCGTCAAGCCTAAGTCACTAGCTGCCGATCTACACTCATTGAAAAGTAAATTTTTACTTCTTTGCATTTGAGAATATAATTTAAAATCGTCAGATGGTTTAGTCTTTCTTAATAGCTTTATTAAATTGACATACTGATCACGAGAATCAATATATCTTGCTAAGCTATCAACATCTAAATTACTAAATATTTTTAACCGCACCAATTCATTAGAAAGCCTCTCAAACTCTTTCTTTTGAGAGGCCGTCAAATATTTCGGAGCAACAATATTATCCGTAAAACCTTTTACGGCTTCTTCCTGCTCCTGGCGTTTTTGGATTTCGTCTTTGGTTAAATGATTCGATCTCCCTTTCCCTTGAATGACGGATAACGGCTGCCTGTTTCTTCCTGACATGATTACACCTCGCCTTCAAAAAAAATTTCAAAAACGGATTTTTTTGCGCGCAAGACTGGGGGGCGGTCTATAGGGTAGAACCCCTAGAAATCCGAATACCCCTACCCCTCGTTAACAACTATTCCTTATTCGCACAAATACCGGCTTATTTAACAACACTTGATGGTTCAGCCTTACCTTACTTACATTGCATGACCTTACTATGTAATGATTGAAGTATGCTCGTCCTTTGGTTCGATTAGTAAACTTTAAATAGATATTGATACATGATTTAATACCAGCTATAATGTCTTCACATATCTTAGCTACAACCTTAGCAATATTCTTCATAGTATCGATAACCATATCTAAGTTACTTACTGTACTCATCTCCCAAATCCTCCATCTTCTTGTACTGTCTTACGACTGTGACAGCTCACACATAATGGCTGCCAGTTCTTCTTATCCCAGAACAGTTGGTAGTTACCTTTGTGTGGTATGATATGGTCCACTATTGTAGCTATATCACCACACCTTACACAGATAGGATTGTGTGATAAGAAGTATGCTCTTGCTTTCCTCCACCTTGCACCATACCCACGTTGCGCTGCACTACCTCTATCCTTTTCATACTGCTGCTTTACTAAATGCTTGTGGTCATCACAGTACCGTTCTTTCGTTAAGTTAGAACAACGATGATGTGAGCAAGGTCTTAGTGGTTTGCTTGGCATTTATACCTCACTCCTTCCAAGATAAAAAGATTCCCTCACGCCACCTATGAACTCACACAAAGTATCAGCTCAATAAGAAGCATAAGCTTGGAGTGCTTTTAACTCCTTCCCCCTCAACAATCTCCTACGCAAACAAAGTGCATGGTGACCTATTAGAA
This sequence comes from Bacillus sp. UNC322MFChir4.1, assembly GCF_000746135.1. NCBI lineage: Bacteria > Bacillati > Bacillota > Bacilli > Caryophanales > Bacillaceae > Bacillus > Bacillus sp. UNC322MFChir4.1. The sequence continues at coordinate 132,538 of NZ_JQKQ01000012.1, forward strand.
GTGTCACTGTACGGAAACCGCGGGTACATCTTTGATAAGGGATAGATGCTTCTCCCAGGGCTTGCCCTAAGAAAAGCTTAATATCAATCTCGTTTTGAAAAATCCCCGAAAATGTCCCCAAAATTATCCCCCATTTTGTCCCCTTTTTTGTCGGAAATAAAAAAAACTCTGCCATACAGCAGAGCCAAAGAGAAAAAGATGAGCACCCTCATCATATCCAATCTATATAAACAGCACAAAAGGCTGAAATTCCATTTTACCTAATACATTTTCAAATAATCTCTAAAGCAGTTGCAATTAATCTAATCGCACTACCTTTTTTTTCATAAAAATCATCACGTTTTATCATCAATTCATTGTACACATATGAGTCTTTTACTTTCTTATCGCCCAGGTACTTCATTTTGATAATTTCACGCTGATCTTCATCTAACGAATTTAGCAACGCCCGTTCAATCTGCCGAAATTTGATTTCATGAATTTGATCATCTTTCATTTTTGGAAAAAGAACAGCGTATCCTGCTTCATTCCGTTCTTGTCTATTCTTCATCCGAACTTGCAGTGCTTTGTAGTTTTTAAGCTCCTTAACTACTAACCTGCGCATCTCTCTCTCATCGATGTCTTCAAAGAATGACATTTGTTCCATATGATACGCTTCCCCTCCATTCAAACTAACTTTCTAATACAATAACTTTTGTTATCTTTTAAGTGCCCTCCCTCCAAAATTGCTGTAAAATCTATTATTGGAAGGAGGTGGAATATATGGTAATTATAAATATGCTTGATGGTGAAAAAATTGAAATTCATGAAGATACTATCTTAGTTGGAATCAACAATGCTTCAAGAACTGATAAACTAAACGAACAAATATTTTATCTTCAGCAAATGTACATAGGTAATGTGCAAGGTGATTTTGAAAAAGAAGGTTCTGCATTAGCTACTCTAGATGAAAGATTAGGAATTGGCGGATTCCTGCTTTCACATGATATGTTTTCAATTGGTGACGACAGTGATGCAACTTTATATCTTACATCAGCTGTTAAATCTATCAGCGTAGTCTAATATTGTGCCAGCGTGCTAGCTTATGAGCTAGTACGCTATGCTCTTTTTCTAACTCCCTTAACCAATCAATACATTTATTAGTGAATTCTTGTCTTACCTTTACCTCATCCTCTGGTACAAGTATAGACACATATCCTTCAGAATCACTTTTATATTGAACATTAGAATATAAATTTCTATAATAATCGTTCATTTGCGGAATTTGTCCATCTAATGATTTAGCCCGAAATATTTCAATCATTTTCGTTTTTTCCATTTCTTATCACCCTTTATTTAAATCTAAATTTTGTTACTTCAAGATTCCAGACTTCACAAAAATATTTCTCCATGCCTTTGCAACTTGATAGTTATCTACTGATCTCGCACGTCGGCGGATGGCTTTCTGTATTTTTCGCTTCTTTAAGTTGGCCATAATCTGTGCCCCTCCTTCCTACTCAAATAGCGTTTTTGTATTAAAGCTCGAACATTTACCGAATCCGTTAATTTATAAATTACTGCTAATAACGAACATTCAACGGATCCATTATCAATTCTCATTCCCCTTTGCTACAAAATGAAATTTTTATTCTAATCTTCCTTACTAAATTGAATGTGCATAAAAAAATTCCAAATTTCCTAAAATAATCAAACAAAGAGACACTTAGGAGAAAAATAAATGAAAACAACACTTAAAGTACTTAAATATATATTTTTTACTATCGGTATTATTTTGTTATTGTTAGAAATAATAAATGTTATTTTCCCTGGTTTAATCAAATAGCGTTTTTATTCAAAAACATAAGATTTAAGCTTATCTATTTCTTGTTCAATAAACATAATTACTGTTCCTATTTCTAGTGAAACTGTCTTGTTAACATCTGTATCCAAGGAAAAACCCTCCAGGAATGTTTCCAAATGCGAAATCCGTTTTTCGTTTTCTTTTATTGCTTGTTGACGTAACAGTTCTTTTTCTTCTTTCGTCATAATATCTTCTCCTTTTCTCTCAAATTAACGATTTTGTATTAATCACACTTCTGCATTGTCGTAATCTAAATCAGAGCAATATACAGTAATTTTTTCTCCTTCTAAATCAGGATCATCAGCAGGCTTCCATTCTTCATCATTAAATACAATATCGGTTACAGACGGTTCAAGAACTGGTACACGATAACTTCTTGTTTCTGTGACATATTTTTCAGCTTGTTCTAAGAAGTCTTTTTCATCTTTGAAATTCCTAATATCACTCAGAACCATTTCTCCGTCCCCATCTTCAAAAAAACCTTTAATAACTGTGTCTGTCATTTTATGTTCCCCTTTCTTAACAAAATTCAAATTTGATTATCCACTCAACCCCTGCCGTCTCCCAAAATCAGCCGCTTTTTTGTTGATACTCTTTAATATCCGGCTAACATGTGGTTGACTCACTCCTGTCTGCTTACTAATTTCTTGCTGTGGTCTATTTTTCGAAAGCATATCCCAAACAAAAAATTCTTTGTGTTCTAATGTTTTCATGAAAGAATCCAACACCATTCTGTCTTCAATATCTTCTTCCATACGCTCTGTTTGCTTATCGACAAGTGTTTTCTCTAACGTGATATCCTTATCTTCACCTGAATCATTCATCACTTTATTTAACGACAATGCTCCAGGCTGATACTGTAACGCCACTCCTACATCTTCAACAGATGCCTCTAACTGCGAACTAATTTCTTCCGGACTTTTTTCATGTAAACCATTTATCATAATTTTCCCTTTTAAATTGTAAATCGTTCTCGGTACTTTTACCTTTTGAGACTCCCGTATCCCTCTACCGATTTCACCATGTATTTTATAGCCCGCATAAGTAGAAAATTGATATCCAAGCTTATGGTCAAAAGTCTGTCTTGCTTTAATCAAACCAATCATTCCGAATTGTATTAAATCTTCCAGATCCAAACCTGTATCATTTTTTATAGAACTCATTCTCTTACCGAATTTCTTCCAAACAAAATGATGAACAAGCTTTTCGTATTTCTCCATAAACTCACCATCTGACATGGCTTGTACATCTTCAATGACATCAACCGTTTCTTTTTTCATCGTTCGCCCTCCTGTTCCACGTTTTTGTAGTTCCTTTCCATAATCCTTCCTTCTGCCATTGCTGTTTTAATTTCGAGACATATGAACCGCTACGATCAAACATAATACTGATATCCTTATCCGGAATGCCTTGCTCATTCATTTGACGAACCTTTTCAGGCGTTAGTCCTGCTGGTATATCCTTCTTTGGGCCGCGGTGATCACGCTGACCTGAATCAAAATACCTACCCAACTGGCGTAATTTTTCACCAGTCGGGCAAGCAGAACAAACGCTAATACTAAAACATTCATCAGCTGAACGATTGTAATAACACCGTCTGCATTTCTGTTCAATAATGTCACCAATTTCATATGTGAGTTTTGTGCGTTCTTCTTTTGTCAGTTTCATCGTGGTCACCTATAAGACAGCTTTGAGGGCCATCCCTAACGCTTGTGACTTACCCTGTAGTTCAAGACGATGTGAACGTTCTTTTTCAAGTTCGGTATGTGATATTTGAAGTTGTTCGTGCAGCTTTTTAATCTCAGCACGTTGTTCGAATCCTTTTTCAGTAATGGCGTTAAATTCATTTTTAAGAGTAGAATAATCTTCTTCCATTTCACGGTACTGTTTTTGATAAAACTCCGTGTAATTTTCCAACTTCAGCCGCAATTTCGTCTCAGCAAGTACTTCTTTTTCTAACCGATTCTTTTCTTCCACAAGCTCCTTGATTTGTACTTTCAAAGTTTCTAAGATATCCTCTTGCGCTAATTCTGTTACTTCAATCGCTTGACTTTTCTTTTCTACGACGTTTTCAATCTGCACTAATGGTTTTGTATTCGATTGCTGTTTTGGAGTACCTACACGCTTTACAGGCGGTTGATTTTCATCTCTTCTTTTTGCGATGTGGTAATACAATGAGCTTTCCGTTACTCCTAAATGGTCTGCAATTTTTGCCCAAGACAAATTTTCTTCACGAAGCTTTTCAGCCTTTGCACATAATTTATCCCAATTTCTCTCTTCACCCATATGTTCCGTTCTCCCCTCGTCTAAGCTTTCACCTAAAGTTTTTAGTGATTTACCGATAGGACAATTGGCATAGCACCATGCAATCCGTTCATCTTGACTCACGAGCTTATTATTCTTTTTCTTCGGTACTGACTCGCACCCTTTGCAATACTCATCTTGTGTATCCAATATCTGCAGCCGTATCTTCCGTTTCTCCGCTCTATTCACCCCATCACCTCATGTATGAGATTGAAGATTGGTAGTATGGCACACTGACCACACTACCAACCTGTTTTATTAATCTTCTAATTCTTCATCAAAAGGCTTGTCCTCATCTGTTACCTCAATTTCTTGTTGTTCCGGATCCTGTGATAGTTCTTCTGTTTCTTTTGGCTCATCCGTTTCCTCAACTAGCTTCTCCTCTGCCTTTGGCTGTTCTGATGGCGCTGGTTGGTTCTCTTTCCATTCGTGCCACTTAATTGCTAACGGAGCTACACGTTTACGATATTCATCAATTACCTCAATGATTTGTCCAGAAGACATATTCAATTCATTTGCAAGCTTCAAATAAGATTCACCTTCAAGACGACGTTTCACGATGTCCGGTAGTTTATTTGGCATTCCATCAAAACCTGGTGCTAAACCACTAATGATGAACTCATCAACTATCTCACGATCAGCCTGTTCTTTTTCTTCACGTGTCTGTATTTTTTCTTCTGGAATATCAAAGTCTGCTTCCATTTGCTCATAAGCTGGTTTTACTTCTTCCACAATCCCTTTATCATTTACCTCATATTTCGTAATCGGCTCATTCGTTTTTGTATTAATAGTGACGTTAAAATTAACTTGCATTGATTCAAGAGAAATAAACACTTTCGCATCGATCATTTCAGATAAAGCATCCAACTTGCCTTTTAACGATTGGTCTGTAACTTCCAAAACAATCTCTTTCTTACCGTCCGGTTTAAGATTTACTTTCTTTAAAGTTGGTTTGAATTCGATATATGACATATGATCCGCTCCCTTTAATTTGCTTGTTTTTGTTTTTTTTCTTCACGTTTTATTTTGTTATACTCATCTAGTCCGATGAATCCACCGTACTTTTGTACATGTTTTAGAAGAGTTAAATGTAAATGTGGATATTTGTACTCAAACAATTTCATTTTCACCTTAAAAGTTTCTGTAGCTAGACCTTTTATATCAATGACCTCAACCTCACCGCCAGGAAGGTATACCATGAAGTCCGCCTTGTATGTAATCTTTTTGAATGCCTTCCCGTTCTTTTTAAAAGCTGGCTGCAGCTCGAAAACAGGTTGTAATTCGAATCCTTGTATTTCACCTGCAGCTTGCCGAATTTTCAATCCTTCGTAGTAATCCCTCTCAGCTTTACTATCGAAAACATGGCCATCAAGTTCAACTTTTTTATTCCTGTATTTACTCATTGTTCTTTTTTCGCTTCACTGATTAGTAAAGTGATTTCATAAACGCCATTTTGAAATTCTTTCATACGCGTTTCCCCTTCTTAAAATTTATTTTCGGTATCTCCGTGCCGCCAAGTCGTTTACAATCCATTCCGAGACGACAGGAGCACCGTTTATATAAAGAGCATTTCAACATGCACACCATAACCTGATCTTCTTTCTTCATCCAATCCGGCCGACTGTCAACGATTGTGACGTTCAATCGGATAACACGATTCCTGTGTTTTTCATTACGCTCCTCCTCAATTTGCAACTAATTTATCGAACAAAGCTTTATCTCTCTTATCTAGTGCGTAATCGATGAGCTGGGATTTGCTGAGGCCTTCCAATTCATATATGACTCTTTCGATTTCTTCATGATCTTCATGAGGCAAATCGGTTTCTAAAGATGGTTCAAAATCTTCCAACACTTCCATATACAGTGGATTACTGTATTTACCCTTAAAATTCAGTTGGATGTAGATTGGAGTGTCAAGATTATTAAAATGTTCAAAAGCTGTTCCTACGTCATCCAATTCATCTTTAATTGCATTAGGTTTATAAAACGCAAACGGATCGCCTTCTGAACATACTGCCGATATTTCTATCCCATACGGATACTTCTTCGCATTTTCCACAAAATGCACTCTTTCAGTAAATCTTGTGTATTTTTTAAAAGTGTAAATCAGCGCGAATCCCCTCTGTACTTTATGTGACAAGTGACTTAATACCCATCCCATAAACTCCCGCTTCTTCTCAACCGACACGTTGCTCACGTTGTAGCCCCCTCTCCCATGATTCAAATCGTTTTAACCACGCATTCCAACGTTCTTGATAGGAGGCTTGCTGCTGTTTTGCTACTTCACAAGTGCAACCATCCGTTGTGATTACACCTGAATAAGTTTCTTTTCGGACAATGCCTGTGTTGTTGCATTTTGGACACATACTATTACCCCTTTTCTCGATAATCTTCGCCTTCTACAGCGATTAAGTAATCTTTACTCATACCGAACAAACGGCTCTTTGCTGCATACCCAATTTTTTCAGGTAACGTTTCATCATCTTCATTGGAGCTGTATAAAATCGGTAAGTTATGGCGATATCTATAATCAATGATTTGGTAATACAAATTTTCTTTTGCTTCTGACCATTTGGATTTTCCAAGGTCATCCCAAATGAGAACATCAACTTGCTTTGCATGGTCCAGCAGACGATTGAACTCTTTCTTATCGTCATTCATCATCTTCGCTGCAATGAGATCATCCATGAACGTGCCATCTGAAATGAGAAGCACGCTATATCCCTGTTTCATGAGATACTTTGCAGCCGCTACTTGAAGATGTGTTTTACCGAGACCGAAGCTGTTATGTTCTCTTTTGGCTTGCGCTCGTTTATCTGGTTCCAGCTGCTTGATCCGAAGTTCTCCGAATGTCGCGATGAAGCCTAAACTATTTTGTTTTGACTTTCTGATACTTTCGAAGTTCTTCAAATACTGCACCATCGTATTGTAGAGAAGCTTTTGCTCTTGAGTGTCACGTATATAAGAATCAAACCTTGCATCTACAAACTCTTCTGGAATCATGGCATTTTTTAAGCGTCGTTCTAATACGCGTTGTGTTTTGCAATCGCAATCTTTTTGCATCGATACTCGCATACCAAATTCATTAACTTCTTCATAGAAAACAACTTCTGCATCATGACATTTCAAGCACTTATACTCGCTTGATGAAGCTTGGCATGTTTCTTCCTCTGCTTTCATTTTCTTCTGCATAGCTTCTGCTCGCTGCATTAGCACGACCATAACGTCGCCTATTTGTTGCATTCCCACCACCGCCTTTACGGTTTTTGAAATCCTCATCAAGCTTTACTACATCTGCCATTGTTCTTACGTTGTTCTTTTGCCAATCGATTAGGATCTTACGAATGTACGACCAACGTTTTGCATTTTCATCGATGGCTTTATCAACAGCTGTATTTACAATCTCACTACCAAATACTTCGCAAAATTCTCCAAGTTCTTGCTCGCCTATTGCACTTAAAGAAATTCCGTACTGCAACAAATGGTTATAGCTTGTCTTGAAATTTTCATCTATTAAGAGGGAACCCTTATCATCATCATTATCTATATGTGTAGTAATCTCTGTAGTAATCTCTGTATTTGTCTTTACTTCTAAGTAACCAGGGTCCTTACTTTGAAGTAAAGAGGGTGCTGACTTAGAAGTAAGGAGGGTATTTACTTCTAAGTAACCAGGGTCTTTTTGTTCGCTTTGATACATACTAGAGATTTTTTTTATTTCCGAAGCTATTGGTTCAATAAACATCACATTATTGAGTATTTTTCCTTCAACTTGTATAGTTCGAAATTCGATATTAACGAGCATCATGTCTGTCAAGTGATCACACGCTCTTTTTACTTGCAATTTTGTGAAACCAAAAGTATCTGCTAATTGTTGATAATTCTTTTGTAATTTATCTGCTTTAAATTTTTTCTTGTAAGTAATCTTACCGTTTATTTCATCACGAATTACTGTCGGCCTGTACCAATAAACAACCTCACTTAAAACCATAATCGCTACTATGTGAGGCTTTCCGTTACTAAAAGTGATATAGTTAAACCATTCATGATCTACTACATTCCCTTTTAAATTTAATTCTCCAATTTCAGATACAGCACTACTCATGTCGTCTACCCCCTTGTGCAAATCGCGATGTATGATTCTCCACTCTTAATGACTTTTTCTATCTTGTAATTCGGATAACCGATTTTCATATACCGTGCAATTGACTGTTTCAACTCATCTTTTGACTGTGCTCTCTCCCACAATTTGCGTGAGAGGAGCACATTTGATTTCTTCACTCTTCTATCACGAATTCTTTCTGCCCATCGCCTTCAGATGCTTCTGCCACTTCGATAGAATCCATCTCAATAAATTCTGGTTCTTCTGTAATGTCTTTTCGAACCACTTCATCATGCTGTGCTTGTGACTGCACCTCGATACTAATTGGCAAGTACTTGAACATGTAGCGAACAACTGTCTTTTTTGCCATCTCTTCATAGTCGCTTTTCCAAGGGCTATAACTTGAATTTCCGGAAGCTGAACGACTACGACGTTTTTCAATTTCACTTTTTGGCATGAACTCCATTTGATGGCCACCATCTTTGAAATGAGCAACCGCGTATGCCCCGATGAATTCACCCCGTTCTCCAAAAGATGGTTTGTGAGTTAATTTAGGATGAAGACCTAATTCATAGTCGAACTCATCATTTTCATATACTGCGTGAGCATAGATGCTTTGAATATGGCCAGAACGTCGAGCCAGATCAATCATTCCTTTATAGCCAATAATAAAAGTTGCTTCACTTTTGTACGGTAAGATATAGCAATGACCAAGTAATCCTGGTTCAAGTCCTAGCTGTACTGCTTGCATAACTGCACCCATTAATGAAGGTACGCTGCATTCCAAAAGCTTAGGGTTTGTACGAATTGTTGTAAGAGCAATTCGGCTCATACGATCCATGCTCATATGCTTTGGTAGCACCTCTGCAAATCGTGGTGCCATTGCAGTCATATATGCTTCAACTTTTTGTTCCGGAGTAGCTGGTTTATTTTCCTTACGGTTTGCTAATTGGTTTTTCACATCTTTATTAGTTGCCATTATTTATTTCCTCCCTTATTTCACCGCAAATTTTCGTGATTTGGATATTCTCGCATACTTCTCAAATATTTCAGGCTTTTCTGTTTTCAGCTGTTTGCTATCTAACCGCGTTGAAGAATATGACTTCCAAGTAATCATGTACTTTTCAGTACCACCTACTTCGTTATTTCCGAGCATTGCTTTCAACTTGTTTTCATACTCCGCTTTCTGTTCTTGCATAACTTTGATTTCTCTATCAAGCTGATCTCGTGCTTCGATAAGTAGTTCTGCATCTTTCCCTAAGCTGACAAAACTATCTGCAATAGAATCCGGATAAAGTTGTTTTAATAATTCTGTTGACGCTTCGCTTCCATCGAACATTGGCGGCTCATTCTTCTCAACATGATTGATCCAGAAGTCTTTTTCGATATCGATTAAGTATTGAATAAGCTCTTCATCGCGGTCGATTTTTTTGTAAACAAACTTGTTTCCGCCAATGAGAACCGCAATCCACCATGCTTCATAGCCTGTAACCGCCATATAGTGCTGACATTGAAGTAAGTAAGCTGCTGGGATTTCTTCGCCTTCCCACTCTTTTTTCAAATATTCCGACGCAGTTTTGCATTCAAGACCTACCTTCTCACCGACTATGAGACGGTCAACATTAGCCAACATCCAAGGATATTCAGGATGTTGTAAAATGGCGTTTCTGCGTTGTACTTTTAAATCAGTTCGCTTAGTAAATTCCTTTGCAACAACATCTTCCAAGATGGTCCCGAAATATGCCGCATCACTTTGGATATGTTCTTGCTCAATTGTTTGAGTTTTTTCAAGAAACACTTGAACTGGTGACTTATATTTACTTAGACCAGCAATTGGTGCTACATCAGAACCACCAATCCCCTGCTTACGTGCTTCTAACCATGCGCTACGATCCATATTTAACGTGTGAACCAATACTTTCGCTTGCATGTTCTAATCACTCACTTTCTGTGATATAATAAGTTCAACAATTTTTTCTTAAGGGGCCCATTGCAGTGGGCTCTTTTTTTATTTCCCAGCTGTAAACCGTGTAGCATGACGTTGTAAAAACCCTTCAGAACACTCTTCGCAAATAAGACTTCCTTCATACTTGTAGTACGTCATCCCAAAATAAATTTCACCATCACAATCACTACAGTAATGTTCGAAATCTTGGCGGCAGGAATCATGTTGATTGCCACTTACGATTGGATTTTCTAACACTTAAATCACCTCCTTAAAAAATGCAGGATTTCCCTTTCCTTTGTCGAATTAGTAATGTTTGGAAAGGGGGTGCAACATGGCAGAAATCAAAGTAGGACTTACACAATTTTTAGACTTCACACTGAAAAGTAGTGCAGCTAAAACAAACTTTGTAAAAAACCTAAAATCTCAACCTGAATATCACCCAGCTTTTGATTACTGGAAACAATTGCGGGACACAATTGTTAAATTCCATCAAAACGAGCTATCTTTTGAATGTTTCGAAACACTAGTACAAACTGTTGATCAAAAGAAAAAACAAAACTATATTGATGTAATCAAACAGTACAAAAAATTTATTAGAAACAAAGAAGTTTCTTGGTTCGATCCAGGTAAATCACATTGGGTATCAGAAGATTTAATCGTCCGCTCATCACCTGAACTTGGTTTGTTCATTAATGATGAGCCACATCTTATCAAACTATATTTCAAAGGAAAAAAAGAACGAATAGATAGATACAACATCAACTCAACACTGACATTACTCAACAAATCGACGTTCTCTAATGATCATAAAGACATGAATTATACGGTCCTGAACATTCAAAAAAACAAAGTGTATACAAACAACTCTATTAGCAATGATCATTTAATAGCGCTTGAATCAGAAGCTAATCAGCTTTGTTATATATGGAATAAGATGTAAGGTGTATTAATTATTCATTTCATTACCTAGTTCATGCATAATTTGAGCGCACTTTTCACAAATCCATTCATTTTCGTTTAATTGAAGCTCACCTTCTTGTTTCTCACAAACAATGCAAGGTGGGCGTTTTTTCGAGAACAATCTTTTTATCCATTGCAACATTTTTCAACTTACCTCCTCATCCAGAGTTATGTAGTGAACTCTAGCAACAGCCTCAGCCCTGATCCCCTGCTTTTGCAAATGTCGTACTATGATGCGAATATTTTGTTGTTCGCGGTCATGCTGTTCTTTCGCTCTGTACAGTGCTGCTAATTCTCGACGAGCAAGGCGTGCTTCCTTAATCCAAATACCAAATTTCAGCGGATCACGTTGTTTCAACGCATCTTTTTGCTGATTTTCACAATGTTCAATGAACTTTTTCAGAATTTGCGCTTTTTCAGCGTCTTTCTTTAGAACTAGTGCCATGATTTTTCTCCTTTTCTTTTAATTGATCTATGAATTTAGAATTACACGTGTAGCAAATGTATTTCGATGAATTAAGTGCAACTCGTTATCTACTTTTTTATAAATCAACCAATTGTTAGGGTTTAAATTATATGACTCAATTAGCACCTTTTGTTTTTTGGTTGGATTTTTCCCGTTCTTCACAGTCATCACCTCCCTTCAAGCTTGTCCAATATCATCCTCCACTTCAATGAGCAACGCTCAATGAAGCATAAGGTTTAATTAGCTTTCTTTTGTAATGCTAGTTCTTCAGGTGTTTTGCGAGTGACTTTGACTTTTACACCATAAAAAACTTCATATGCTTCTTTAAAAACATCCTCAATTTTTCTATCACCGTAAACCTCTTCAATGATGAATCCTTTATACTTTACTTCTTTCATTATTCACTCACCTAAATTCCCTCAGGGAAAATTTCTATTAAAAAAAATTGACTTGTTCGTCAAACAACTCTTTAATATCTGATTTTAATTCATGTGAGATTTTGGAAGCTAAACTATAATAAATTTTCTTTTTATATTTTTCATTATTAATAATTTTGTAGCAATAACTACATGAAATCCCTAAATTTTTAGCTAATTCTTCATAAGTATATCCTGATTTTTCGAATGCCATCTTTAATTTTGTTTTATCTACATCGATATCCATTTCTGAACTCCTTTCAGATACTTGTGTATCTAACTATAATGTTCCCTTAGGGAAAATTCAAGTGTTTTTTAAAAAAATATTCCTTTAGGAACATTTTTTCGCGTTTGATTTTCCCAACAGGAAATATTATAATGAACTAAAATTATATATTTTTAATGAGGTGACTGGTATGGAGTTAAAGGATCGTATGCGCTTTTTAAGAAAAGAACGCAATTTAACACAGACTGAATTCGGACAAGCAATAGGTGTAAACGCTGCTAGTGTATCAAAATTTGAAACAGGTGCAAAATCACCTTCTCGTGAAACTCTTGAAAAAGCAGCCGATTTCTTAAATGTGACTGTTGATTACCTATTAGGTAGATCGGAAACACGTGAATTAAATGCGATATTAGATCAAAAATATCATCATTTAAAATCTCGTTTAGATCAATTACCAGAAGAACATCAAGAAATTCTATTGCAAAATATGTTAACAATGATGGAGTCTTTCGAAAAACTGAATAGTTCTAATAAAAAATGGTGATACTAACAAAAGTTATCGCTATTTTTTTATTTTGAACAGCATTTCGATATATGTATCTATTTGTTTTTCATCATTCAAAATTTCCCCTAAGTATTTAATGAAATTTATTAAAACTTCTTCTTTTTCCGATATTTCTTCTTTTTTCACTATTTTTTCCCCTTTCAGATTGATTATGTAAATAATAACATTTCCTCTAGGGAAAATTCAGAAAAGTATATCATCTTTACTTTTTTCGTTTTTGTTTACTAAAAAAGAGGATAGTGAATTTACACTACCCTCTTTTCAGCCACCCGGTTTGATTTCCGCATATTGTATTCCGCCCGGTTTGATTTCTGCATATTGCATTCCGCTATCTTTCATCACATCACTATACGAAAATGCTGCTATTGTTACTGTTAAAAATGTACAAATTGCTAATATTGTCTTCTTCAATTCCAACAACTCCTTTATATTTTACATTCCCAAAATCTACCATGGATTGAGTTAACAAGGAGCTATCCCCTCTATTACATAATTCCCTTGCAACTATACTAGAAAATAAAAAATTAGACTGATAAAAAAATGTTTGAAATTGTTCGTACAAAGCTGTTGGGGATTTACTGGATGCAGCTATAAAAAAATAAAGGAAGTCCTTTTCTCCTTCTTTATCAATTATATCTTGAAGAGAATTGATTGACAATTCACTTTTCGGATCTTTTTGATACAAAGCCAATCTCGGATCAGAATCATCTTCTAATTCTATCCCTAGATATATCTTTGCAACATCTAAATTAAAACGTGCTTCTTTTATAAGTTCATCATCATTTATTGTCTTAGCAATATTATAACTCTTCTTAAGAAACTCTAAACTTTTTTCTTTATCTTTACATAAATATGACATTCCAATAATATAAAAAGCATCCGAAACTGTTTTTAAGCAAGCGTTTGTATTTATTAAAGATTCAGCATATTTTCTAGCCAAATAAGTATTATTGCGTTGTAAAAAGACCGGAGCAAATACCTCTGCTATTCGATACAGATAACATTCCTTTATAAATAATTTCCGATCACCATCTATATCTTTTACTTGTCTTTCAACCTGTTCAATTGTTTCTAACATTAGATTGAATTTTTTTAAGTGATAATATCCATAACACTTCATAATTTCCATCAATATTTCTAGTATCTTATCTTTTGGATGTCCAATAGGTTTTAACTCGTTTATAATCTGATTACCCGGAAGTTCATTAACTATATATTTATATAGGACTGTATATACCTTGACATATTCTAAAATAGTACCTGTTTCTTGTTTATGTTTCTCTAATAGTTGTTTTAAAAGTGGAATATTGCGAGTCAGACAGGCATATTCAAAACTGTGTTTAACAGCTTCTGCTGTATCTAATTCTAAGCACCATTCCACCATTGTTTCAGTAGCCGTTTTTCCTTCATCACATAAAATATATGACAACTTTAAAAGTTGATAAAATCCAATTGTTCCTTTATGTTTAAATTTTGACATATACTGTTTAGATACACCTATTTTATTTGCCACAATCGTTAAATTCAAATCTTCCCTATCCTCAATTAAATCGCATATCTTCGTATGAAATTGCATTTTCTACACCCCTTATAAACGATCACCCAACTATTTTCCGTTATATTCACAGAATATTTTATCATAAAAATACGAACATCAATTCCTTTTGAGATGGAAAACATGTTGAGAAAGTTTTTTCTAAAAAACAGAATAGTACTAATAACTAGTAATGTGTAAATTTCACTAGTTATTAGTACTATTCACAGTTTCCATTGTCAGCCCAATCATTGAATCATAATCTAATAATTTCTTTGATAAACCGTATAATCCAAACGTACATGCTAACGAAATTGCAATCCACGGAATCGATCCATAACGAATTGTCAAAATTGCAACTCCAAATGCAGCTAAACCTACAGCAATGTATTGCCAAAAATTAAGTTTTTCTTTTAACACAAGCGTGCCAAGTAAAATACTAACAAGCGGATTAATATAATAACCTAAACTCGCTTCGATGACGTGGTTATGATTGACTGCCCATATGTACACAAACCAGTTCCCGCTAATTAATATAGACGCTATCGTTAATGACATGAATAATTTAGGCCGTTTAAAAAGTTGTACAAACTCGTTCTTAAATTGACCAAAACGTTTAGAAATGAATAAAATGAATAACATAAAAACGAATGCCCAAACGATGCGATGCGCTAAAATTTCTTCTGCAGGAACGTCGTCAATCAATTTCCAATAAAGCGGCAGGATTCCCCACATCATATATGCACTTGCCGCATATATGATCCCTTTTTTTTGCGCTTCCATTTGACTCCCCTCTTTTCTTTTTTCTTCATTATAAAGTGTCCTTCTATTTGATTACAATTTTCCGCTACATAACTTTTTCATCTAAACCTTTTATAATATCCAAAAGACATATACTCCTAAAGCAGCAAGTAATGGAATACCAAACACAAACTTATTTTTATGCGTCTTGTGATGAAACATATACATGCCAATCCAAGCTCCAACACCTCCCCCTGCTGCTGCAATTAAAAATAACGTACTCTCTGGTGTACGCCACTGTTTCTTCTTTGCTTTCCTTTTATCTAGTCCCATCATTATAAAAGCAAGAATATTAATGAAAACAAAATAACTCCATTTCACCATTTTATGAAAACCTCTTTCATACATTTTTTCAATCCATTATTTATCCCGCACTATTGAGCAGTAACTCCCCACTGATGGGAGTTTTAATTTATTATACACTCATTTTATTTTTTAGTTTTATAAATATGGAACAATGATTTTATCTAATCAAACAAAAATTATTGACTACGATAATCATTTTGTGATAACATATAATATTTTACTTATTATCTTATATATGATAGACTTAGATAGGTTACCATATATGGAGGTGGATTATTTGTTTCAAATTGGCGATAAAATTGTTTATCCAATGCACGGAGCAGGTGTGATTGAAGCAATAGAAGAAAAAGAAATCCTAGGAGAAAAACAAAAATATTATGTAATAAGAATACCAATTAGTAATATGGAAGTAATGATTCCGATGAAAAAAATGATACAAGCACGTATACGATTAATTGCCGATATGCTTACATTAGAAAATGTATTACTTATTTTTCAGTACGGCGAATCAGATCATTCACTCTCATGGAAGCAAAGATATACCCAAAACATGGAGAAAATGAAGACGGGTGAAATACAAGAAGGTGCTGAAGTAGTTCGCGATTTAATACGTAGGAATAAAGTAAGAGCACTTAATACAAGTGAAAAACAAATGTTAGACAACGCACAAAAAATTTTAATTAGTGAATTGAGTTTAATTAAAGGAATTACTGAAAACCAGGCAATTGATTTGTTAAATACGAAAGTCGGCTAGGTAAAGAAATCCGTTTTGAATTTGATTTTAAATTATATAAGATACCTAAAACGACAAAATAGCCTAACATCTATTTTGTTTTTTTTGCTTTATGTACCTCAATATGGTATGATTACAAATACGGTTTGATTATAGGAACATTATCCTCTAAGAAAAAATTCTTTTTCCTCTAAATGAATTATTCTCACCACTTTTTATTCCCATACTTCTAAGTATACGATGAGGTTCATTTATCCAAGCGTTGTTTTTGGATATCCCGATTCATACTGGCACGGTCATCGGAGCCGTAAGGACGAAAGAGAGGTAGGGCTTTCGTTGTTTTGAGGTTTCAAAAACGATAATGAATATTTACTGTTCTTATCTTCCATTTTAACGTAAAAACGAGAACAGATTTAAATACATGTTTATATTTGCTCGGTTCATATAAATAGTAAACACATCTTTAGGAATTTTTTAAAAGTTTTTTATATGAAAACAATCAGGACAGTAAAATGGTTTAATAGTGAAAAAGGATTTGAATGTATGAAGTACCAAATGATAGTAATGTTACAGTAAATTGCATTCAAACAAGTTAACAGAGGTCAAAACCTAAGAATGTTGTAAAACTATAAGAAAACGAGAAGAACATGCAACAGTTTGCTGCATGTTCTTTATTATTCTTCTACAGTTTCATTTTCATCTTTACTACTACCATCACCAATAGATTGCGTATCTTTATTCTCCATACAAACCATTGCGTGATAAATTTCTGCATACAATCCAAATACTTGGTACACACTTCCAAGAAACGGCACGAGAATCCCTCTTTTCAAAGTAATACATTCCAAGATTAAGGATTCCCAATCTTTTCTTAATCATTCGTGATTCTATCTTCCTCTTCTATTTGGATATTAAGAAGGTGTAACCATTTCTTATATGGTGCGCTGTTTGAATCGACAAATTCTTTTGCGTATGAGCGATTCCATAGTTGCTTTACAAATAAAGCTGCTTCTTTTTTGGCCATTGATTCTGCACCAGCTCCGTAATAAGCTTTAAAATACTGTTCAATTTCATCAACGAGTAATCGTAATAACTCATCAGAAGTTTCCCCTAAAGTTGGATCATATTTCGCTTCCTTATCATACATCAATATAATGTCTAAAATATTATGAACTTGTTCTTTCCGAAGCCATTTTATATCTTGGGCACCTAATACAAATGAATGTGTATATAAATGCCCTCCATTTTGCAATGCTTTTTCCTGTTCTTCTTCAAAACGAGAAATGATATTTTCATAAATAAATGGATTATGAAGTAGCGCACGGTGCAATTTATACCCTTCATTCGATACATTTTTTCCCATCGATTGAATAAGAGAACTTCGGCCCACTCCGTTATATTGGTAAACGAACTGACCATCCACAGCAGCAAGGCTAATCCAGCGATATATATATGCATATAGTAAAGCGCGATTACATTTCTCATAATCTAACTTCGTTTGCGTTGCATTTAAATCTGGCATAAAGGCTGGCAAATGCCAATATTTATCGAGATGCGGCGTTAAATTTGATTTACGAATGTTTAATTTATTTACGCGGCGATAATACGCCTGAAAGTAATCTCCCTTCTCGTTTGCATTACCATTTCCAAGATGCCCGGACGAAAACTTTGGAAAATCTGGCAGCGATAACCCGTAATGTGCACGATAACATACAATTTCATACGGTGAAAAATCTGTATCAACGGTTTCTTTTTCTTGAAACATCTCTTGAAGCGCTTCTTCATTTAACTCTTTCTGAACAAGTGGATGAATACCCCAATATTGCAATTCCCGGTGATGAGAAACTTTCGGTATAAATGGACTTGCAAGGTGTAATAAATCTTCTATTTTTTCACTGACATACTCTGTTATATCACGTCTTTGAATAGCAGCTTCTTTTCGAAGTGCTTCAATAATATTTAATTCTAGTTTATCTCTGTACCGTTCTTGCAGTTCTTTTTCACAATACGTTAAAATATGTTTTCGATAAAAATCTTCTACTTTTTGCGATTGCCCTTCCTCCGCCCCTACTTCCCGACAATATTCTCGATATAAACTCATATAAATTTCAGTAGATATCTCTTTTGGCAGCACACCATTGTTTACATGGTGATGAATGTCTTTCCATATTTCTTCCTGCATTCGTTCATCTGCTAATACGTAAACATTTGTTGGATTGGTTTTCCCCTCAAATTCCTTACTACGCTTTTGAATGTCTAATAATAAGTTTTCACGAGTTTCTTGTAAATTATCAAAGAAACGTTCCCAATATTGAATCATTTTATCTACAGCTTGATATAATGATTGATACACAAGTTCTAGCAACATTTCTTTTCGGTACTCATTTAACTTGTGTACATATTGGGTGGCGATATCTTGGAATTCTTTACGGAATAAGCGCTGCTCATTATGGAATATCTTTCCAATCCACCCTTGTTGCTGTGCGAGTTCAACACGCCTGACGGCTGTTACCGTTCCTTCAATATTACCCACATTAAACTTCTTATCATAATTTTGAATGAGATTACGCTTTTGCTCATTATTTTCGTGTAAACGATTCATTTTCTCAGTTAACAATTTACGAATTTCATATAACATATACCTTGCAGCTACAGGATGAACAGGATCTGTTTTCTTCAAAAACCACGTATTTAATTGATAGGACTGTCCTTCTGAACCACTTGGCGTAAAACGATCTGCTTCAATTATGTCATAAACTAATGTTGTGACATGCTCATGTACACGGCTTGGAATTGCATACGCATATAACCGCACCGCATGATCAACTCGCGCTACTTCCCCTTTCATTTGCTCCGTAATTTTCAACTTTGCAGCCGAAATTTTACACTCTCGCTGCAACCGGTTTAACTCTTCATCTTTTTGCACTGTACGCTGCACATAACTTTCTACCGAATCAAGAAACAATTTTGCCTTTGATATACCAATTTTTCCACCTTCTGCTCCTTCACGTGCTTCATAATACATTTGTTTATAAAATACATGCGCTTGTTCTGGACGAGTCGCTAAATGTTCTAAATCCTCTAGGAAACTTTTCCCCCGCTCTAGTTTTTCACGTTGCATACCGCGGCGAACATCTTGCTCATACCGACTTTTCTTCTCTAAAAAGAGTCGATCTAAATGAAGCCACGATTCCTCTAGCCCTTGCACAGCCCATTTCAAAGCACAATAACGAAGAACATTTTCATATGGATAAATAAGTTTCGCGACTCCTGCTCCGCAATAACGGGCTCTACCATTTGAATCAGCAAGTTGCTGAATTTGATTATCTTCCTGCGCGAAATGACTTGTTGACATTGGACTAAATAGTTGTAAATAAATCGTATTTGTCATTTGTTCCATATAGTCAGACAAACTATTTAAATGATGCCCATGTAAATTTTCATAATCATATAAAAAGCAATAATTAAATGGTAAGTGATGTTGCATAATTGTATGATTTGTACGACCATCTTCATCGACTTGATCAGGCCTATATTCTAACTCAATTGTAACACCTCCGCGCCGTGATAATTCTCCAGTAGATCCTAATGTAATAGCGTGTAATTCTTTTAATGATGCGTAACCGTTTGCCTGCACTGCTTCAAATTCTTTCCCGCTTATTGTGCGCGTCTTTACGAGAGCGTCAGGAAGCAAGAAAGCGCCGCGAATTAAAATGTTGTGATGTTGCAACTTTTTCCGAAGCATTTCTCGTAAATAAAGGGCAATTTGCAAAAACATCCCTGAACCTGTACCACCAGCTAATGATGTAATAATAATAACCCGTATACCGTACTCTGTTTTATCACTAGTGACCGGAAAAATTTTCTCGATTTCCTGCCAAAACGCTGTTAATTTATCTTCCTTCATTGCTGCGCGAAGTGCTAAGCGGGAAATAACCCGAAGCTGGCCTGCGCCTTCTGTTAACGGTTTATCTAGTATCGTTGGATCAATCGGAAACCAGTCTGGAATTGTTGGATCTTCTGCAATATATTCGCGCGGTGTTTTACTCGAACTCGTTTGCGTCACAAATTTACGAATATGTTGAAAGTGACTTAACGTATTAATATCTGTATCAAAGACGTGCATCGCTACTTTTTTGCGCCGTTCTAGTGGAAGCTTTCGGTAAATATCATGCGTAATCGTGCTGCCAATTCCTCCAAGTCCAATTAATATTGTCGGCACTTGAAAATCCATGTGAATCACCTTCCTATTTATCCCGCTATTCGTGAGCAGCAAGACCCCAAGAGACCAAAGAAGATAGGTGGAGATAACTGCCCATAAAAGCCCGATTGGTGAGAGCTTTCCATGAGTGGGATGAAGAATCCGCCACTCATGGAAGTTTCACTTTATTCACATTCATACTTATATAACTCTTTTCCATACCCACGATCAATGACAACCATTTCGTTCGGATATAACGTTTTATGCTCACGCCCTGCTTCTTCGTCTGTTATAAACATACCATCAATTACCATACCTTGTACTTGAGAATCTTTCGTCACAAATATAGATTTTGAAGCTTTCTTTGCTACAAATGTAACGGACTGTACCGTTTTTCGTTCTGCTCGAAATGGAATGCCAAAATAATGATTCCACCATTTGGTTCGCAACGGTTCTGGTTCAGATTTATATAACCAATCTTCTGCAATTGATTGGTCCCATTCATAATATATAAGCGCCTTTCTATGAAAACGCGGACGAACTACCCATCCAATTATAAGAATTACAACGATAAGTAAGATGATACTAAACGGTAGAACGAACTGAAAAATAATTGCATAACGCTCGAAAAAAGGGACATCACGAATAGAAAACGAAAATTGTTTGCTTACTTTTTGTAATTGTGAATCTTGTAATGTGATGGTAGCCTCAACGGTGCCAGTTTCTGTGAAATTAAATGTGTTGGAGTAATAAGGACGAGGATAGACGTACAGTTGATTTTTATGTTGCTTTATCTCATAGTTGATAGATTTATGAAATGTAACAGTAGCTGTTTTCATTAATTCCTTTACTTCCGCTTCTGACATCGCTTTATCATTTAATAGCGGCTGTATGATGAATGGTGCGCTATGTTTTAAATTCGTTACTTTTTCCGTATAATTTGTTGTTATAACTTGTAATGATAGTTTTGGTATTGAAACAGATTGAATATAAAATTCTTTTGTTTGGCGATAAAATCCTTTTATATTCAAGTGCACATTTCCACGTATCGATTCTTTTTCTACCTTTGTTTCATAGTAAAAGGCTTTCTTTTCACCATTCCACTTCATCTCGTACATTTGGCCGTTTATTTCTATTTGTGCGGTAAAATATGAAGGATCTACTGGAACATTGCTTGGTTTTGCTTCTATAATTGCTGTTTGCCCTTCATAAAATTGTTCTGTTGTTTTTTTCTGTTCTTTTTCATAGGCGGAAATCGTATAATCTAGTGCTGGTTCGACAAGCACTTTCATATTTTCCTTTGAAACTACTTGATCAATATCTACTATATATGCACCAGGTTCTATTACAGCATTATTTTTAGACATAATGTGTGTAATACCACCATATAATCCCATTCCTGCCGGTGCTTGAATCGAAAATTTTGATTGTAAATGGAGTGGTCCTTTTATATTTTGAATACGATACGGTACGTTCTGAGAAAATTGATTAACGAGCGTAATTCGTTTTAATGGAAATGGTGTTGAGATTTCAATTTTATTTCCTACAATATTTGTTTTCACGGCTTCCTCTACTGATGAAAATGGATCACGATTTGCGATGAATGCAGCCGCTTGGTTCACACTGTGAATAACACCATCTTCTCCGCTTGTTGGTAGTACGACTCCATTTATTTGTTGTTTCCAAATTTCTTTAAAGATGTTCATTTGTATTTGCTCTTGCGCTCCTAAATTCTCTTCCATCGTAATTAATACCGCATGTAAAGAAACTTTTTTTGCTTCCATTTCTTTTTTAAACTTACTTAACGTTTCTGAAATTCGTTTTTTCTCACCTTCATCTTGCTTTTCTAACTCATTAAAAGCACCATCAGTTAGAATAATAAACCAGAATTCACGATTGGCATTCACCTGTGCTTCCCTCTTAATCGCTTGAATTGCGGTTTCTACCGATTGAAAAGGTGTATTCGCTTGCTCATTCCATGTTTGAATTTTTTCAATCTCACCCTGTCGCTTACTATTTTCCAAAGAAACTGATTTCTCCCCTGCTGGATGACTCATTGGTACATAAGAAAACGTATCCTTTTCATCTAACATGGCAATCAAGCTTTGCAGTGCATAATTAGCGTATTTCCACCGATCGTTATTACGCATACTTCCAGAATCATCATACACAAGTGAAACGACACGCTGCCTCCCCTCTTCTCCTTTCGCTAAACTAGAAAAAGGGGCCATACAAATGAGTAGTAGAAACAGAATAGATGTGGCTATAATTCGAGTATACATGTTGAAGCTTCGCCACCTTTGTAGACAAATTCCTATGTTTAAACTTATGAAAAGAAATACAAGATATGACTTGTATTTCGAAAAACGAATAGAAATATAATATTATTATGTAAACTATATTTTAAAAATACTGCATATAATCTTTTTATTCTCTTCTAAATTCCATCATAATTTTCTTTCTCATCCTATATTTCTACCACTTCGCATTGACGTACACTTCAAGTTCCTATGCTATATACAATATGTTACTTTCCAATTTAATTTTATATTCGTTTCTATATATTAATGAAAAAACTGACATTTATGCTTTGGAGTTTATATGTAATAGTAATAACTAAAGATCTGCTCTATAATTCAATTTAATTTACATAACTAAATTACTTTAAACTTTATCGCATTTCCGAAAGAAGCACCATCTACATAACGCTGAACAGCAGCTAATTTTTCTGATTCAGAGAATTTATGCATATAAAAAGCACCTCCAATTGTTTTCCCAAAGCCATTTATAACATATGAACTAGCAAATACTTTTTCTTGAAATAAATTTCCATCGTGCGGTAAAATCGCTGTAACACCAGTACGAATATGCATATCTTCTTTCAAAGTAACGTGACCAACTAAAACACCTGTCACATCAGTAATTGCATTCCATTTACCAACATTATATTTTCCAATTTTCATTCCGAGCTCACTCAGTCGTACCCGTTTCATCCTCTCACCTTTTTCTCGATTTTCTTTCTTTTCATTATAACAAAAATGAGAGTGCCATCGATAAGCACTCTCATTGTTTCACATATACTTCTACAACCGGATTTTCTTTTCGGTCTGCATGAAGGCGAATATTACTTTCTTTCGTATCATATATAGTTGATAATAATAAGATGGTTAGTAGGTTAGGAATTTTGCTATCTGTTCCGTATTTTCGTTCAAGCGCTTCTTTATACTCAAACGCAAGATCTCCCTGTATATACGTATACACTTCAAACCCATCTTTTAAATCACAAACAATACTATCAATAATATCGGATCCAACTTGACGCGTCATTTCTTTTCGCAGTGCGTCTATCAATTCCTCCCATGACATTTCATACGTTTGGAACGTATCTGACCGATTCATTTTTATCTCTCCTTTTTATTTCATCTAACAGGAAATCGGATTTTTCATTTCTAGAAAACACTCATTTCCTATCATTCCCGTTTTCATCGTAATTATGAAGGATTAGACAAACGTACAAGCCGCTCTTGTCCTTTTATCATATCGTAATACTGGAAAGAGAAAGGGGCAAAATTATATGAGTTCTCATAAACATTTCGATACATGTCGGCGTTATTATGGGCGAGTCGTACGTATTGAAGACCATAAAGGCAGGATCCATATTGGAAGAATTGTTGATATAACGGATGAATCAGTTTGGATTGAACCCGTTCATCGTAAGCGATTTGACCACGGGTTTGGCTTTGGCGGTAGCTTCGGCTGTGATTTCTGCGGTGGTTTAGGTAATTGTAACCATTGTGGATTTGATGACTGTAGATCTGGTAGATCTCGTAGATGCGGTAGATGTGGATTTGATGACTGTAGATGCGGATTTGGTGGAGGATTTGGTGGATTTGGAGCCGTTGAACTTGGTTTTGGATTCATTTTCGGTATTGCATTAGCCGCTTTATTTTTTATATAAAGAAAGGCCAACATGTCGTTGGCTTTTTCATTTTTGACACATAAAAATTCGGTGCCCTAATCTATGCTTATATTGCTGTATAATATGTTCATGCGCACTCCAGGCATCATACAAATCTTGTGAAATAAAATCCGATATATCCATCTCTAGTTGTTCTACGTGTGAAGATATCGTTTCGGCAATCGTTCCGCCTCCTACCGCACGCACTGTAGTAAATTGTGCTTCTTGGAAGAGTGCAATCCATTCGTGCTCTGTTAATAGTTGTTCCATTCCATATAAAGTCATAATCTGCGCTTCCTCATGTATTGATAGATGTTGCTCAGCTACCAATTCAATAACAAGTAGGACCCCGCCGCGTTGTAAGACACGATAACATTCATCGATCGTTTTCCTTTTATTCGTAAAAGCAAGAACAGATTCTCCTAACACAATATGAAACACTTCATCACGAAAAGGTAGTGTCTCTGCACTCCCCTTTATGAGCTCAATATTGACTCCATCTTTATTCCATCTCTTTTTTGCTTTTTCAATCATTGTTTCATTCATTTCAACTGCACTTACAACCGATCCATATTGTTTCACAATATAAGATGCTGTCCTGCCCGTTCCGCATCCAATTTCCAATAACTTTGTATATGGTCCTAATGAAAGCTGTGCTAATATCTGCTTTGTTAATATAAACCCTCCTGGATGTGCACTGCCAATGCCAAATGCTGCAAGGAAATCTAAATAAGAATATTGTTTCATACAGTATCTCCTTCTATCTCATACTTATCGATGGAATGAAACAAATATCATATTGATGAGAGTTTCGTTTTATTGTAGTACTGCATATGTATTCATCGAGCTTCAAAATGTGCACAGAGAAAAGAGGATACGATATCGCATCCTCTTTTCGAATCATTATTTACCTTCTTTTTCAGTGATATATGCCCATTTGTAGCTGTATTGAGAACCAACATTGTGCTTATAAATGTTGTGTACAGTAGGACGTTGTAAAAATGATTTTCCACTTTGGAACATCGGTACGAGTGCTGCTTCATCATCAAGTAAGATTTTTTCAGCTTTACTCATTTCTTCCCAACGTTTTTTCGGATCTGTTAGCAATTCACCCTGAGATTTCTTAATAATTTCATCATATTTTGCGTTTGAATAGCCCATTTCATTTTGAGGATTTCCTGTTTGGAACATATCTAAGAATGTCATTGGATCCGCATAATCTGGGTTCCAGCCTGCGTAAGAGAAATCATAATCTTGCGCTGTTTCTAATTTTAATTTTTGCTTGAACGGCTGCAGTTTCATATTCACTTTTAAACCTGGTAAGTTTTTCTCAAGCTGTTCTTTTAAGTACTCACCAATTTTCTTTGCACTATCTGTATCATAGTTTAAGAACTCAACTGTTACTTCTTCTTTACCCAATTCTTTTTTCGCATCTTCCCAAACTTGTTTCGCTTTCTTTACATCCGTTTTGATGCCTGTAGATTTAAATGTTTCACGGTAATCTTTCCCATCCGGACCAGCAGCAAACTTTTCTGGAATAAGGGCATCTACTGGTTTAGAACCATCATTTAATATGACATTTGTTAATGCTTTTTTATCAAATGCCATCGCAATTGCTTGGCGAACTTTCTTATTCTTAAATACTGTATCTTGGCCATTACGTTTTTGGTTTAAACGTAAGAAGAACGTTGACGGTTCTAACAGCGTGCCAAATTCATCTTTATTTGCCTTATATTTATCAACGTATTCAGCTGTTAAACCAACGCGATCAAGTTGTCCACTTTCATATAAGTTCACACGTGTAGATTGTTCTTTTACAACACTCCAATTGATTTCATCTAACTTAACTGTGGATTTATCCCAGTACTGATCGTTTTTCACTACTTTCCAGCCTTGTTCATGCTTCCATTCTGACATTTTAAATGGTCCATTATACACCATCTTATCAGCTTCTAAACCGTATTTATCTCCATGTTCTTTTACAACTTTTTCATTTAGCGGTAAGAAAGATGTAAATGCTGTTAAGCCTAGGAAATATGGAACCGGATTATCTAATTCTACTTCTAATGTATAATCATCTACCGCTTTTGCACCTAAAGAATCAACTGGTGATTTCCCTTCGTTAATCGCTTTTGCATTTTTTATATCGTATGCAATAAATGCATATTCAGCTGCTGTTTTCGGATCTAGAAGACGTTGCCATGCAAAAACGAAATCTTTTGCTGTTACAGGGTCTCCATTTGACCATTTTGCATCTTTACGTAGTTTAAATGTATACTTTTTACCATCATCGCTCTTTTTATGAGATTCTGCGATCCCTGGAATCGGCTTATTATCTTTATCAAGACGATATAACCCTTCCATCGTATTCCCCAAAATAAGGGAAGAAACTGTATCGGTTGATTTTGAAACATCCATTGAAGGAATTTCATTTGCTTCTACTAAGTTTAACACTTGTTTTGCTGCTAACTTAGCTTCAGTTTTGTTGTCTCCACTTTTCGGCTCTGTACTTGCTTTTTTGTCCCCAGCCCCAGAACATGCTGTTAAAGCCACGCTCATCGCTAACACTGGTGCTACTACAGCTGTGATTTTTTTCATCTTTTTCATTTTGTACCCTCCCTAATTTATATGTACGCTATTAACTATGATAATTTTTCTAATAACTTTATGTTTCTATATAGTTATCAGAAAATTCCTATTAGTTAATATTCTACAAATTTTTTATTTTTTGTAAAGTGTTATTATTAAAAAAATTATAAAAATTATTTTAATACATCAATTTTTATAATTATTCTATAAAATAAAGTGAAACTTCGATTTCATGTAACTGCATATGTATTCATCGCTTGTCAAAATGTGCACAGTAAAAAGAGAATACGCTATCGCATCCTCTTTTTAAATGACTATTTACTTTCTTTTTCAGTGATATATGTCCATTTGAAGCTGAGTGGGCTACCAACGTTATGCTTGTATACTTTTTGTACAGTCGGACGTTGTAAAAATGATCCTCCGCTTTGGTACATCGGTACGAGTGCTGCTTCATCCTCAAGTAGGATTTTTTCAGCTTTACTCATTTCTTCCCAACGTTTTTTCTGATCTGTTAACCATTCACCTTGAGATTTCGTAACAATTTCATCATATTTCGCATTTGAATAACTCATTTCATTTTGTGGATTTCCTGTTTTGAACATATCTAAGAATGTCATTGGATCCGCATAATCTGGGTTCCAGCCCGCATAAGTCAGATCATAATCTTGTGCAGTTTCTAATTTTAATTTTTGCTTAAACGGCTGCAGCTTCATATTCACTTTTAAACCTGGTAAGTTTTTCTCAAGCTGTTCTTTTAAGTACTCTCCAACTTTCTTTGCATTATCTGAATCATAGTTTAAAAACTCAATTGTCACTTCTTCTTTGCCCAATTCTTTTTTCGCTTCTTCCCAAACTTGTTTCGCTTTCTTTAAATCCGTTTTGATGCCTGCAGATTTAAATGTTTCTCGGAAATCTTTTCCATCTGGGCCATTAGCTAATTTTTCTGGAATAAGAAAATCGACTGGCTTAGAACCATTATTTAAGATTACATTTGTTAATGCTTTTTTATCAAATGCCATTGCAATTGCTTGACGAACCTTCTTATTCTTAAGCACTGTATCTTGACCGTTACGCTTTTGGTTTAAACGCAAGAAGTACGTTGATGGATCTAACGTTGTTCCAAATTCATCTTTATTCGCTTTATATTTATCCACGTATTCAGCTGTTAAACTAACACGATCAAGTTGGCCGCTTTCATATAAGTTCACACGAGTAGATTGTTCTTTTACAACACTGAAGTTAATTTCCTCTAACTTAACAGTTGCCTTATCCCAGTACTGGTCGTTCTTCACTAATTTCCAGCCTTGTTCATGCTTCCATTCTGACATTTTAAATGGTCCATTGTACACCATCTTATCAGCTTCTAAACCGTATTTATCTCCATGTTCTTTTACAACTTTCTCATTTAACGGCAAGAAAGACGTAAATGCAGTTAAGTTAAGGAAATATGGAACAGGATTATCTAATTCTACTTCTAATGTATAATCATCTACTGCTTTTATCCCTAAAGAATCGACTGGCGATTTACTTTCGTTAATTGCCTTTGCATTTTTTAAATCATACATAATGAATGCATATTCAGCTGCCGTTTTTGGATCTAACAGACGTTTCCATGCAAATACAAAGTCTTTTGCTGTTACAGGATCGCCATTTGACCATTTTGCATCTTTACGTAGTTTAAATGTATACTTTTTACCATCATCACTCTTTTTATGAGATTCTGCAATCCCTGGAATCGGCTTATTTTCTTTATCAAGTCGATACAACCCTTCCATCGTATTCCCTAAGATAAGAGAAGAAGTTGTATCTGTTGATTTAGAAACATCCATAGAAGGAATTTCTGCTGTTTCTGCTAAATTTAATACTTGTTTTTCCGCTAACTTACCTTCTGTCTTTTTGTCTCCATTTTTCGGCTCTGTACTTGCTTTTTTGTCCCCTGCCCCAGAACATGCTGTTAAAGCCACGCTCATCGCTAATACTGGCGCTACTACAGCTGTGATTTTCTTCATCCTTTTCATTTTGTACCCTCCCTAATTTATATGTACGATACTAACTATAAGAAACCTTTTGTTTCTACATACTTATTAGAAAATTCCTACTAATTAATATTTTACTAATTTTCAGAATTTTGTAAAGTCTTATTGTTAAAAATTATTTTAATACAGTACTATTCATAATTATTCTATGAAACAAAGTGAAATCTCCATTTCATGTAACTGCATATGTATTCATCACATAGCAAAATGCGTATAGTAAAAGGAGGATACGATATCGCACCCTCTTTTCTCATAATTATTTACCTTCTTTTTCAGTAATATATGCCCATTTGTAGCTGTATTGGCAACCAACGTTATGCTTGTATATATTGTGTACAGTAGGACGTTGTAAGAATGCTCGTCCCGGTTGATACATCGGTACGAGTGCTACTTCATCCTCAAGTAGGATTTTTTCAGCTTTTGCCATTTCTCCCCAACGTTTTTTCGGATCTGTTAGCAATTCACCCTGAGATTTCTTAATAATTTCATCATAGTTCGCATTTGAATAGCTCATTTCATTTTGCGGATTTCCTGTTTGGAACATATCTAAGAATGTCATTGGATCCGCATAATCTGGGGTCCAGCCCGCATAAGACATATCATAATCTTGCCCTGTTTCTAATTTTAATTTTTGCTTAAACGGTTGCAGTTTAATATTAATCTTTAAACCTGGTAAATTTTTCTCAAGCTGTTCTTTTAAGTATTCACCAATTTTCTTTGCACTATCCGTATCATAGTTTAAGAACTCAATTGTCACCTCTTCTTTACCTAATTCTTTTTCCGCATCTTCCCAAACTTGTTTCGCTTTCTTTAAATCCGTTTTAATGCCAGTAGATTTATATGTTTCATGGTAGTCCTTTCCATCCGGGCCAGCAGTAAACTTTTCTGGAATAAGAGCGTCTACTGGTTTAGATCCATCATTTAATATGACATTTGCTAATGCTTTTTTATCAAATGCCATTGCAATTGCTTGACGAACTTTCTTATTCTTAAGTACTGTATCTTGACCGTTACGTTTTTGATTTAAACGTAAGAAGTACGTTGACGGTTCTAATAGCGTTCCAAATTCATCTTTATTCGCTTTGTATTTATCAACATATTCAGCCGTTAAGCCGACGCGATCTAGTTGACCGCTTTCATATAAGTTCACACGAGTAGATTGTTCTTTTACAACGCTCCAATTGATTTCATCTAACTTAACATTTGCTTTATCCCAATACTGGTCGTTTTTCACTACTTTCCAACCTTGTTCATGCTTCCATTCTGTCATTTTAAATGGTCCATTATACACCATCTTATCAGCTTCTAAGCCGTATTTATCTCCATTTTCTTTTACAACTTTTTCATTTAGCGGTAAGAAAGACGTAAATGCTGTTAAGCCTAGGAAATATGGAACCGGATTATCTAATTCTACCTCTAATGTATAATCATCGACTGCTTTTACACCTAAAGAATCGACTGGCGATTTTCCTTCGTTGATCGCTTTTGCATTTTTCATATCATACATAATGAATGCATATTCAGCTGCCGTTTTTGGATCTAATAAACGTTGCCATGCAAATACAAAGTCTTTTGCTGTTACTGAATCACCATTTGACCATTTTGCATCTTTCCGAAGTTTAAATGTATATTTTTTACCATCATCGCTCTTTTTATAAGATTCTGCGATACCTGGAATTGGTTTATTATCTTTATCAAGGCGATATAGTCCTTCCATCGTATTCCCTAACATAACAGAAGAAACCGTATCTGTTGATTTAGAAACATCCATTGAAGGAATTTCATTTGCTTCTACTAAGTTTAGCACTTGTTTTGCCGCTAACTTACCTCCTGGTTGTTTTTCTCCAGTTTTTGGTTCAGTACTTGCTTTTTTATCCCCCGCCCCAGAACATGCTGTTAGCGCAACACTCATCGCTAATACTGGTGCTACTACAGCTGTGATTTTTTTCATCTTTTTCATTTTGTACCCTCCCTAATTTTATGTTTCTACAAATTTGTCAGAAAATTTCTATTAATTAATATTCTACTGTTTTTTTCTTTTTTGTAAAGTTATATTGTTTAAAAATTCAAAAAACTATTTTATTACAGTAATATTTATTAACATTCTATAAAATAAAGTGAAACTTCCATTTTGCATAACACTGCATATGTATTCATCACCCGTCAAAACGTCCACTGATTAAAGTTTCACTTTATGCCACTATCCCTTGAAGGAGTACAACCATTTATGCATAAAAAAAGTGATAGCTTCCTCAAATGCATCGAGAAAGCTATCACTCTTTTATATTATAAGGATTTTTCCACAGACTACTATATTATATCCTCATTTGACTCATTCTTATTTTTTGTTTTCTTTTTCAGTAATGTATGCCCATTTATAACTGAAATCGCCGCCAAAAGTGTGAGAAGCGATGTCATGTACGTACGGACGTACTAAGAAAGAGTTACCACGTTGATATATTGGCGCAATTGCTGCATCTTTAAGTAAGATTTTCTCAGCCTTTCCAAGCTGTTCCCAACGAGTCTTTACATCAGTTAATAGTTCTTTTTTACCTTTTTTCACGATTTCATCATACTCTTTATTTGAATAACTCATTTGGTTATGAGAGTTTGTTGTTTCAAACATATCGATGAATGTCATTGGATCTGGATAGTCTGGGCCCCAACCACCGTAAGAGAAATCAAAATCTTGACCTGTTTCTAATTTTAATTTTTGTTTAAATGGTTGATTTTTCAAGTTAACTTTTAAGCCTGGTAAGTTTTTCTCTAATTGTTCTTTTAAGTACTCGCCAATTTTTTTCGCATTGTCAGTATCATAGTTTAACAATTCAAGTGTAACTTCTTCTTTTCCTAATTCTTTCTTCGCTTCTCCCCAAAGCTTTTTCGCTTCTTTTGCATCAAACGCTACGTCTTTAATAGAACCACTGAATGTATCACGGAAATCTTTTTTATCCGGACCAGTTGCAAGCGTTGATGGCACAAGGAAGTCAGCTGGCTTTGAACCGTCATTTAAGATAACGTTCGCTAATGCCTTTTTATCAAATCCTTTTGCAATCGCTTGACGAAGCTTCATGTTTTTCAGCGGTGTATCTTGACCGCCACGTTTTTGGTTTAGGCGCAAGAAAAATGTTGATGGATCTAACTCTGTTTTGAACTCATCTTTGTTTCCTTTATATCTATCAACATATTCTGCTGTTAATCCAACACGGTCAGCTTGGCCACTTTCATATAAGTTAACACGAGTAGATAATTCTTTAACTACGCTAACATTAATTTCCTCTAGCTTTACAGTTTGCTTATCCCAGTATTGATCATTTTTCGTATATTTCCAGCCTTGTTCATGCTTCCATTCTGTCATTTTAAATGGTCCATTGTAAACTAATGTGTCTGCTTCTAAGCTATATTTATCGCCTTTTTCTTTTACAACTTTCTCATTCAACGGATAGAATGAAGCAAATGATGTTAAATTAACAAAATATGGAATTGGATTTTCTAACTCTACCTCTAATGTATAATCATCAATTGCTTTTGCTCCTAATGAGTCAGCCGGTGCTTTTCCTTCATTAATTGTCTTTGCATTTTTCAAATCATACATAATGAATGCATATTCAGCTGCCGTTTTTGGATCTAACAGACGTTGCCATGCAAAAACGAAATCTTTTGCTGTTACAGGGTCTCCGTTTGACCATTTTGCATCTTTACGTAGTTTAAATGTATATTTTTTACCATCATCGCTCTTTTTATGAGATTCTGCCACACCTGGAATTGGCTTATTATCTTTATCAAGGCGGTATAAACCTTCCATTACGTTGTTCAATACGATAAACGAAACTTGATCTGTTGCTTTAGAAGAATCCATTGAAGGAATTTCTTGTGTTTCTAATAAATTCAATACTTGCTTGTCTGCTAACTTACCTTCTGTTTGTTTGTCTCCATTTTTCGGCTCTGTACTTGCTTTTTTGTCCCCTGCCCCAGAACATGCTGTTAGCGCCACACTCATCGCTAATACTGGTGCTACTACAGCTGTGATTTTTTTCATCTTTTTTTTCATTTTTTACCCTCCCTAATTATTATGTGTGATACTAACTTTGAGGTATTTTTGACAACTTTATATTTCTGTATAGTTGCCAGAAAATTTCTTCTAATTAACATTCTACTATTTTTCTCTATTTTGTAAAGTTTTATTATTAAAAAAAATCAAAAAATTATTTTTTTACAGTAATATTTATAATTATTTCATGAAATATAGTGAACCTTCCATTTCATGTTGCATATGTATTCATCACACCTCAAAATGTGCACTGAGAAAAGAGGATGCGATATCGCATCCTCTTTTTACATGATTATTTACCTTCTTTTTCAGTGATATATGTCCATTTATAACTGAAATCGCCGCCAACATTATGCTTGTAAATATTGTGTACAGTTGGGCGTTGTACGAAGGAAGCGCCACGTTGGTAAATTGGGGCAATTGCAGCCTCATCAAGCAATATCTTCTCTGCCTTTGCAAGTTGTTCCCAACGAGTTTTCGGTTGAGTTAATAAGTCTGTTTTTCCTTTTTTAACAATCCCATCATACTCTTTATTTGAATAACTCATTTCATTATGAGAGTTTGTTGTTTCAAACATATCGATAAATGTCATTGGATCTGCATAGTCAGGACCCCAACCACCAAAAGAAATATCATAGTCTTGTGCGGTTTCTAATTTTAATTTTTGTTTAAAAGGTTGATTTTTTAAGTTAATTTTCAAACCTGGTAAGTTTTTCTCTAACTGCTCTTTTAAGTACTCACCAAGTTTTTTCGAATTGTCGTCATCAAAGTTTAATAATTCTAGCGTAAGTTCATCCTTTCCTAATTCTTTTTTCGCTTCATCCCAAAGTTTTTTTGCTTCTTTCGCATCAAATGTTACGGATTTTATATCACCGTTCTCTTTACGGAAGTCTTTCTCATCTGGACCTTTTACAAAGTCAGATGGTACAAGGGAATTTGCTGGTATAGAACCGTTATTTAAAATTACATTTGCCAATGCCTTCTTATCAAACCCTTTTGCAATCGCTTGACGAATCTTTTTATTTTTTAAAGGTGTATCTTGTTCTTTCATTCGTTTTTGATTTAATCGTAGAAAGAAAGTAGATGCCTCTACATAAGATCCAAATTCATCTTTTCTCGATTTAAATTTATCTACATATTCAGCACTTAAACCTACGCGATCAATCTCACCGCTTTCGTATAAGTTAACACGGGTTGATAATTCTTTTACAACGCTGAAGTTAATTTCTTCTAACTTAACTGTTTTCTTATCCCAATATTGATCATTTTTCTTCAGCTTCCAGCCTTGTTCATGCTTCCATTCTGTCATAGCGAATGGACCGTTGTACACTAACGTGTCTGCTTCTAAACCGTATTTACCACCTTTTTCTTTTACAAATTTTTCATTTAACGGATAGAAAGAGCCAAATGTTGTTAATTGAATGAAATACGGAACAGGATTGTCTAACTCGACTTCTAATGTATTGTCATCAACAGCTTTTACACCTAAAGAATCAGCTGGTTGTTTCCCTTCGTTTATTGCTTGAGCATTTTTCAAATCATACATAATGAATGCATATTCAGCTGCCGTTTTTGGATCTAATAGACGTTGCCATGCAAAAACGAAATCTTTTGCTGTTACAGGGTCTCCATTTGACCATTTTGCATCTTTACGTAGTTTAAATGTATATTTTTTACCATCATCGCTCTTTTTATATGATTCTGCCACACCTGGAGTTGGTTTTTGGTCTTTATCAAGACGATATAACCCTTCCATTACGTTATTTAAAGCAAGGAAAGACACTGCGTCAGTCGCTTTAGAAGAGTCCATAGTTGGAATCTCTTGTGTTTCTACTAAACTTAACACTTGTTTTGCTGCCAGCTTACCCTCTGTTTGTTTTTTTTCATTTTTTGGCTCTGTACTTCCTCTTTTGTCCCCCGACCCAGAACATGCTGTTAGTGCCACACTCACCGCTAATACTGGTGCTACTACAGCTGTGATTTTTTTTATCTTTTTCATTTTTTATCCCCCTAATTTTTATGTACGCTACTAACTAGTAGGAAATTTTCTGATAGCTTTATATTCCTGTTAAATTATCAGAAAATTTATATTAATTAACATTCTACTATTTTATTTCCTTTTGTAAAGTATTATTATCTGAAAAGTCAAAAAATATTTTATTACAGTAATTAATCATTCTATGAGATCCCCCAAGAAAAAGCCCCCTCACTATATGAATGCTATAATTCTTTTATTTATTACTACTTTGTTAAACTCGTATAAAACAATCATTTGGATGATATTAAATTCTTTTGCATTTAAAAACCCGGCAAATGCCGGGTTTTTCCATTATTTACTTACCTCTCCTTTTTGCTTCCCTGGATATTTCGCACCTTCATACTTATAAATGTAAACT
This sequence comes from Bacillus sp. UNC322MFChir4.1, assembly GCF_000746135.1. Lineage (NCBI taxonomy): Bacteria > Bacillati > Bacillota > Bacilli > Caryophanales > Bacillaceae > Bacillus > Bacillus sp. UNC322MFChir4.1. The sequence goes on from NZ_JQKQ01000012.1 coordinate 167,967, forward strand.
TTAGCAAATTTGTTATCACCTTTCTCATCGAAAGCAACTTTCGTAATAACACCATCATATTCTTTTATAGCCCGAACCGCATCGCGTACTTGTTCACGTGTTGGATACTTGCCATCATTTTTCTTAATAGCATCTTTAATTCCTTGTAAAATTACGCCAGCTGAATCATATCCATATGCAGAGTATGCTTCCACATCTTTTTTGAATTTCTCTTTATATTCTGTTACAAATGTTTTCCCTTTCTCTGTTGCTGTTGGTGCTGTCGCTACTGTTGTATAATACGTATCTTTTAATCCGTCTTTTGCAACTTCTGCCATTGTTGGAGAGTCAATACCGTCACCGCCCATAATTGGCGCTGTAACTCCTTTTTCACGTGCTTGTTTTACTAAAACAGATCCTTCTGAATACATACCACCAAAATACACAATGTCTGGCTTTTTCGCGACAACTTGGTTCAACACACCACTAAAATCTTTCTCACCTACCGTTATCCCTTCATAGCCGACAATCTTTGCACCTAGCTTTTCTGCTTCTTTTTTAAATGCATCGGCTAACCCTGTACCGTACGCCGTTTTATCTTGAATTACAAAAATATTCTTTGCTTTTACTGTTTCAAGTGCAAATTTCGCCGCTGCTGGACCTTGGAAATCATCTCTTGCAACAAGGCGTGCAACAGTCTTTAATCCACGCTCTGTTAAGTCAACTGCCGTACTTGATGGCGATACCATAACAAGATTTGCCTTCTCATATGTTTCAGAAGCTGCAATAGATACACCTGACATTAAATGTCCGACAACGCCTAATACTTCTTTATCAGCTGCGACAGACTGAGCATTGGCAACCCCTTTTTTCGAGTCACCTTGATCATCTTGCGGCACAAATTGCAATTCAAAACCTAGTTTTTTAAACTCAGCTTTTTGTTTATCTACTGCAAGCTGCGTTCCAAGCTTAATGGATTCTCCAAACGCAGCTGACCCACCAGAAAGAGGAGATTCTGAAGCAATTTTAATTACTTTACTTGTCTTTTCTTCATTTTTCGTAGTAGCTGAATTATCATTTCCTTTACTCGTACACCCTGCCAGCATTCCCGCTAATAAAACACTTGATAACAAATACGATATCTTTTTCTTCACAGTACTCCCCCTAATATTTCATAATATTTTTAATATTTAAAATACTAATCTATACATAAAGGGTGTACAATAAAAATCGTTAGTGTTTTCTCGTATAATTCCGACATGATTTGCTAACACACAAAAAGAGTCAGTACATACACTGACTCTACCATTTCACTTTAATTCCTTGCTGATTACTTTGTAAACAAGCTGTAATAACACGAATGACATTTAGAGCTTCCTCAGCAGTAACAGGTGGCATTTCTTGTTTCATTATCGCATCTCGCACACCTTTATAATAGGTCTCATAACACCCTATTTCTGTTGGAATGCGAATTTCTTGTTCCTCTGTAGAAAGAACAGTATACATATGTATAGCATCTACTCCATAGTCCACGTCACCAGGTTTCATTCCTACCTTTAGTTGCCCTTCTTGGGAATCCATTCCATATTTTACAATCGAGCCTTTTTCTCCGTGAATGCTAAAATGAGGACCTGCATATTTAACATGACTACTGCTATGAAGGATAACACGCATTTCTTCATAATGAAGAATAATATGAAAATAATCATCTATTTGCGATCCAGGACGCTGATTGATAACATCTGCATAAACTGCTCTCGGCATTCCAAATAGATGTAATGCTTGATCAATGAGATGTGAACCTAAATCAAACAAAATTCCTGATCCTGGCAAATCATGTTCCCGCCAACGATCGCGAACATTCGGACGAAATCTATCAAAATGAGCTTCATATGTATAAACTTTACCAATTGTATCATCTTGTAATAGTTTTTGAACCGTTCTGAAATCGTTATCCAAGCGGCGGTTATGATAGACACTTAACACAACGTCATGCCGCTTTGCCAGCTTTATCAATTCTTCTCCTTCTTCAACAGATACGACAAAAGGCTTTTCAACGACAACATGTTTACCGCAGAGAATTGCTTTTTTTGCATATTCAAAGTGCGTTGTGTTAGGAGATGTAATGATAATAAGATCAATGTTCTCTTGCATAATAAGCTCGTCAATTGTTGTCACAACTTCAACATGTGGTAATGATGCTTTTACTTTCTCTTCTTGTGAAGAAACAATCGCACGAATTTCGTAGTCTTCGATTGTTTGTAGCAGCGGAATATGGAAGGTTGTACTAGAAAAACCATAACCTACAATACCAACACCTATTTTGTTCATAAAACCCCTCCAAATTATGTATGGAATATAATGAAATTTTATTATATCAACTTATCTTTTTTCTACATAATGTTTTGCTTTTTATAATGGTAATATATAAGCACAAATTTAAAAATCGACATAAAAAACCTCTTTCTTTTTAGACGGGCCAGAGCATCTGCCATGCCTTGGAAGAAGAGCTAGACAAAGATGTCGAAACATTATAATGAATTTATATAGATTAACATACAAAAAAGCTGCCCTACTTAGGACAGCCCTCATCCTATGCTAAATACGCTTCTTTCACAAATTCATTATGCATCAATGATTTTCCTTCTCCTACCATTTTAATTTCTCCGGTCTGAATCACATATCCCCGATGCGCAATTTGCAACGCTTGAAACGCATTTTGTTCAACAAGTAGAATTGTCATTCCTTCTTTATTGAGCTCTGAAATAATTTCAAAGATTTGCTCAACAATAATTGGCGCCAGTCCCATTGAAGGTTCATCTAGCATAAGTAAATGAGGCCCACTCATTAGCGCACGTCCAATTGCAAGCATTTGCTGTTCACCACCACTCATCGTGCCGCCCTTTTGCTCTAGCCGCTCTTTCAGCTTTGGAAAATAGTGAAAAGTACGCTCCATCCGTTCATTCACTATTCTTTTATCCTTTACTGAAAATGCTCCCATCTCCAAATTTTCTTTGACGGTGAGGCGTGAAAAAATACGTCTTCCCTCTGGTACATGAGCAATTCCGGATAAAGCTGTTACGTGCGGAGATTGTTTCGTAATTTGTTTCCCCTCAAACGAAATTTCTCCTGACTTCGGTATAACAAGGCCACTAATCGTCTTTAATGTCGTTGATTTCCCTGCCCCGTTACATCCAATAAGCGTAACAATTTCACCTTTTCCTACAGAAATATTAATGCCTTTTAACGCGTGAATGCCACCATAATACGCATTTATATTTGTAAGCTCTAGCAAATTACTCCCCTCCCTTTTATTCCGCATTACTTCTCTAACACTGCGCTTTTTCCTAAATACGCTTCGATAACTTTTGGATTGCTTCGAATATCTTCTGGTCTTCCTTCTGCAATTTTTCCCCCGTGATCTAATACAATGATATGCTCAGAAATCTCCATGACAAGTTTCATATCATGTTCAATCAATACAATTGTTATATCTAGCTCTTCACGCATACGATAAATAAGAGCTGTTAATTCCTTTGTTTCTTTTGGATTCATTCCGGCTGCTGGCTCATCGAGTAGCAATACTTGCGGTTTCGCTGCAAGCGCCCTTGCAATTTCAAGGCGCCGCTGTGCCCCGTACGGTAAATTTTGCGCTTCCTCATTTAACAAGTGAGCTAATCCAACATAATCTAGAAGCTCATATGCTTTTTGCTGCGCTCGTTCTTCTTCTCTCTTTACTCCTGGCAAATGTAACAGAATCCCAAAAAGATTACTTTCCAAATGATTGTGTAGTCCAACCATTACATTTTCAAGCACCGTCATATTGTTAAAAAGACGAATATTTTGAAACGTACGAGCAATACCATGTTTTGAAATATCATGCGGTTTCAAACCAGCTATCTTCTCTTCTCCAAGTAGAATGTCACCTTCATCTGGTTTATACACGCCTGTTACCATATTAAAGAACGTCGTTTTCCCTGCTCCATTCGGTCCAATTACAGCTGTAATGGATCCTTTTTTCACTTTCATATCAACACTTTTTACTGCAACGAGCCCACCAAAACGTTTTGTAATATTTCGCACTGTTAAAATCGTCATATTCTCACCCCTAGGCTCCAAATACATTATCTTTTTGTGTTTTCGATTCGACTTGTTTTATCCTATCTATTTTCAATTGCTCTTCGTTAAATTTCCGATTTTTCGCAGGTATAAGTCCTTGCGGTCGATACAAAGCAAATAAAATTAAGATTCCACCAAAGATGAAACGTTGCATTTTAGCTGGAGATAGTGCATCCGGAATTGTAACCGCTCCACTTAAGTTTAATTGGTTTAGCCAGTTTGTTAATTCAGTAAGTACTTGTAAATTTAAAATTGTCATAACAGCTGCTCCTAAAATAACACCAGGTACACTCCCCATACCACCAAGCAATACCATAACAAGAATGGTAATCGACTCTAGTAATGTAAAACTTGTTGGATCGACAAAAGTTTGTTTCGCAGCAAAAACAACACCCATCATTCCTGAAAATGATGCACCGATTGCGAATGCTAACAACTTTGTTTTCACAAGTGGAATTCCCATCGCTTGAGCGGCAATTTCATTTTCACGAACCGCCTTCCAAGAACGGCCTACTCTCGAGAACTCTAGCCGTTTTACAATAAAAATTACGAGTAATAAAATACCGAGTACAATGTAGTACACTTGACTTGATTGTAAAAATGTAAACCCAAATAAGGAAGGTGGTTTTACGGAAGATAAGCCCATTGCACCGTTTGTAATATTAACCGGTTTATCTAAATTATTAAAGATAATCCGGATAATCTCCCCAAACCCAAGTGTCACAATCGCTAAGTAATCACCTTTCACACGTAAAACCGGGATACCAAGTAAGACTCCAAATACTGCTGCAATAAAACCGCCTAGCAAAATGAAAATCCAAAAACTTTCTCCTGACAGTGGATATTGACCAAATGGCATAAAGTTATTTGCTTGAGCTGTCGCAAAAATACCGTATGTGTAGGCTCCTATTGCAAAAAAAGCAACAAATCCTAAATCTAGTAATCCCGCAAAGCCAACAACAATATTTAACCCGAGCGCCATTGCAATATAAATTCCAACTAATGTTGCCACTTCCATATAAGATTGATAAGCAGGACCGCCACTTGCTGTAAATGGAAGCAATATTACTAATACAAATAGCCCTATTAACCATTTCCATTTACTATGAAAATTTGTAAAATACAATAATAAAAGAGACAATAGTAGTAGTAGAAATGCTGTTACTGACTTTTGGGCAAAATATAAACTTGCAGCAGTAATCCCTATATAAAGGACTAATAGTATAAGTTGCATCTTCGTATTTTCCCTTATCGTTTCGAACCAGTTTTTCATGATCATCACCTACACTTTCTCGGCAACTGCTTTGCCGAAAATTCCTTCTGGTTTAAAAATCAATACGAGAATAAGAATTCCAAACGCAAATACATCTTTATATTCAGCTCCCAATATTCCAGAAGATATAATGGATAAATTTGCAGCCGCAAACATTTCTAGCAGTCCAAGCAATATACCGCCTACCATTGCACCTCGAATATTACCAATGCCCCCTAATACAGCTGCCGTAAAAGCTTTTAGGCCTAAAATAAAGCCAATGTACGGATCTATTGTTCCATATTGGACAGCAAACAGGACACCTGTTGCTCCGCCGAGTGCGGAACCGATAAAAAACGTAAGAGAAATTACTTTATTCACATTTACCGACATTAATGAAGCAGTTTCACGATCTTGCGCAACAGCACGCATCGCCATTCCCCACTTTGTTTTATTGACGAAAAAGTCTAAAGAGAGCATCATTATAACCGCAAGTACGAGGAGAATAAGTGAAGAGCTTTTAAGCTTGGCGTTATTAAAAATAGACAGAATTGCTGAAGCCTGTAGTGTAATTTGATCATTAAATAAAGTGGGACCTGTTATAATGTAATTTCCTTTTTTTAATTCAGCGATAAAGCGAACGATATCTTGCAGTAGAAAAGATACACCAATTGCTGTGATTAACGTAATAAGTTTCGGTGCTTTTCGAAGCGGTCGATACGCAACCCTTTCTATCCCCATCCCAAGAAAACCCGTGATAAGAGATGTTGCAACTAAAACAAGTAACAACGCTAGCAAAGCTGGCATAACCGTCATTAGGCCAAACCCCATAAAGATAAGGAAAATTGTTGTGCCAATAAAAGCACCCATCATAAAAATTTCTCCATGAGCAAAATTGATAAGTTCTAATATCCCATATACCATCGTATATCCTAACGCAATAACTGCGTACACTGCACCAAGTGTTAATCCGTCAATTAGCACTTGAGGAAGTGTATGCATTATTTCTCCAAACATTAAAATTCCTCCCTTTTATTTTTCTCTAAAAAAGGTACGGAACATAAGTACCGTACCCATATCACTTTACTTCTTCTCTACTTCTCCTTCTTGTCTTCCTGGATATTTTTGCTCTGCAAATTTATAAATATATACTTTTGCAAACTTATTATCACCTTTGCTATCAAACCCTACTTTTGTTACCGCTCCTTCAAAATTATTTGTTTTTCGAACAACATCGCGTACTTGTTCCCTTGTTGGCATTTTATTGTTATTTGTTTTAATCGCATCTTTCATCCCTTGCAATAGTACACCCGCAGCATCATACCCATAAGCTGAATATCCTTCTACCTCTTTATTAAATTTACTCTTATAATTATCTGCAAATTTCTTTCCTTTTTCCGTTGTTTTCGGATCAGCAGCGATAGACGTGTAATATGTGTTTTCAATAGAGGTACCCGCAATTTCTACCATCGTTGCTGAATCCATACCATCACCGCCCATAAACGGAATCGTAAGACCTTTTTCACGCGCTTGCTTCACTAACAGTCCACCTTCTGCATATAGACCACCAAAGAAAATTAAATCTGGTTTTTTTGCGAGTACTTTATTTAATACACCGTTAAAATCTTTTTCTCCTACCGTAATGGATTCATAACCTGCAATCGTTCCACCTAATTTTTCAACTTCTGTTTTAAACGCTTTTGCTAAACCTGTTCCATAAGCTGTTTTATCATCAATAATAAAAACGCTCTTCGCCTTCAGTGTTTGTAGCGCAAACGCCGCCCCAGCAGGACCTTGAAAATCATCTCTTGTACATATACGATTTACTGCTTTCAAATTACGATCCGTTACTTCAACAGCAGTATTTGTAGGCGATACCATAACAACATTGTTTTTCTCATACACTTCAGACGATGGAATTGCAACGCCTGAATTCATATGTCCAACGACACCGAGTATTTCTTTATCAGCACCAATAATTTGTGCGTTCGCAACACCTTTTTTCGGATCAGCTTGATCATCATATGGCACAAGCTGTAGTTCATAACCTAACTTTTTAAACTCTTCTTTTTGTTCTTCTATTTTCAATTGTGCACCAAGTTTAATTGCTTCTCCCTGCGTTGCAGACCCACCAGAGAGCGGTGATTGCGTCGCAATTTTTATGACCTTTCCATTCCCAGATCCCGTACTTGTTGTATCAGTATTACCATTTGTTTTATTGCCGCATCCTGTCAATAAACCAAACATACATACCGCCGAAAGAACCAAAGCAAAGTTCTTCTTTTTTATCATCATATACCTCCGTCATTTTTTCTGAAGATTTAAAATATTTAGTTAAATAATAATAGAAGTGTCTAATTTGTACAACACCATTCCTCAGACAAATTCAGACAAAAAAACCCGACTCCTATAGAGAATCGGGGTTTTTCTTACTATTCTTTTTTCTGCGGCCACGTTTCCACAACATGACCAACATCGCTTACATCTATTAACAAACTTCCGTTACTATAACGATCTTTATTCCGAAGTGTTTGCGGATCTATTTGTTCTATTACTTGTTTTTCTGTCCGCATACAAACTACTTCATCATTTCGAACAATTTCCACACCGACAATTCGATATGGATTCTTTTTCAATTCTTTAAAGATAACAAGACCACGCTTTGCTCTTGTTGATTTTTCAATTTCTGCTGCTTTTAATCGTTTTACTGCCCCCCGCTGTGTAATGAGAACGAGCGCGTCTTTTTCAGAATTAACGGGAAGACCGCATACAACGTAGTCATCTTCCTTCACATTCATTCCTTTCACACCAGCTGCCCTCACACCAACTGGGCTTACTTCTTCTTCATTGAAAATAAGTGCATAGGCACCATGTGTTGTAAGTAGAATATCTTTCGTTCCATCTGTAACAAAAATATCGACGACTTCATCATTTTTCTTTAAATTAACCGCGACAAATGCACGTGAATAACGCTGCACTTTATATTGATTCAATTCTGTTTTCTTAATCATGCCATTTCTAGTGACAAACATAATAAATCGCTTTTCTTCCTCAAAATTCGGAACAACAGTTGCAAAGACGAGCGTTTCATCACGGTCTAACGAAACGATATTCGCAACGTGCTGTCCTAAATCTTTCCATCGAATATCTGGCATTTCGTATACTGGAAGATAAATATAATTCCCTTTGTTTGTAAATAAAAGAATGGTTTCCGTCGTATTCGTATCAAAGCGATCTAATAATAAGTCGCCTTCTTTCATACCGAAGTCTTTTCCATTGGAAGCATTATGAGATCGCCAACTTGTACGCTTTACATAACCTTCCTTCGTTACTGTCACAATCACATCTTCTTGTGGAATCATGACTTCCACATCAATCTTAATTTCTTCAATTTCTTCTTCAATCACAGAACGACGATCGTTACTAAACGTTTTCTTAACCCTCTTCAAATCTGTTTTAATGACCTGAAGAAGCTTCTTCTCACTTTGAAGAATAGCTTGTAACTCTGAAATTTTCTGCTGTAATTCTTCAGCCTCTTTTTCAAGAGCTGTAATATCTGTGTTTGTTAAACGATACAATTGAAGCGACACAATTGCTTCTGCTTGTACTTCTGTAAATGAGAATTTTGCAATTAAGTTATCTTTTGCATCACGCTTATCCTTTGAAGTACGAATTGTCGCAATGACTTCATCTAAAATAGAGAGGGCCTTCATTAAACCTTCAACAACGTGTTGACGTTTCTCTGCCTTGTTTAGTTCGTACTGTGAGCGCCTTGTTACGACTTCCTTCTGATGCCCAATATAAGAATCTAAAATTTTCGGAAGTGTCATCAAGGTTGGACGGCGATTATAAATCGCTACCATATTGAAATTGTATGGTATTTGTAGTTCTGTATTTTTATATAAATAATTTAAAATACCTTCTGCATTTGCATCTTTTTTCAATTCAATAACAATTCGCAGACCTGTACGATCTGTTTCGTCACGCACTTCAGCAATTCCATCTAATTTCTTATCTAAACGAAGTTCATCCATTTTCTTAACAAGATTCGCTTTGTTTACTTCATAAGGAATTTCTGTAATAACAATTTGCTGCTTTCCACCGCGAATTGTTTCCACTTCAGCTTTTCCGCGAATGATGATTTTTCCTTTTCCTGTTTCATACGCCTTCTTAATACCATCAAGGCCTTGAATAATTCCGCCTGTTGGGAAATCTGGTCCTTTAATGACCGTTAATAATTCATCCACATTACAGTTTGGTTTATCAATGCGCATCATCGTCGCATCAATAACTTCGCCAAGATGATGCGGTGGAATTTCAGTTGCATAACCAGCTGAAATTCCCGTAGATCCGTTCACTAAAAGGTTGGGAAACATAGCTGGTAATACAACTGGCTCTTCACTTGTATCATCAAAGTTTGAAACAAATTCCACTGTTTCTTTATCAATATCACGCAATAACTCAGACGCAATCGGTGATAAACGAGCTTCTGTATAACGCATTGCTGCCGCCGGATCACCATCGACACTACCATTATTTCCATGCATTTCAACTAATACGTTTCGTACTTTCCAATCTTGACTTAAACGCACCATTGCTTCATACACGGAAGAATCACCGTGGGGATGATAGTTACCAATTACGTTACCAACTGTTTTTGCGGATTTACGAAATGGTTTATCGTGAACATTTCCTTCCACATACATGGAATATAAAATGCGGCGTTGCACTGGTTTTAAACCGTCGCGCGCATCTGGAAGCGCACGATCTTGAATAATATATTTACTATAACGTGCAAAGCGATCGCCGAGCACATCTTCAAGCGGGAGGTCATGAAACTTCTCTGCCTGCATGTTATTCCACCTCCGTTGCCATAATCATTTCATTTTCTAGAATATTGCCTTCTTCTTGCATACCAAACTGAACATTGCGTTCAATCCATTTACGACGAGGCTCTACTTTATCACCCATCAATGTTGTCACGCGTCGTTCTGCTCTTGCAGCATCATCAATTTTCACGCGAATTAATGTGCGTGTCTCTGGATTCATCGTTGTTTCCCATAATTGATCTGCATTCATTTCACCAAGACCTTTATAACGCTGAATTGTATAACCTTTACCAACCTTTTTTATCGTGCCATCTAACTCTTCATCTGACCAAGCATATTCAATGACTTCTTTCTTTCCTGTCCCTTTACTTACTTTATATAAAGGAGGAAGGGCAATGAATATTTTCCCCGATTCAATAAGTGGCTTCATATAACGATAGAAGAAAGTTAATAGCAGAACTTGAATGTGCGCTCCATCTGTATCCGCATCGGTCATAATAACAATTTTGTCATAATTGATATCTTCAACTGAAAATTCTGTTCCAACACCGCCGCCAATCGCATAAATAATCGTGTTAATCTCTTCATTTTTGAAAATATCCGCTAGTTTCGCTTTCTCTGTATTAATTACTTTTCCGCGAAGTGGTAGAACAGCTTGGAAACGACGATCACGTCCTTGCTTTGCTGAACCACCTGCAGAATCGCCCTCCACTAAATAAAGCTCGTTCTTTTGCGGATTACGTGATTGTGCTGGTGTCAGCTTACCACTTAATGTTCCTTCTGAGCGTTTTTTCTTCTTACCGCTTCGTGCTTCTTCACGCGCTTTTCTTGCTGCCTCACGCGCCTGCGCTGCTTTGACTGCTTTTTTCACAAGAAGCGTTGCCACGTCTGGATTTTCTTCTAAAAAATACGCTAAATGCTCTGATACAACAGCATCAACGGCTGAACGTCCTTCACTTGTTCCAAGCTTCCCTTTCGTTTGCCCTTCAAATTGAAGCAACTCTTCAGGAACACGAATGGAAACAATTGCAGCTAATCCTTCACGAATATCCGTTCCTTCTAAATTTTTATCTTTCTCTTTTAACAAAGAAACTTTGCGCGCATACTCATTAAAAACACGAGTCATCGCTGTTTTAAACCCTGCTTCGTGCGTACCGCCATCTTTCGTACGTACATTATTTACAAAGGAAAGAATGTTCTCCGAATACCCATCATTAAATTGAAAAGCTAATTCTGCTTCAATACCATTTTGTTCTCCAGTAAAATATACAACCGGATGTAAAGAATCTTTCTCTTCATTTAGATATGAAACAAACGCTTCAATTCCTGTTTCATAATGAAAAACGTCTTCCAAATCGTTACGTTTATCTTGAAGAACAATTTTCATACCTTTTAATAAAAATGCTGATTCACGTAATCTTTCGCATAACGTTTCATAGTTATAATTCGTTGTGCTAAAAATTGTTCGATCTGGTTTAAAATGAATAGTTGTCCCAGTATCTTTCGCTTTCCCAATCTTCTCAAGTGTCGTAGCCGGAACACCACCATTTTCAAAGCGCTGTTCATATACATAACCATCTCGTTTAATTGTAACAACAAGCCATTCAGACAGTGCATTTACAACGGAGGCACCAACACCGTGTAATCCACCACTTGTTTTATAACCGCCTTGTCCAAATTTACCACCAGCATGAAGTACAGTTAAAATAACTTCTGGTGTAGGCTTTCCAAGCTTATGCATTCCTGTCGGCATACCCCGCCCTTTATCTACTACACTTATACTATTATCTTTATGTATGATCACTTTAATTTCATCGCCAAATCCCGCTAACGCTTCATCAACTGAATTATCTACGATCTCATATACTAAATGATGTAATCCACGGCTATCCGTACTCCCGATATACATACCCGGTCGTTTTCGAACGGCTTCAAGCCCCTCTAGCACTTGAATTGCATCTTCATCATATTGAAACTGACGCTTAGCCAAACTCCTTGCCCCTTCCTATCCAAAAATCAGAACGTATGTTTCTTATTATAGAATAACGCCTTTTCCTTACTTTTGGCAAGTCACGTTATGTCTTTTATATACTATTTTCATAAGAAAAATCCTTGTTTGTCACAAGGATTCCTCTACGCTACTATTTCAGAAAAGTAATTGTTTGTCAAACGAAACATGGATATGTATTCCAAAACAACTACATCTTCCACCATTTTATAATCAACAAAATGATAATCATCCAAAATGGAGTGACAAGCAGCAATCCCCATAAACAACCTTTAAAAACTTCATGATGAACACCTCGTCCATCTTCTTTTCCTTATTATATGAATAGGAACCTAATAAATTTCACAAATAAGACTTATCCCGCTATTCGCGGGCAGTAATACCCCCACCTCAAGATTAGACGAAAGCATTGTCCAGTTCCACATTTCTTTGTTGTCCAGCTCTAGCAGCTAGAATCTCCGGTCATTTCGCCCCCTCAGACGAGGTAAAAGCGCCTCTCTGCCTTGTGCGTAGGCATCCTGCGATTCTGAGCAAGCCGCTTCCACTTTTCTTAAAAAGTTAGATGGGGGATAAAGCCCGATTGGTGTGGGCTGATAATCAGCGGGAGATAAAGCTTTCCACTGATTAAAGTTTCACTTTACCTTGTCATTGCATGCTCAACTTTAATGCAGCGATTCATAATGACAGTATAGCCTTTTTCTTCCAAAAAATGATATGTTTCTTCGTCTTGTAAACCTAATTGTGTCCAAAATGTACCCGCTTCAATCTGAACAAACTCTTTTGCAACATCCATTAAAAACTCTGAACGACGAAATACATTGACTATATCAACAGGCTCATTTATTTCAGTTAGCGATTTTACCGCTTTTTCTCCCAATACAGTATCTACCGTTGGGTTAACAGGAATAATACGGTATCCCGCATCTTGCATCGCTTTTGACACCATATAAGAAGTACGCTCTGGATTATCAGATAATCCAACAACTGCAATCGTCTTACTATTTTTCAAAATCTCTCCAATTTCCGTACGAGTTGGATTTTCAATTGTCATATGTAATCCCTCCTGTTCATTTAGTATAGCCGATAAAGAAAGTCTCTTTCAACATGAAAGAGACTTTCTTTATTAATTCGAGTTAGTAGTAGCAGCTAACGTAACTGTTTTCTTTATTTTCTCACCATTACGATACGCTGTTACTTCGATTTTATCGCCAACTTTTTTCTTCTCGTATAAGTACTTACGGAATTGCACTGCATTTTCTATTTTTTGGTCATCAAAGCCAACAACAATATCATATTTTTGCAATCCTGCTTTTTCTGCTGGTGATGCTGGTTCAACCTGCGCTAACAGAACCCCACCTGTAATATCTTTCGGTAATTTTAATTGACTTAATGCATAGCTTGGAATTTCTTCAAGACCCCTTACTCCAACACCCATAACAGGGCGTTTTACTTCACCGTATTTTTCAAGTGCATCAATGACTGGTTTTGCGACATTAACCGGAATTGCAAAGCCAATTCCTTCTACTTCTTGCTGTGCAATTTTACTAGAGTTAATACCGATTACTTCACCATTTTGGTTAAATAGTGCACCGCCGCTATTCCCTGGGTTAATTGCTGCATCCGTTTGAATTACTTGTGCTTGCCAATCAGGGCGTTTATCCCCATTAATATCAACTGGAATTTCGCGGTCTTTACTGCTGATAATCCCTTCTGTTACACTGCCATCAAAGCCAAGTGGGTTACCAATTGCAATTGCAGATTCTCCCGCACGGATTTTATCTGAATTTCCTAGAGTGGCAACTTTATTAATATTTTTCCCATCAATCTCAACGACAGCTAGATCTAGCCATGGATCTTTTCCTACTAATTTTGCTTCAACCTTTGTTCCATTACTTAACTTTACTTCTAATTTATTTGCACCGTCAACAACGTGGTTATTCGTTACAACCAGCGCCTTATTTCCAACTTTTTTATAAATCACACCTGATCCTGATCCTGCCTCAGATTCTTGCCCTTGTGGATCGGCAGAAAATGGATCTACACTTTTTTGAAAGTTAATTACACCGACAACTACTTCTTTCGCTCCCTCAATCATACCAGGAAGATCTGTTTCACCTTTTGTCTTATTTACAACCGGAACGACCGTTCCCTGTACTTTTGATTGTGAAACGACACTGTTATTTACCCAAGGCATATACGGAGCCGCAACGCTAATTGTCACAGCACCGATCACAGCACCGACAACCCCTGTGAAAAAATATCCTTTTTTGCTTTTTGATTTTACAATCTCCGTCCGAGTTTCATTTGTCTCTGGTTGATCATAGTATCCCATAATTTACTTATCCCCTCTCTGCTGAAATCGTATTTTCAGTATATACACGATGTGTGTCCTTTCTGTGAACTCATCGTGAAATCCAAACAAAAAAATACTACCATATTCATTGTAAAAACATATACAAAAGATTGTACATGCAATCAATATAAAGGTGGATAAATAGCTCAAACTTCTACTCTTCGAATTTATATCCTACACGAATGACTGTACCTATATGCTTCGCTTTATCTCCTAATTTATTTCGAAGTTTCTTAATATGCGTGTCTACTGTGCGATCATCTCCGAAGTAATCATATCCCCAAAGCTGATCTAATAAATGTTGGCGAGATAATACAATTCCTTTATTCTCCATCAAATAAACAAGTAGTTCAAATTCTTTATGTGTTAATATTACTTCTTCCCCTTCAACTGTTACCGTACGGGATAAACGATTCACATCAATACCAGCAAGTGATAGCATATTTTCCTCCACTTGCCCTACTGCACCGTCAGCACGCTTTAGTAATGTCTTGGCACGAGCAACTAAAATCTTCGGACTAAACGGTTTTGTTACATATTCATCCGCCCCTAATTCAAAACCAAGTAAAGTATCATCTTCATCGGAGCGAGCTGTTAGCATAATAATCGGTACGGCTGATTCTTTCCTTACACGTCTACATACAGACCAACCATCAATTTCTGGTAGCATTATATCTAATATAATTAAATCCACGGAATGTTCCGCAAACAGTTCTAATGCTTGCTTTCCATCTTCCGCTTCAATCACTTCAAAACCTTCATTACGAAAATAATCACTAACAATTTCTCGTAATCTTCTTTCATCTTCAACAAGTAAAACTGTTTTATTCAATCCTATCCCGTCCTTTTACTCTTTCAATCGAATAATACGTTGATTCGAACTCCCTCGAAACGGCAAGGTGAGATCTCGACTCTCTAGCTCAAATCTTCCATCTACTAGTACATCAGCATAGTCCAACAGCTCTATCATATCATTATTTTGCGAATTCTGTATCTCTTCAAACGTATAACCTGTGTAAATCCATAAATTTTTTTGTAAATTTTTCACGTTTTTTGCCAATTCTTTTATTTCAGCGGCTTGAAAAAATGGATCTCCGCCCGAAAATGTTACATCAGTAAGGGGATTTTTTTCAATCTCATTTATGATTTCTTCTTTTGTCATCTCAGTCCCATTACAAATATTCCAAGACTGTGGATTATGACAGCCAAAACAACGATGCGGACAGCCCGCAAAAAATACGACTGTCCGCAATCCTTCCCCATCTACCACACTATCATGAATGATGCTCATTACTCTCATGAGTGTTTCACCCGCTCCTTTTCTTCACTACGCTTCGCGCTGTTCCACTTTGACATGTCTCCTACAAGATATCCAGTAATGCGGCGAATTCTTTCAAAGTCATGTTCATTTGCATTCTCACAGCTTGGACATTCATTTCCAATTATCCCATGATAACCACAACACTTACAGCGATCGACCGGGTGATTAATGGATCCATATCCTACACCATATTGGGCCATTGCCTTTACAA
This sequence comes from Bacillus sp. UNC322MFChir4.1, assembly GCF_000746135.1. Lineage (NCBI taxonomy): Bacteria > Bacillati > Bacillota > Bacilli > Caryophanales > Bacillaceae > Bacillus > Bacillus sp. UNC322MFChir4.1. The sequence goes on from NZ_JQKQ01000012.1 coordinate 184,039, forward strand.
TTTGCTGTAAAGCCTTTTGATTATGAATAGCTGCTCCGTCAAGCTCAATATACGTAATATGACCACCATTACAAAGTGCGTGAAACGGTCCTTCTAAACGAATTTTATCAATGGCATGAATAGAATAATAAACAGGAATATGGAATGAATTTGTATAATAATTATGATCTGTTACACCTGTAATTGTTCCAAATTCAGCTCGATCTTTTTTAATAAATTTTCCTGATAATCCTTCTGCCGGAGTTGCAATTAAAGAGAAATTCAATTGATGTTCCTCTGTTGCTTGGTCCATTTTCTTTCTCATATATTCGATAATTTCATAACCAAGCTTCCAAGATTCTACGTCTTCCCCATGATGTTTTCCCGTCAAAGCAACTAAACATTCTGCAAGACCTATAAAACCTATACTTAATGTACCTTGTTTTAAAATTTCAGCTACAGAATCTTCTGGTTGCAGTTTTTCGCCACCGCGCCATACTCCTTGGGAATATAAAAATTGAAAATCTCTTGCTTTTTTCGTCGATTGATAAGCAAGCCTTTCCAACAATTGACAAACACCTAGATCAAGATAATAATTTAATGCTTCAAAAAATGCTTCTTTAGAACCACTAATACACGCTAATTTCACTAAGTTAATAGAGGTAAACGATAAATTCCCTCTTCCAATCGCAGTTTCTTCTCCATGAATATTAGACATGACACGCGTACGACATCCCATATAACACACTTCACTTTCAGGACGCCCATCATAATATGCTGCATTAAATGGTGCATCTAAAAATGAAAAATTAGGGAATAATCGTTTCGCCGTCGTTTCTATAGCTAATTCAAACAAATCATAATTTGGATCTTTCTCTTCAAAATTTACTCCCTTTTTTAATTTGAAGATTTGAATCGGAAAAATTGGTGTTTCTCCTTTTCCTAATCCAGCTTGAGTCGCTCGTAATAATTGTTTAATTAATAATCTTCCTTCTTTTGATGTATCTGTTCCGTAATTAATAGAAATAAACGGAACTTGCCCCCCGCCTCTGCTATGCATGCTATTGGAATTATGAATAAATGCCTCACACGCTTGATACGTATCATTTTCTGTTTCTTTCCACGCAAACTCTTCTATTTGCTCAGCTGTTAATGGATATGTTGCTAAACGTTTTTTATTTCGTTCAAACGTTTTTCTCACATATGGCGCCAAATCCACGTCAAAAAGCGCAAAAGATTGTCCACCATGTTGCATATTTTGATTCGCTTGAAAAATAATAGAAGAAAGCGCCAACGCACTTTTAATATCTTGTGGCTGTCTCATATGTCCATGCCCTGTATGAAACCCGTTTTGAAGCATCTCTGCTAACGGAATTTGTGAACAAGTTGTCGTACCTGTTGCATAAAAGTCTAAATCATGTGGATATAAAACATTTTGATCAATTGCTTGTTTCACTTTCTCAGAAAGCAGTTGCTCTATCGCATAATACCTTGCGCTCTCAGAAGCAAATTTCCCCATCATTCCCATTGGAGATCGACCGTCAACATTCGCATTTTCTTGTATTAAATCTTGTTCATTTGCATGAATAATTTTCGCAAAAATCTCCTTTAGATTTTCATCATATTCATTTTTTTTGTTCATTTCTCGATTCATTCCTTAACCCCCAACAACATCTTGTTCATTTACTACAGAAATGATACTACATATAGTAAGAGTGGATCTGTGATAAATGTAACATTCTTGTGAAAGTTTTTTTAAGATCTATTGAACTTTCCCCTTATATTTCCAAGTTAAATTTTATCTTACAAAAAAGAAATGTGATCTGTACAAATGTATGGTACAATATACGGGAAAAACTCTTTTTACCCTTTATCAACACATTTGAATAAAGGAGACTGAACTTATGCTTACATATCTTTTATTTATCGTTGCCTATTTACTTGGCTCGATTCCATTTGCACTTGTTGTTGGAAAAATTGGTTATGGAATCGATATTCGCGAACATGGCAGCGGAAATTTAGGAGGAACGAATACATTTCGTACGTTAGGGAAAAAAGCGGGTTTTATTGTTACAATTGCTGATGTTTTAAAAGGGACATTAGCTACAGCGCTACCGATCATTTTTGGATTAAACGTTCATCCGCTTTGGTTTGGATTAGCTGCGGTACTTGGTCATGTTTACCCAATTTTCGCAAAGTTCCGCGGCGGAAAAGCAGTTGCTACTTCTGCTGGTGTACTATTATGCTACGCACCACTTACCTTTTTAGTATTGGCTGTAGTCTTTTTTACCCTACTCTTTACGACGAGATACGTTTCACTTTCTTCTATGATAGCAGCTGTCGTTGCTGTTATCGCAGCAATTATAAACGGGGATAAAATCTTCATTGTTGCCATGTGTTTATTAGCTGGTATGGTTATTTATAGACACCGTGCAAATATTGGACGAATTATAAATAAAACAGAACCAAAAGCAAAATTAACAAAAAAACACAAATAAGATTGTGACCCACATAACGCAAAAAGAGAACGCAAAGCATATAAATGGCTTCTTTTTGCGTTATTTTTTATACTAAAAGAAAAGCGATTATGTTGGAGGAATACTAGATGAACATTTCAGTATCAAAAGAAGCACTAAACTGGTATAAAAACGAGCTTGGTTTACAAACAGGCGATTGTCTTCGCTTTTTCGTACAATACGGTGGATGTAGCACTGTTCAAAAAGGTCTTTCATTAGGGATTCGTAAAGATGATCCAGCTACTCCTGTTGTACAATTTCAAGAAGATGGTATTACTTTCTTTATCGAAGGCGATGATGAATGGTTCTTTGACGGGCATGACTTATCTGTTACATTTAACGCTGATGATGAGTTCCCGCAATTTCATTATATAAAATAAAAAAACGTGGCCTACGCCACGTTTTTTCATTGCTTTTTAATCTTCTCGTATGTCTCATACCACTCTGGGTACAACTTTTTAAATGACACTGGACGAAAACCTTCTTTTTTAGCACAAATATTCGTTGTAAATGCTGTAATACAACGTTCACCATTTCCATTATAAATTTCATAGCCATATACAACACGTAGTGGGCTCACAGACTCCACCCATGTTTTCACAATAGCTTTTTCTCCGTAACGCATTGCTTTTCGATATGTAATTTGCAAATCAAGTACAGGAGATACAATCCCATCATTCTCCATTTCAACATACGAAAACCCTAAATCTTGAATTAATTTCGTACGGCCAAGTTCTAACCATACTAAATAATTTGCGTGGTACACGACACCCATTTGATCTGTCTCTGCATAACGGATGTCAACCTCCTGTTCTGCTATAAACATTGTTTTAACTCCTTCTCACTTGCATTTCTTTCTACACCTTTAATCATAATACAGAGAATATGAAAATAAAATAGAAGCGGCGGATCTTTTCCTTAAAGGAGTGAGCATATGCTACAAATCATAACTGTACGAAGTGGCGATAATGTGTATAAATTAGCTAAGCAGTACGGAACAACAGCAGAAACCATCGTGAAAGATAATGGGTTAAATCCAGCTGAAACACTCGTCATCGGGCAAGCATTAATTGTGAATACACAAGGAAATACCTACTTTGTACAACCTGGCGATAGCTTATATAAAATTGCCTTAACCTACAACGTCCCTCTCGCTAGCCTAGCAAAAGTAAATCATTTATCATTAAAATCCGCACTTCAAGTCGGACAGCAGCTTTACGTACCAAAAGGGACAAAGAAAATTATTGAATCGATTGCCTACTTACAGCCCTCTACAATTCCGATTAAGGAAAGCTTAATTGCTTCCACCAAAGCGGTCAATGCATATTTAACCTATTTGGCCTACTTTAGCTTTGAAGCAAAACGTGACGGAACACTGAAAGAACCTACACAAACATCTGAAATCGTTTCAATTGCCAAACAAGGACAGACAATCCCAATGCTCGTGATTACAAATCTTGAAAATGGAAGTTTTAGTCCCGAATTAACAAGCGTTATTTTACGCAATGAAACAATTCAAAATACGTTTATTACAAACATTTTACAAACTGCACAGAAATACGGAATGCGTGATATTCACTTTGATTTTGAGAATTTTGCACCAGCAGACCGCGAAGCATATAATCAATTTTTACGCAAAGTAAAAACACGTCTTCCAAAAGGATATACGCTCAGTACAACCCTCGTCCCAAAAACAAGTTCAACTCAAAAGGGACCTGCTGCAGCTCATGACTATAAAGCACAAGGTGAAATTGTTGATTTCGTTGTCATTATGACATACGACTGGGGATGGCAAGGTGGACCCCCTCTTGCAGTATCTCCAATTGGTCCTGTCAAACAAGTCATTCAATATGCAAAATCACAAATGTCGCCTCGTAAAATTATGATGGGGCAAAACTTATACGGATTTGATTGGATTCTTCCATTCAAACCAGGAAATCCTCCTGCAAAAGCAGTTAGTTCAATTGCTGCTGTTTCACTAGCCCGGAAACATAATGTCCCAATTCAATATGATTTCATTTCCCAAGCTCCTCATTTCAATTATTACGATGCAAATGGAGTGAAACATGAAGTATGGTTTGAAGACGCTAGGTCCGTTCAAAGTAAGTTTAATTTAATTAAAGAACAAGGAATTCGCGGCATTAGTTATTGGAAAATCGGCTTACCTTTCCCGCAAAATTGGCGTCTCCTGTCCGAAAACTTTTCCATTACAAAAAAAGGCTGACAATTGTCAGCCTTCTCCTAATCATTGCGATATGCCGCTTCCTCTTTAATTTCTTTTCGCATTCCTTCAATACTTTCCATGCGGCGCTCATTTTTCGCCTCGATCGCTGCACGGTCTTTCTCATTTGAAAACTCTGCAGCTTCTCTTGCTTCGTTCATATTTTCAATTGTGTTATATACCGCCTCTTGCAATTTCTCAACGTTATCACTGCGATCATCTGGGTTGGGACTTGTTTTATATTGTTCTGGCATCCTGTCTTCCTCCTTTATTGAAATTACATACAACATTAGTTTGTAAAAAAATTCTTTAATTATGTATACAAAAAGGATCCTACATTATGGATTAAGAATATAAGTGCCTTTTCGAACCGGACGTTCTGCTGTATTATGGAAGATGTGTACCTTTCTGTTTTTAATTGGAAGTTTTTTTACTTCCAACCTACTAAAAAGAATGATGTTATATGTCAATAAGGAAATGTTTCAACAGAGAATATGACACAGACAAAGATGAAAAATGATTTTCAAGGTGCGAAAAATGATTAGATTAGCTTAGTTTACATAACCTTTTCAACAAATTTCTAATTTAAGGGGTACTTGGAATGAGAGAACGCATTATAAGAGCTTTTATTGAAGAGATTCATGATAAAGGCCTAAAGTTTACAATGGATGATTTAGCAAACCGGATTGGTGTAAACAAACGATACCTTTATCAACATTTTTCTTCAAAAGTTGAAATTTTAGAGTTAATTATTGATCAATCGTTATCAGAGTTCGATGAAGAAACAGAACAAATTATGAATAATGCCTCTTTAAGCTTGATTGAAAAAATAAAACAGATTTGTACTGTATTACCTAATTTCGAATTTTACGACTTCAATGTGTTGGAACAAATGAAACGCTATTATCCGGAACAATGGAAAAGAGTAAATGATGCTTTGAATGAGTGGGAAGCTCTACGTTTGTTACTCGAAGAAGGTATACAGAAAGGTGAAATCATTGAAATCAATCCAACACTTGCTGTAAAGCTGATTATAGATGCCACAAATTCTGTCTTTGATCGACGTTTTTATATGGAAAATAATATTACTTTACCGGAAGCACTCTCTTCTATTGTAGACGTATTATTATTCGGCCTAGTCAAAAATAAATCATAATAATAATTAAACTAAAAACCGAGCATGGAACATTCATTCCGTGCTCGGTTTTGTTTTTATAAAAGATCTTTATACATCCTGAATCACCTTGAAGTTTATTTGTTTAAATATTCTGAATTTAATAATCGAAGTAAGGAAGCAATTGACATATGCCACAAATATTTAGACAAAGTATTTAACTGTGCTGATTGATTACACGCCTAATTATACATTATTTCAAATTGATCTCATAGTTCATTTTATAGTTCTTTTTCAAAAATTCTGGGCAATCCCATTCGCAAACAAGATCTTTAGCCAAAGAAACGATCCAGCCCTTTGTAATATGATGTCTTTCACCATCAACAGCAATAAACACTTCACCGTCTGTCACATAGAAAACTTCCTGCTCTTCTACATGCCAAGTTCCTTTATTAGGTTCACCTACCCACGCTTCCCAAGTGTCAACACCTAATTGTTTCGCTTCTTCTGCTGTAAGTTTTTTCGCAAAAAACATGATAATCCTCTCTCTTTCTTATAGGTAATGTTCAAGGAATAGATTCTATAAACGTGCTGTCTTAACATTCGTATCTTTTAAACGTTTGAACTCTTTTGTTATAAAGTATATGGCAATGAGAACGCCTGGAATTTCTGCAGCAGGACCTGCGTACCATACACCTTCTACACCCCAGAATTTCGGGAAAATAAACATGAATGGGAATGAGAAAAACAACATTTTGCTAACGTTAATAAACGTTGCGATCCAGTTTCTCTCTTGGGATTCGAAATAACCAGATATAAGCAAGCTAACTGCATTAAACATAAACAAAGAGTTGAATACAACTGTCGTCCAAATGCCCAATTTCTGTAATTCAGGATTACCGCCGGAAAAAAATGATACAATCGGGTCTGCAAAAATAATTAATAATGCTGTTGCAATCAAAAAGAAAGCAACCGTAAAAATGAGTCCAATCTTAATCGCTTGTTTAACACGATCAAGATTGCCCGCACCGTAATTATAACTAATGATTGGTTGAAGTCCCGTCATCCCACCGAGTGCTGCTAAGGCGAGCAAATTTGTAATATAACCGTTTTGAATGGTGAAAGCAGCAACGTGTAGCCCACCACCGTAGCTTAGCAGTAAGTTATTGAAAAAAATAATTGCAAAAAACATCATGAATTGACTCGAAAAAGATGCAAATCCTGTCCAAGCCACCTCACCAATTGTCTTGAGCCTAATCATCATATCTTTTATTTTTGGCTTAAGCTTTGTTTTCCCAAACCAAAAATAAAAGATTAGTAAGGCAGGGATCGATTGTGAAATTGTATTTGCCCACGAAGAGCCCATCATCCCCATATCATATTTCACTACCATAATCCATTCGGTAATTCCCGCAACAACTGCTGCAATTAACCAACTGTTCATTGATAATACAGGCTTTTCATCAATATTGGTTAAAATACTTAATACAACCGCCAATATCGTTATTGGCAATGAAATCCACAATAGCCGGCTATATTGCACCGCATATGGAAGTGCATCCTGACTTGCTCCGAATAAAATCATGATTTGATTTTCAAAGACTAATCCAAGTACAGCTAGCAAAATAGAGACAAATAGAGTAAACCATAAAGTTTGCCCCATAATACTCCTAGCTTCTTCAATTTCCCCTTTTCCAAGTCGAAGTGAAATGACCGCTCCGGCTCCTATACCAAAAAGAACACCGAGCATACGGGTAATAACCATGACCGTAAATCCAATCCCAATCCCTTCTACTTCCAGCTCCTGAAAGCCACTAACAAAATAGCCATCGACAACTGATACCACTCCAAGAATCGCATTCGCCATAATTCCTGCCAAAGCAAACCGGAAATATAGTAAAGGAATACTTTTGGTTCCTAGTGTTGAATCTTTTACTTGCTTTTGCTTTATTTCTGCTTTTTCTTTCTTAGGTGAGGGATGATTTCCTATTATCTCCATTCACATACCCTCCTAAAAATAATTTATAAAGCAAGTTAAGCCAAGTTAATTCGCATACCATCCTACAGGTTTAGCATGTTGGTGAATATTGATTTGTTTCGTTTCCATAAAGTGTTCGAGCCCAGCACTACCTAATGCACTGCCGATTCCACTTTGCTTATATCCCCCCCAAGGAGCGTCTACATAAGCAAGATGATAACTATTAATCCAAGTAATTCCCGCACGCAATTTACTAACGACACGTTTTGCTCGGTCCATATCTTCAGTAAATACAGCGCCAGCTAATCCATAAATGGAATCATTAGCTTTTTGAATTGCATCTTCTTCATCTTTAAACTTCTGCACAACAAGGACTGGACCAAAAATCTCCTCTTTAACAATACGCATATTATTGTTTACATCAGCAAAGATCGTTGGCGCAACAAAAAAACCTCGATCAAGCCCATTTTCTGTTAAGCGCTTACCACCACAAACTAATTTTGCACCTTCTTCGATTCCACTCTTAATGTAATGTAAGACGTCATTCATATGAGTCTCGTTTGTGAGGGCTCCCATTTCAATTTCTTCACTTTCTCCGTTGCCGACTACAATTTTATTTGCACGCTCAGCCAGTCTTTCAACAAATTTATCATAAATTGTTTCTTGTACAAGCAGACGAGATGCAGCTGAACAAACTTGCCCTGCATTATGAAAAATACCGAACATCGCATTATCGACTGCGGTTTCAAAATCCACATCGTCGAACACAATAAGTGGAGATTTACCTCCCAGTTCAAGTGAAATTTTTTTCATATTTCCCGCAGCTGCGTGCATAATATTTTGCCCTGTTTTTGTTCCACCGGTAAAGGCAACCTTATCAACATCATGACTCTCGGCAAGCTCATTCCCAACCTTTGATCCAGGTCCCAATACAAGGTTTGCCACTCCGGCGGGAATCCCAACTTCTTCAATAATTTCAAATAATTTGAATACACTTACAGGAGTGACCTCCGCAGGCTTAATTACGATTGTATTCCCTGCAGCAAGTGCAGGAGCAATTTGCCAAACAGCTAACATAAGCGGGAAGTTCCAAGGTACGATAAGCCCACAAACACCAATCGGTTCATGAATAATGATTGTTTCCGAAGAATCAGCACGGGTGTATGATTCTTTTTTCATACCTTTGATTAAGTCCGCATAATAGCGGAAACATTGAATCGACACTGGAATATCCACATTGGTTGTCGCACGAATAACCTTACCGTTATTTGCAGTTTCCAAACGTGCAATTTCAGCCGCCTTCTCTTCTAGACGATTTGCAATTTTATATAGATATTCAGCTCTTTCTTCGGCTGATAAATCTGACCAAACTCCACTGTCAAACGCTTTGCGTGCCGCCTTGATTGCCACCTTTGCATCCTCTTCTGATCCATCAGCAGATGTTGCGATTACTTCTCCAGTTGCAGGATTAATCACCTTTCTTCTAGAACCAGATAACGCTTCTACCCATTCTCCATCAATGAACATGTTAATTTTCACAAGTACCTCTCCTTTACGCAAAAATATCCAGCAGTTTGAAACCAATGTGCGCTATATTTACAAGCATCGTTTTCTGGTTATGGAACGGAAATGATTTTAGACGTTCCTTTTCAAATCGATATCCACCCGCACTCCCGGTAACAATCCATTCCGCCAATAACTTACCAAACAATGTTGAAAGAGATGCCCCGTGGCCCGTATAACCTGTTGCAAAATATGCACCTTCTTTGGATCTACCGAGAACCGGGAATGTATCAATTGTAACCCCGATAAATCCACCCCAACGGTAGTCAATTTTGCTCCCAGCCAGTTTCGGCATCAAGTTTACCATCGCATCGTAAACTTTTTGATATACGCTATCATCTAAATTTGGACGAATATCGCCACCGCCAAATACAATTCGGTTATCTGGTGTACGACGGAAATAGTAAAGGAAACTACTCGTATCAAAAACCATGCGATCTTGAGGAATGACAGTATTCAACAATGATTCTGGAAGCGGTTCAGTTGCAATAATACGTGCTGAAATTGGCAGGACACCTTTATTTAGTTCATTCATGATCTTTCCAGAGTAACCATCCGTTGCCATAATAATGTCTTTCGCAATAACAGAACCTTTTTCCGTTTCAACTTTCACACTATTTTGACCGTAATCGATGGATAATGCTTTAGAATGTTCAAAGATTCTTGCACCAACCGATTTAGCTGCTTCTCCTAAACCAATTGCATAATTCAATGGATGGAACGAGTAACTCAAGTCGTCGACTAAGCAACCATGATAAACTGGTGAATCGATCTCTTGATGCATTTGACTTCGATCAAGTACTCTTGATTCGTACCCAAAATTTTTATTCAAGTAATCGCTTTCAAGTTTTAATTCTTCAAAATGCTTAGCTTTGTATGCCACTACAATGTGACCTGTATTTCTAAAGTCACAGTTGATTTGATGTTCATCAATAATTTGTTTTACAAGCTCAATACTATACAAAGAGAGATCATTGAGCTGTTTCGCCTCATCAGAACCATACTTTTTAGCAAGCTGCTGCATCGTTGGCTTAAAGCCCGGCAATACCATCCCACCGTTACGACCGCTAGCACCGTATCCGATCGTTTCTTGCTCTAAGACAATGACATTCTTCCCTAATTTTTGTAAATGATAAGCAGAGGAAAGACCCGTGAAACCAGCGCCAATAATAACAACATCCGCCTCTTCATTTCCTACTAGAGTTTTTCCTTTCTCATAGTTGTTTGCAGTCGCTTTCCATAGAGAGAGTGTATTCATTTGATTCATCTAATCACTTCCTTTTTCCTGTGTGTTTAATAGAGTCATTTTAGTGGAGATATTGATTGAAAAGGTGTAAGAAATTTGTTCTACTACTGGAGTTATGGGGAATCTTCTATTAGAAATTGAATGTTATAACCCTTGTAACTAAAAATGTTATTATAGTTACTTGTTAATTATACTGAAAATAATGAATTATTCAACAATTTTTTAATTTGATTTTAAATTGCTTAATATTACATAAGTAACTCATACATTTAATTCCTTATTTGATTTAAAAAAGGCCGCTACTGACCTGCTCCTTTTGTTTAAAGCTTGGCATGTGGCAGGAAAAGGCCCTGACCGCTTCTATGCGCGGCCAGACGCTCTCGTCCTCTCCTAAATTTATGTCAGCTTTTCAATTTGGATTTATATAAAATAAGAAAGTACACCACTTAAAAAGGAGGCCACTGAAAAACTTCCGTTTTTCATCTCATAAAACATATGTAAAACAAAAAAGGCGACCTTTCGTTCAGTTTTGAACGAAAGGTCGCCTTTCTCTCTATACTTTTGTTACTGTTTCCCTTTTAATAATGTCATAATTCGTTTTAAGTTAACAGCGAATATTGCCATCGCTCCTTGCATTTGCATGCCAATAAGACCCGAGGAAGATGCCGTATCATACCCGTGTCTATGTTTGAGTTC